>JABDBW010000040.1 GCA_013288485.1 Bacteroidota bacterium
TACCTATTTCTATCGTCCGGTCAGTACTTCCTGAATCCAGTATAAAAACTGGTGCCCCTAACCCGGCAATAGATTGCAGCAGGCGTGGTAAATGCATCTCTTCGTTATAGGTTAAAATTATAAACGAGTAAGGCGTGTTCAATTTAACGTTGCTTTAATGATCATTGATTTCCAAAAATAAGGTATGCGGCCGCAACCTTTAAAAGAAATTACTGTAAAACCGTAATTAGTTAGTGCTTTGCTCAGTGTGTTTTTCGACCAGAATTTAATATGCCCGCCATACCACATCGGGCTAAAATGCAAATCCCATTTATTAAGCAGGCTCAATGCTAAATTTTTTAAGTAACCATGATAGGGAGTTGAAATTATTATTTCACCTTTTTTATTCAGTATTTGTTTGCAAAATTCAATAAACCCACCCGGATCATATAAGTGTTCAATAACTTCCGTTGATAGGATTGTATCAAATTGTTGTTGTTGCAATTCGGCCGGTAGTTTTCCTGTTGAAATATCCTGCAAAAAAAACCTATCGGGATTGATTTGCCGGGCGATTGCAATACCCTGGGCTGACGCATCAGTACCAAAAGCATTATAGCCTTTTTCCACCAGGAAATTAACCAAATAGCCATTACCGCAGCCAATGTCTAATATGCAATTGTTGGTATTTTTGTCGAGCAGAGTCAACAATGCCCCGGTTAAATATTGAAACGTATGCGCCGGATCGCTAACTCTGAAACCATAATCTTTATATTCAGCCATGGGTAATAATGTGGCGGTACATATCCATGTATTTTTGTATTAGTTTACCCTCGTCAAAATCATTTCGAATAATTGCAGGCGCTGTGTTCCTGATATGGCGCATTTGTGCTGCCTGGTTAATTGCAATAGTATTGATACCATCGCTTATAGATTCGGGTGTTGTTTCGCATACCCAGCCAAAACTATTTTTTATAACGTAATCGGCCAGGCCAACATGGCTGCTTACTAATACAGGTGTACCAACACTCAGGCTTTCAATAACCACGTTTCCGAAATTTTCATCGTATGAAGGTAAGACCAATAATTGATGATTGCGTAAAATATCAAATTTGGTTTCATTTTGAAAGCCTATCCACGTAATGCCAGGATCGCTAAAGTTATCCCTGGCAATATTTTTTAAATGATCAATATAGTTTTTATCACCATCGCCGGCAATGGTTAAGCTGTAAGGAATATTAATTGCAGGCAAGGCGCACAATAAAATATCAAGGCCCTTTTTTTCTTCTATCCTTGATAGAAAAAGGAGCTTAAAAACAGGCCCATCCTCAACTACCGGTACATTTACTGCTGTAGTTATATTAACAAAATTAGGAATATTAAATATCAACTTAGGTTCAATAATAGCCGCTAAAGCTTCGCATTCTGCGTTGGAGGTGGCGTGTATGTATGATCGTTTCAATAAATGTTTCCCTAATAAATTATGTATCAATTTTTTAATTGAACTATTTTTGTTATTGAACGAATAAGAACTAAGCGTACCTCTCGGCGAGATCATCACCGGTTTTTTTTTGATCAATGCAATAAACGCCGAAAATATGGAAACGAGATTCCACCAGGCATGAATATGCACCAGATCAAAATTGGGGGCTTCTTTCCATAATTTTATTAACAGCGCGGGAGAAAAATGAGTATGATCTTTAGTTATGCGTTTAAAATAGGTTACATCAACGCCGTCAACATTAGTTTTACTATTTAAATTAACCGGTAACTCAAACGCGCCATTAGCTGTAGTTGTAAATACTTCTATAATACAACCAGCCTTTACCAGCTGTTCACTTAATTTAGCAACAGACATATTTGGCCCCCCATAAATATAGGCCGGTTTATAAGAAGCATTTATTTGCAATACTCTCAAATGGGTTCTATAATATTATAAGCCTTTAATATTTTGTGTATAAGCAGCATAGTTATATAACTCCAAAAAACGGAGTTTAATAAAAATTCAAAACTTAAGCCACGCCAAAATATTTGGAATAAGCCTGAAAATATTAAAGCTGTTCCTAAAACATAACCACCGAATAATTGCTCGGCTTTTTGCGATATTAATTGTATTGCCGCTCCATAAATAAATAGTGCTAAAAATACTCCTAACGTCCCTCCCGAGAGATAACCATCAACAATATAAGCTGGTTTTGCAGAAACATTCGACCCTCTGTTTATAACTCCCGCGTTATATACGCGCTCCATAACTATCTCCTCGGTGCTTGGTTTTGATGGCCAAAATATATGGGGTACAATTGCTATTACGGATTGCTCTACGAGGTCAAGGCCATAGTAATCAACATAATCGGGTGTTGATTTTACAAAAGCAGCAAACATATCTATCTCACTTAATCGGTACACTAAAAATCCCCAGGTAGTATCGTCTTCCAATTGATCTGCGTTCAACGTTGCATTAAGCGCTTTTTTATAAGCATCATCGGCGTCGAGTTGGTCGCCCCATGCATTTTCGCGAAAAATTCTATTATAAGTGGGCAGCAATAAAAAAAGCAGCAATAATGCCGGTATAAATGTAAACGTTACAGCTTTTTTATAGCTGGGATATAAAAAAATTCCCAACACGAGCACACTAATAATAATAGGCTCTTTAAAACCCGAAGTTAACGCGTGGTAAAAGTTAAATGAATATAAAATAATACAATACAAGGTATTAAAACCTTTTCTAAGAGGAATGGCAAACGCGAGCGCAAGAGTTCCTGCCATAAAACTTAATGAACTAAATTGATTAGAAAACTGTGAAAGGCCGCTTATACTGGTAGTTAGGACTGATAGCGGGAGGCATATTATTGCCGTAACAAATAAAATATTATAGAGCTTTTGATTATCAACTTTATATTTTTGTGTAACAGGGTAGCGCATACATAACATTAAACCCATAACAAAGGCCGCATGCCCTAAAACATAATATCGCTGGCATTGCGCTATTAAAGCTAATTTTTCTTTATCGATACTAAATGTGAAATTTGGCAGAAAACCTGATGGTGTGGGGTCGTTAACCCCTAATGTATTCAAAAAATAGAAAATGGAGCTGCTGGCCATATAGCCTATAAAAACTATCTGTACCAAAAATATGGGCCGCATTAACTGTCCTGCTATAGAACGATCGGCTGGTAAAGGTTTTAACCAACCGCTATATGAAATGTAAAATATAAAAAAGGTACCTAGCCAGGCTATTAGGTAAGAAATAACAGGGTCACTTTTTAATAACAAAGACAACAGCCAGGGCACATACAATAGAAAGTACCTTTGGAGCGGTTTATTGGCTTGACTCATTTTTATAATTAATAATATGGGTTGCCTGGGCCTCGAAATTCCAGTTTCTTATTATCTCTTTTGAATGTTCACCCATTAAAAATAAACCTTCTTTTCCTTCATTAACCATCAAAGCTAACTTTTTATATAAATCAGTAATAGAAGCTGCGGTATGTATATATCCATTAATGCCGGGTTTAACCAGGTCAATGGCACATCCTGCTTTATCCGAAACTAAAATAGCTTTTCCGCAAGCCATTGCTTCATTAACAGATAAGCCCCAGGTTTCACTTTTTGATGGCAAACAAAAAATATCACAAGCCTGGTAAATTACAGGCATATTGCTTTGGTTTTGAAAGTCCATAAAATGAATACCAGGGTGATGGGCCGCCTTTTGTTTTAATAAAGCTTCTAAAACCCCGTTGCCAACAAACAACAAGTGTACTTTTGGTATACCTAAGTTAATGAAAGCTTGAAGCAATAAAGCCGGATCTTTTATCTTTTCAAATTTACCCGAAAAAAGCAGAAGCAATTCATCTTCACTAATATTAAACGCCTGCCTTAAATTTACTGCCTCATTGGTTCTTTGTACAGCAAACCTATCATTGTCAACAGCATGGGGCGTAAAAATTAATTGGGTTTTTTTAAGGCCATATTTTTCAAAATAAGCCTTATTATTTGACCCTGCATATAAGGCACAATCTACATGCTTGTATACCCATTTTAAATAACCATACCTGATTATATTTTTTAAACCAGCTTTTTCATTCAATAATGTTGAATCGCCACGAAAAAGTACCGGAATTTTGTTTTTAAAATACCGCATCACGCTTAAATGGCTTTTGTAAGCCCAGCCATAAACCAATAGCGTATCGGGCTGCCATAACTTTAATTGATAAATAAGATCGGGGTTAACTATGCCATTAAAATGATGTGATCCGGGATCAGCTGCAGTATTGTTTACCCATGTATAATTATAGCCGTCCAATAGATCAATATCCCATTTAATTATTTTGCCAAAACCGGGATCGTGTTTTGAAATTGATGCATTGCCCCATGTATAAAAAACCATCACATCAATTTTTTGGGCCAATAGTTTAAATAGAGGGGCGTAATATTGAATAGGGTGTGTAACAATGATGGCTAATTTTTTCATTTGGACGTTAAGTTACCAATTGATAAAAATGGTTTTTCTAATACATGGTAACTTAACCTTGAAATAGGGTACAAAATAAGTGCGCTTATGCATGTACTTATAATAGGGGCAATTATCCCTTTTGCAAAGGGCATAAATTCAATGGTAAACTTAACTATTACCGGAAATATCAAAGCGTGAAATAAATAAAAACTGTAAGATACACGCCCGCCTGTTTTAAATAAGCGGTTACCTAAAATAGCATTTAGCCATTTAACGGAAGTTACTGATAAATATAAAATACCGGAAAATCCACATCCCATAAGCGTGAAGCCCAATAGTTTAAAAAAATTATAGTAATTAGGCGAAAGTAATAGCACTTGGTTTGACAACATTACACGTCCGGCATAGGTAATTATGATAAATGTGCTTATCCAGACCAGACGGTTCTTTAAGGCGCTGTTGCTTTTCATCAAAATTCTAGCAGCCAATATTCCGCAGCCAAACTCAATTCCATGAAACAATATTGTACCGTTTAGCAGGTCTGATTGCTTTTTTAATATTAAAATAGTTAAAAGCTCGATTAAAAAAATTACGCTAAAAATAAATGAAATTGTTTTTATAAAACCGATTGTGTTTTGATATATAAGTATAAAAGGGATGATGAAGTAGAATTGCCACTCCACGGTTAAAGTCCAAAAATGTGAAGCTGTATCATATTGACCAAAAATGTAGTTTAAATAAAAAACACTGTGAAGAAAATTGGCAATACCATCAATTTTTTGATGGTATATAAATTTATCAACTAGTATATAAATAACTGTTGCAGCATAAAATGCCGGAGATAATCTTACCCATCTTTTTATCAGGAATCGGTAAAAATCATTATAAGAAAAATTGCTTTTCGATGCATAAAAATAATACATACAAAAACCACTTATAACAAAGAACAAATTGACGCCGTTTCCGCCTAATGCTAAGAAGTTTGCAATATCCACATTGCCAATATAACATCTGGGGTTACCGTGACGTGTCCAGGTATGTATCCATAAAACGCCAATAGCTGCCAAAAATCGTAAACCATCAAGTGTTTGTATCCGATGCCTCATATTGAGCCTGCTTTTTTAGTTCAGTTTTCGGTAATTTATAGCCCTAATTAAGGGGCGCCGTAAATCCTCGTATTGAACATCCCTTTTCATAACGTGTTATCTACAACCAGGTTAAACAGGCTGCATTGTTTTTTTGTCATATTTGGCGCGGAGTATTTTTTTATAAATTCTTTGTTATAGTCGGGTGTGTTAACCGTTCCGTTAACTATTTCTCTTAAAAAACCTAATATATGGTTGTCAATTCCGGGCGTGGTATCATAAGAATAGGCGTATCGAACGCCGCACTCATATAAAACTGGCATTGCAGGACTTTTTGAATTAAAAATGGCTAACAAAGGTTTTTTCACTAAAAGATAAGGATATATTTTTGATGCCGTATACTTAGGATCATCAGAACCCGGTATAAATAAGGCATCAGCTTGCTGCAAAGTAACTAACGTATGAAAATAGCTTATCCTGCCAGGCATTTCAATTACATTGTTTTCAATACCAAATTGCTTTGCCAATGGTAATATGGTTGCTGTTTCTTCGCCTTGCGGAGCGTAGCTGGTACCTATAAAATAGAATTTAAGCCGACCAAATAAGTCGGGCTGTTCAGTGAGCCCTTGTTTAAATGCTTGAAAAATAGGTTTTATCGCTTTATGCATATCGAAACCCCCGCGCCCAATGTAGACAATGTTTTTAAAGCCCTGTCCTAGCAGGTTAGTAAAACTGCTTTTATTTTCTTCAGCAATCTTCATATCGGGCTCAAAGCTTCCAAAAGTAATGGTGGCCGAAGGAATATTTTTTATTTCGGGATACCTGTTTTTCAGATCGGTAATGTAATTTTCAGATACGCTTATTAATCCAGCGGCATTTTTAATGGCTATAGGTTCAAGGAATTTATTTAGCCGGTAGGAGAACCAGTATTTTGAGGGTTGCTGATGTTTAGGTTTGTCCAGATAATAATCGGTATGCCAGGGATCCTGCATATCTATTACATAAGGTATTTTAAAACGTTTTTTCCAATACGCCCCCAACACACATAGGGGAAATTGCGTGGTTGAAAAATAGATCAGATCGAATTTCTTATCCTTAAGCAATTCATTCACTTTTTTGCGATAGAACCAATAAGAACGGAACGCAAGATTGCCAAAGCCTAATTTTGATGTCCATTTTTTATTTAGGGCGCTTACGGTGTATATCTTTATATCAGCCGGAATGGTTTGTAAAAGAAGGTGATCCTTTTGCAGGTCTGAGTAAAATTGATCCACCGTCACTACTTCAGCTTCCCATCCAAATTGATTAAAATATGGCAAGCTCATTCGGATGCGCTGCATATCGGCAGCATTTGAAGGCGGAAAATATGGAGAAATAATTAGAACCCTTTTGTTCAATTTTTTAGCAATGTTTCCTTAACAACAGATAGAAATTTTTTACTTTCGGTTTCCCAGTTGTATTGCTGGTGAGCCAAGCGCAATGACTGGGTTTTACAGTTTGTTAGTTCATCCCTGTTTTGATAATAGCCTAATAAAATTGTAGCCAATGCTTTTGGATCTCCTTTTGGATATAAACTTCCTATTTGCGAATTTTTGCTCATAAAATCCTGCTGAGCGGTTGTGTCGCTGGCAATAATGGCCAAACCCGCCTGCATATAGGTGAATAGTTTGTTGCTAAGCGCTAAATTGTTATTGGTGCAAAAACCCGGTTCTAAAGCCAGGCCAATATCAAATTGAAATGCAAAATCAGTTAACTCATCCGGATGTATGGGGTTATGAAATTTAACGCTGATACCACTGCTATTTATTTTATCAATAAAGCCTTCTTGCGGTGCGCCTAATAAATGCAGCTCGAACTGATTTTTATCTAAAAGTTGTAACGCGTTAATAACATCATCGATCCCCCGGTTGGCGCCTATGGTTTGTGAGAACCAAAATAGTTTTACGGCATCAGCGCTATTGATGCTCCGTTGTTTTAATGATGTATTTTTAGGAAATACATTAAGTAAGGTTATGGGTTTTTTGCCAGGATAAAGTTGTTGATAAGCCCCTGCAATCTGCGGGCTTGAGGCACTAATATAATCAACCCCGGTCAAATATTTATCTTCTAAATATTTAGCAGTTTTAAAGTTAAATGAATTAATATCGTCGCTAATTTCATTTCGGTGAAAATCTTCAGCATCAAAACCACATTTAGCATTATGTTTTTTAGCGGCTTTTACAATTGCGGGTAATGCTCCTAAATTGTGACCAATATATAGATCGGCATTATGTTTCTTAACTTCATGTATTAAAAAAAAAGCGCTCCTGGTTGCAGCTAATTCGGCAAAGTAATTTATAGGGCCAACTTTTTTAACAATAAACCTGGTTATGCTATATATTACCCGGCTGATAAAATAAACTAATGGCTTTTCGACAGGATCTCCGCCTACACAAATAGCATCCCATTTTTTTGAGTGTAGTAATTTTTTAGTAAAATCACTTCCCCAGCTATTCCAGTAAGAAAAAAATACAGTTACTTGGTAACCTGCATCTGTAAGCGCGTCGGCCTCTTTTACCAGCCGCGGGTTTAATGCGGGTTGGCCCGGGGTAACCAAAACAACTTTATATGTCAATTAATAATGTATTAATAAATAAAATATCGCAATGGTTTAGTTTAAGCTTATTATGCCCTACCCTGTATGGATTATAAAAACCTGACAGTATAAATCCGTACGGAGATAAGTATTCTAATAAGGTAGTTATATAAGTTTGGCATGGGTTAGTACTATCAAAACATACCTCGGCATAAATCAATTTTACTTTATTTTTCAACATTGATTCGACGCCTTTCAATACGTTTAATTCATACCCCTCCACATCAATTTTCAATAAATCAATACCATTTAATTGGTATTCGACACAAACGTCTTCACCCCTGGTAATTTTTATGGTCTCCTCGGTTGTTAAACCCTCCTTACCTATTCCATTTATGGAGGCAACGCCGTTATATGTTTCCGACTTGTAAATTTTGGCATTAACTTTTTCATCGCCCAGCGCCTGGTTAAAGCACTTAATTTTGGTGTTTGCCGTATTAGCCACTAACTCTTTATAAACACTCAATACCGGTTCAAAGGAATAAATTTCAGCATCCGGAAAATTTTTAAGAAAATAGTTTGCCGTTTGTCCGATATTAGCACCCACATCAAATATGTTTTCAGGATAAATATTTGCTCTTTTCAAATCCAAAGGCAATAACCTGCCGTTAGGAATAAAAGGTACCAGCTTATAATTTATTTTAATTAACCAATCTACAACGTTGGCTATAGTTTTACCAACCAGTAATTTTATATTCATTATCTATAAGTTCAAATAGTTGTTTGCTACAATTTTTATATCAAATCGTTTATAGGCATGATCGCGACAGTTTTTACGATCGATAGGCGCAATATCGTTTGTTGCTTTAACCATTTGCTCAATTGTATTAACTATAATACCCGTAATATTTTCGTCAATTACCTCAGGCACTGATCCTCTGTTGAAAGCAATTACGGGTGTACCGCAAGCCATGGCTTCAACCATTACCATACCGAATGGCTCATCCCATTCAATAGGGAATAGTAACGCCTTAGCCTGCCCTAAATAAGTATTCTTTTCAGCATCATTTAAAGCGCCTAAATATTTTATTTGATCGCCATCAATTAGCGGTTCAATTTCGTTTTTATAGTATTGGTAGTTATCGGGGGTATTGGGTATGTTACCACCTATCAGCAATTGGTTGTTGGTGGCCTTAGCTACTTTAATTGCAGTATGCACACCTTTTACTTTATCGAGGCGGCCAAGGAACATTAAGGGAGCATTTGCGTTTACTGTTTCATTTAATTGATACAATGAAAAATCAATGGCATTATAAACGGTTTTCCAGGTACCGGCAACACTTCCTGTACTAACACAATAATTGCTGCACGCTGTAAATATTAAATTTTTATTAGGTAAGAAATTTATAAATTTTATCCCTCCTGTTGATACCGGTCTGCCATAGGTCATTGTTTTTTTTGTATTCGTATTTATAATAGGAAGTAAATAAATTAACCGGCCGAAATTGTGTACCAGGTCAAAATTGTTCCGGTTCTGCCATAAATATTTCCAAACAAATAAAATCTCCTTAACCTTTTGTAGTTGTGAACGGTTTAGATTGTTGATGCCAAATGTTACGGTTGTACCGCTGCAATGCGAATCGGGGCCTGCCAGCAAGGTAACCTCATGCCCTAAACGGTGATATTCTTCTGCAAACAAATAAACCAATCTTTCATGGCCGCCATATAGCAGTGGGGGAACTGTTATTCCGGGGTCCATTAACAGCAAAATTTTCATTTACCCTGTAAGATGTTTTTATTAGCTATGTAAAATATTATGATACCAATATTGAATTAACCGGGCTATTTTCCAGCCAAAAATGTTTTTAATAAACTCAATAGCATGACCGCCCATAACCGGTGAATAAGATATGTTGCCCAGTTTTTTAATATCAGCAGTTATTTTTTTTGTTAAGGTTTTATACTTTGGATAGGTGAGTATTAATAGTATTAATAAATTTTTAGATGTAACGATATTTATTCTGTCATCATTCCTAAATTTCTCTAAATGATGTTTTAAAAGAATCAACGAATTGTATTGGCTGGTTAGTGATTTTAAATCACGATTGCCCGACATAGATTGCACTGATGTGCCATTATATTTGCGATAGTAACAAAACACACCGTTTGACACCCGTATAGCTTTTGATGCCAAAACTACGCGGCAAAAAAATTCGCCATCATCATTTACAGTTAAATTTTCATTCCATTTGCCCGCTTTTAAAATCAAATTAACCGGTGTTAGCCAGGAATGTACCGGGATCATTCCGACCTGACCTGGTCCAATACCGTAAACAGCTAATAAAAGCTCAAAAGGATCATTTGTCTCTTTATAATAAACCAACTCTTTTTCATCAGGTTGTAACTGGTTTAAATCGGTACAATCAGTTCTGAAATGTATAACAGGGCATACGGATAAAGTGTCGGTATTACCAAGTAGTTGCTTAACCTGGCTATTAATTTTATCCGGGCTTAACAGGTCATCGGCATCCAAAAACTGAATATAGTCTCCACGAGCTTTTGATAAACCTTTATTACGCGCTGTGCTTGCACCCTTATTTACCTGACTGTACACTTTTACGTAAGGGCCAACAAACTTATTTGCTATCGGTAAAGAATTGTCAGTCGACCCATCGTTCACAATAATAATTTCTTTATTTGGCCATGTTTGATTTAAGGCAGATAATATGGTTTCTTCCAGGTATTTTTCCGCGTTATAAACAGGTATAATTATTGAAACTAAGGGTTGGGGCACGTTACTCATTCTGTGTTACTAAAAATCTTTACCCAGCGTTCCTTAGTTGATACATTTGCAGGTGGTTTATTATCAATAAACCAGGGTTGCTTTAAGACAGAAAGGTATTTGTCGCGGTCCTGGTCCAATTCAATTATCCGGTCAATCAGTGGGCCAAAATCGAGGCCACTGAATTGCAAACGCATCTTTATGTTTCTGCCTATGGTTTTTAGTTTTCTTTTTATACGATGTACCGGGTCATGATAATGTTGGGGCCGTATGTCTGTAAAATCCATCTGCGCATGTTTTTGCAGCCATTTGGTAATATTATTTTCGGTATTTATATAATCAGGAGTGTTAATAAAAGCTTTTGTATTAAATACTTCACCTATTTTAGGGTCGCCGCAATAAATGGGGAGGCTATTAGCCTGCATGGCGTCATATAACTTTTCTGTTTGATAGCCCGGGTAAACGTAATTTTCAAAAGCGATAGTGAATTTATATTCATTTAAAAACGCTCTTTTACGTTGCCATGTATCACCGGTATATAAACTATCGATTTCCGGCATATTATTCATAGACCGTCCCGGCGCATCAACCTTTTTATATTTTGATAGCTGCTTAAAAAATTCTTCGCGATAAGGAACGTTATGTGAGTATAAAAAATTGCAGAAATATTTTTTGTTATTATATAGTTCTTCTGCGTTATAATCGGGCGGTTTAACCAGTATTTGCGGATCAATGCCATGCCACTGTATCCTTTTATAACGCGGGTTATTTATTTCTTCTTCACGCGGAATTCCAAACGCCCATTCACAGCTCGATAGGTCAGGTTTTATATTTTCGCAGAAATAGCCAATGCGGGTATAATTGCCTTTAAGGGGAATATCATTGCCATAAGGGCCGAATATGATAAAATCGGGATCGCCCGATTCGTCAAAATCAAATAATTCAGATACCCGGCAAATGTCAAAAACTTCTTTTTTAAAGTTTTGAAAGGTAAGGCCGTTTTGGAAACGAAGTTTTATTAAGCGCTTTGACAAGAAATTATATTTGCACTTTAGGCTGTAACCTGTTGCTGTCTGAAAAATACTTCTTGATCTTTAAGAATGGTCTTTCCCATAAATGATAGGAACCTAATGATACAATATAGATCACCAGGAAATTAAATGGAAATGTTCGCCAAATAGATTTAATTTCTCCAGTAAAAAAAAATTGTTGCCATATATAAATACTATAAGATAATATGCCAATATGAACAATAGCTTTATGGTTAAGCAGTTTAAAGACTACTTTGTCAGACGGTGTAATGTAGGCGAATATTAGAAAAAGTACGGATAGCGAAATAATGGTATTGCCGAATGGCAGTGCTATAAGTGCAAGCTTTCCGTATCCGGAACAATAAACAAAAAAGCAAAAAAGACCAATAGCAATAAGTTGCATCATACCGGAACTAAATATTTTATGTTTACAAATAGTAGGTTTTTCAAAAAATAAGATGCCGCCTAACGCGCCGATAAAGATAGCGTCAGAAAAAATAAAAAATGGCGATAACGTAATTAGTCCATAGACCGGGAATTTATAGGCGATTGTTCTGGCAATACACGAGTATATAATGAGAATAGCCAACATAATTTTCAAATGTTTTTTAAAAAGCATAAGCATAAGAGGCCAAAATAAATAGAATTGTTCTTCAACAGAAAGCGACCATAAATGGCCTAGAAACCAGCTTTTATTGGGATCAAAATTTACGGTGAAAGTAAATATGTGTAATAAATTATTATGTGCAAGGCCGATAGGCTCTATATTTCTCCATAACAAAATAAATGTTACATATAAAACATAAACCGGTATGATCCGAAATATTCTCCTGATATAAAATGCTTTGATATTTATACTGTTGTTTAGTGTTTCTTCAACTAATAATAAATTAGTGATCAAAAATCCGCTGATTACGAAAAATATGGTTGCGCCAACCGCTCCTTGTTTGGCAATGCTCACGTAATTTTGTGGAAACCCAGGAGATAAACGGCTATGACAGAACAAGATTAGCAGGATTGATATTGCCCTGAAACCATCTAAAGAGGGTATTCTTTTCAATTAGATTCTAAAAAAATAAATGATCCAGATTTATTGAGTTCAGAAAGATAGTTATAATAATAGTCATAGATCAAGCGGACGTCTTCCTCATTATTGTTTTTATCAGATGATTGTTTTTGTCCATAGATACGATTTCCTATAAATATTTTTAGTTTTGACCAATAGGTTACCCCGGCGCCATCACCTGCATACTCATAAAAAATACCCCCCTTTTTTCCTTGTTCATTTATCAATTTGTTATTTTTTAACGAACTAACCGTTTGATGATGCGCAACGCTAAGGGCATTATACCCGGTATAATATACTATATTAGATTTTAGATAGCTAATCCTGAGCGAATATTCCCAATCCATCATAACATATGCTGTATTATAAAGGCCAATATAAGATAATGAGCTACGCCTTATCAGCAAGTGTACATCGCCAAAAGTGAAGGATGGCACAAGGCCCCTCTTCCATTTTTCAAATTCATGCAGGCGACTAAGTTTACGTATGTTTTTATGGGTGTTTAATGTACTGCTTAAATCATTAGAGATCACCACATCAACTAATGGATTTAACAGCATGAAATTTTTGCATTCTCTAATTGCACTATAACAAAATACATCATCATCTATTATTTTTTTTATCAGGATGCCTTTTGCCATCAGCATGGCTTTGTTCCACCCATGTGCCTGGTTATGGTCAGGCTCTGAAATAAATTGGTGTATTTTCCCTTCTTCAAAAAGTTGCTGCAAATATTCCTTTGAACCATCGGCGCTGTTGCCGTCAACCGCTACTATTTCTTCATCAGGCTGTAGTTCATTAATGAGTTTTTCTAAAGTGATCTTTAAAAAAGGCAGGCGGTTGCGGGTGACAACGAGGTAAGAAAGTTTATAAGTTAATATCATAAAAATGCAGGTAACTTATTCAAATTCATTAATGCAGTTAGCCACATAGTTTACCTGTTCGGAAGTATGAAAGCGTGAGATAGGCAAGCTTAAAGTTGTTGCATGAATTTCTTCGGACAAGGGGAATTTTTTCGAACCTAATAATTTTTTGTAACCGGTTTGTTTATGCGGAGGTATAGGATAATGAATTTCTGTTTTTATTCCCTTTTCCAGTAAATATTTTTTAAGGAGGTCTCTTTTGTTGCACCTGATATTAAAGATATGAAAAACATCATAGTTCTCTGTTTGCCGGCTTGGTTTTATAAACCGGCTATCTATCTTGTCAAAATATATTTGGGCCAAACTTCTTTTATGGTTATTAATGTTATCAAGCCGGGTTAATTTTTTTATTAAAAAAGCGGCCTGCAGCTCATCCAATCTTGAATTAAATCCAACGTATTTGTTTTCGTATTTTTTTTTTGAGCCATAGTTTCTGAGATAGATGAGTTTATCTGCCAATTCATCATTATTGGTCGTTATTGCCCCTCCATCGCCTAAGGCGCCCAGATTTTTTGTCGGGTAAAAGCTAAAAGCGCCGGCATCGCCCCAACTCCCGGCTTTTTTTTTATAATGTTGTGCGCCATGGGCTTGTGCGCAATCTTCAATTACTTTAAGTTCGCATTTTTTTGCTAAAAGGTTAATGTTGGTCATATCGCACATTTTTCCATATAAATGTACAGGAAGGATAGCTTTTGTTTTGCTGGTAATTGCCGCTTCAATTTTAACGGGATCAATGTTATATGTATTTATAGCGGGTTCAACTAAAACAGGTTTATAACCAGCATTTATAATGCCCAATATGGATGCGATATAGGTATTGGAAGGAACAATAACTTCGGCATTTTTGGGTAAATCCAGGGCCTTCAGTGATAAAATAATAGCGTCTAACCCAGATGCCACGCCTATAGAATGTTTTGTTCCGCAATATTGCGCAAAGGCCTGTTCAAAATCAGCAACCTGCTTGCCCAATATATACCATCCCGATTGTAATACCTGTTCGAAGGCCTGATAATAATCATTAATAAAAATGGAGTTCACTTTTTCTAATGATTCATATTCTATTATCTCAGGTATATTTTTCATATATATAATCCTTAGGGTCAAATGGGGTAGAAGCCAATACCATCAATATTGCATCAGGCGAAAAATTGTACATCTGGTGCCAATCTTCCGGGTTTAAAATAAGGCATTTAGAAGGCGTATTTAATATAAATTCTTCTTCTTTAGCATTATCATTATTATATATGGTACACTCACCCTGTATACATATTGCCGCTTGCACGGTAGTATGATGCCGATGGCCGCCTCTTACCGATTGGTCAACACCATAGATATAAAATATACGTTTTATATCAAAAGGTATAGCCTTTTCAATTACGGTTAGATTTCCCCTTGCATCGGTAAATGTAGTCAGGTCAACTAAATAAGCCATTTTATAATTTGATATAGTTTTTTTTATAATGTCTTCTTCTGTCAATAAAAAACAATGCGTATACAAATTGCCTGAACGATTTTTTAATATCAATTAGATAAATTCCTGCTTTAAACTTTAAAGAAACAGCATTTAATTTTTTAACATCAGTGGTGTTTAAAGTATCAATATCGCCAAATTTAATTTTTATCTCCCTGTCCGTTTCAAGTAAAATTTTTATATATGGCTTGTAAATATTTTCCAGTATATTCTCGGCGATTTCATATCCGCCTAAATACCAGGAGTTGTTTGATAAGTACTTTAAGTCATGAAAATGATAAAAGATCAATTCATTATCATTTATAGTGATCTGTCCGTTTTTAATTTGCAATTTATAATTCAATAAATTCCACGGCGCCAGCCCTGCACCGGGATTGCGGCAAATATGTACGCCCTCAAACATATAAGGCCATGAATCCAGGTATTTCTGATCGCCCATTTTCCCATCTTCATAACGTGCATAACACCATTTTAAACAGGCTTGCGCCCACCAGTTTAATACTTTAAGGCCGGCATAGGTATTTTTAAATGTGGTAAACTGTACACAATAAATACCCGATACTCCGCTCACATCGTAATTTATACTGTAATTATGCGGGGTTATAAGTACAGAATTATCGCCCATTTCTTTAATTAATGGTGCGGGGTCTTCATAAAAAAAAGTATCCGCATCAATATAAGTGCAATGGTCCAGATTAAAATTTTCTATGCAATATTTTATAGTAAATGGCGTCGATGTCCAGCAATATTCAGCTACCGACCGTTTTTTTTTTATTGCTAAAAGTTCGTTATTTTCAAAGTCATGCAACGGTATAATAGTTGTTTTTTTAAAATTTCTCTCTGATAATATTTGATAAGCAACTTCATCAAACGCGAAAATGTATATATGAAAATCTGAACAGGTTTTTAATAAAGAATTGTAAAGGGCGATCCCTTTTGACAGATAAGCCGAATTAAATAATGTACAAAAATTAAGCATTTATTTTAAGTAAAAAGCCTTTCCAATATAATCTTGTTCCATCTTCGGCTAACGTTGAATAATCTACCTGACTATCAAATTCTGTAACAATGTTATAAGTACGTTTAAAGGAGTTTAAAAAATTATTCTCATTAAAAAACCATGCCGGATAAGTGGCCTTATATATTGATTCAGGTACAGTTTGTACAGTTATTCTATCAGCCGCATCGTCAATGAAAGCGGTTCGGTCTATTATTATGTATTTAAAGCTATAACTCATTATCTCATCAAGAAATTCATAAGGTTTTTCCAGGTATTGTAATACACTTGATAGTAATAGTATATCAGCACCGGTTTTTTTATGCGCTTCGCTTATAGAATAAAAAAAATGGAGTTTATTATCCGTTATTTCTTTGTTACCTATTTCAACATATTGGCTCTGTTCAACTATGTTCCATGATAGCTTAACAGCGTCTGGTATCATGTTCCTGTTTTGAAAGTATGATGATCCTAATGAGCCGCCAAAATCAATAATATTTAACTGGTTGTTATTTTCGATAGCCAACTTTAGCAGGTAAGTAATAATAGGCCATGAATATTGTTCATGTTCAAATAATACCGAATCGCGTTCGCTGGCAGCTTCCTCGTTTTTTACCTTTAATATGGCATTTTTTGTTTTTTCTAAAATTAAAGGATTTTCATACCCTGTGGAAATTTTTTTGGCCTCGTTCCAATCCTTAAAATTGCCTTGCCATAAAATGCTATTGTTTCGATGAGGCTTTATCTTTCTGTAAATTTTATTTACAATGGGCGGAAGTAAATATTTTATATATGTCCGCGTTTTAAGTTTGGTTTTTATCAGGGGGCTTGGTTGGGTGGTTCTCCAATAACCCTTAATCATTTTTTGTGTAACATATGGGTCTTCCTCTACCGGTATTTTTTCAACATTTATTTTTTCAACGGCAAATTTTATATGTTTTGAAAACCGGTCAACTCCCCCATGTGTACCTCCCATGCCAAACCCTATGTTTTTCGTTACTGAATATTTCGGATATAAAGTAAGTTTATCTTCAAGGTAAGCCACAGCCTGCCACCTGATCGCCCACGAACTAATATTGCCCTTTATTTGATCAATAAGCATGCTTTCAAAGTTAAATACCCCATTCAAATTGAATTTATTGATCAAGCCCTTTTCTCTGAGACGATTTAATAATAATTGTGCATTTGGTTCAAAAAGCTGCCACCTGTTTTTCCAGGTAGCCCAACCCCAGCAATCAGGTATTGGAACAAAAAATGTTTCGTTTACCTTATTGTCTGTTGCAAAAAAGTTTAATGCGCCGACACTAATTACTTTTTGATTATCTTCATAAACATTAAGCGCATCGTTCATATATCTTAAAAATGCAGGCGATGAAACTATATCATCCTCCAAAACAATTATTTTCCCATATTTATTTACTACTTCGGTGACCCCGCTAATAATAGAATTTGCCAGGCCCTTATTGGTATCCGACTCAATAATGAAAACTTCTTTACACCATTTTTTCTGTTTTATTATATTTCTTGTTTTTTTAATGTTTTCCAACGTTTCTGTTGATGCATCATTTTTTGGCCCGTCAGCGTAAATAAATAACACAGATTGATCTGCCAGATCATTTTTGGCCAAGGCATTCAAGGTTTGCCCGGTATGGCGGGGCCTGTTATAAACAAATAATACGATGGGGGCTAAATTCATTAAATGTCCAGGCAATTACCCGGTTTATAAAATATTGATGTACATTTTAAATAGCTTATATTAGGGGCTATCCCCCAAAAGTCGAGCTTTTTAAAACCATTGTTTAATAAAAAATCAATCCCTTCCCGGTAAGCAACTCTTTCGGTATCATCTAAAATAAGCACTCCTCCAGGTTTCAACGTAATAATGCTTTGTTTGCAGCTATTAACCCTGTCGCGTCCGTCAACAACTATTACATCATAGTTTTTCAAGGTTTGCTGGCTATATTTACAATAGTCGCCTCCATAAATCAACTCGCAAAAAAAAAAATTTACGTTTGATGGCATGGTACTATGTATTTTATCATACCAAAATTTGTCATTTTCAATACTATCCACCGTTGCAACTTTTTTACTGTAATAAAGGGTTGAATTACCGCTGCCGTACTCAAAGAGGTCAAACTGTGGTTGTAGCCTGGTTTCAATAAATTGAATAAAAGGATAAGTAACCCAGGGTAAAGGATTAGTTGAATTATCAATAATAGCATTTTTTTCAATAGAGTTAACCCAGCCTACGTCATTAAGATATCCATTTGTTTTTAATTCTAATAATGCACGTTCGGTTTTATCACTAAGTAAAAAAATTAGCTTTTCCCTATCCATTAAAAAAGTTAATATTTTATATAGTATTTTTCTTAAAAAAGATTTCATACTTGTATCCAATTAAAATTAAGACCATTAGCTATACCTACGGGAAACTCTTTCTGCTCTTTAAATCCAAGCCAATATTTTGGCGCAAAAACCTGTTTGTTTTTATTGCTATTTAACCAGGCGCCCCACCAGCTAAACGAGCTGTTTGATAAAATGCAAACATCGGCGTTAATTAAAAATTGCAGGTCAATGATCTCGCTATTATCAGAAATGTATTTATTTTCAATGTGTTCAAATTGTTTTTTAACAAATTGGGAATCGTCAGAAATAAAAACATAAACAGCATTTTCGTCTGCTACCATATTTAAAGCTTGTTTATAATAAGCTAAGGGCAAAGTAGTATCCTGGGCAACATAATCGCTTCGTCTAATATGTATTACTACCTTTTTTTTTAATAACGGAACGTTTTTATTGACCTCATTAAAAAGCTCGATGTACCTGGTTTTTATGGTTAATATTGCTTTAATATCTTCTTTGCAATCAACAAAATATTTTTCCGATTGAAAATAGCCCTGGTACATATAGCCATCAACTATTTTATTCAATGCGTCTGAGATAGGTTGCTCATTACTAATAATTATCTTTTTTTTGCCGAAAACCATTTGCTCAAGCATTTTATAAAATGCTTTTTTGATATGTATGTTGAATATGTTTTTATAACCACTTATACAAAATATCCGGTTATCCAGGGGGAATAAAATATCATTTTTTATAGTGAAATACTTCGTAGGAAAGAATTCTTCAACGCTTTTATCCAGATAAAATCCTGTTTTTAGCCTTTTTGCCGCCGCATAAATAAAGGCGTATTGAAAAAGCTGGTTGCCAAGCCTGCCTTCAAGTTTAACGGCTATCATGTATCATTTACGGTTTATTATTTTGTTCTTGAGTTTACGTAGCATATTCTTTAAAACTCCCGGTTGGTTACGTTTAATTTCTTTAGCATATTCCAACCAATCCGTAGTTGTTTTAGTCTGTAAATATTGCTGGCAAGTATCTTTTAAATAAGCGGGCACAATTATTATTACATCGGCGTAAATAGTAATAAATACATCATCATTAAACGCATTAACAATTTGTTGTATACAGGGATATTGACGATAATCATTGGGTATTGGTGGCGGGGCAGTAAATAACCTTGCATCATCAATAAGTATACATACTTGTTGTTTACAATTTGCCAATACTTCAAGCTCTTTTAATAAAGGGCATTGGTCATTTTCTCCATAAGTGTTTTCTGAACTCCAATGGGCATCAAGCCATAAAATAATTTTTTGGTCAGCGTCTTCTTCAAGTAATATTTTATTGAGTAATACCCGTGTATCCCCAAAATGAAAATTTATATTACTAACATTTTCATATTTTTTTGATGTGCCTGTGTATAATGGTTCGGATAACTCTATTGTATGTACTTTTTTGAAATATTGAGATGCCCATAACGCCGTTTCGCCATAATATGTGCCTGTTTCTATAAACACATTGCTTTTGAAAGCATCTTTCAAAAACATTGTAAATTCACGGGGTACTCCCATATTTATTAAACCCATAAGTATTTATTGATAATGCCAGTTTAGTATAGGCGCAATTAAACCCGGCCTTTTTTTATTCCAATAAGATGAAGTTTGAAAGCCGCCGTTAATTTCAAACACAATTGATGGCGAAGATATTCCGGGTTCACAAATCCAATAAGAATTATAAATCGCAACCCCTAAATCAATTCGATATAACCCCTCATTAAGCAAATCTATAGGAAATTTCAGTTTTAGTTCACCCATTTTAAGCGGGACAAAATCACCATCCATTACATCTGTGTGGAACGACCATAAAATTAGTTGGTTAAGTTCATTATATAAAGCAAAACCAACCTGGAGCATTGGGTTCACTATTTCTATCTCACCTTTTATTTGCAGTGAAACGTCCATGTCTTTTGAGATCATAGACTCCTGGTCAGTACCCTTAACTTTAATGGAAAACTCTAATGGCTTAAAATACTGATTAGTAAAACTATTGTCTTTGTTTACCCATGTTAGGCCGCCCTTAATAAAAAAAGTTGACTGGTATATATTAATTGTATCCAGGGCCCGCCCGTTAAATTCTATGCTGCCATTATTTAATAACAGGCCCTTATTACAAAATAATTTTACTGCATCCATATTATGGCTCACAAATAAAACCGTCCTCCCTTCACCTTTGCTCATCTCCCCCATTTTACCCAAACATTTTTTCTGGAACTCGGCATCGCCTACCGCTAACACTTCATCAACTATCAATATTTCCGATTCTAAATGTGCGGCTACAGCAAAAGCCAGCCGCACATACATGCCCGATGAGTAACGTTTAACAGGCGTGTCAATATAACGTTCAACCCCGGCAAAGTCTACTATGGCGTCAAATTTGCGTTTTACTTCGGCCTTGCGCATACCTAATATGGCGCCGTTTAAGTAAATGTTCTCTTCGCCTGATAATTCCGGATGAAATCCTGTGCCAACCTCGAGTAAGCTTGCTATGCGGCCTTTAATTTTTACAGAACCTGTAGTGGGCGAGGTTACCCTGCTCAAAATTTTCAGCAAGGTACTTTTGCCTGCTCCGTTACGCCCTATAATTCCAACCGAATCGCCTTGCTCTATCTCGAAATTTATGTCTTTTAAGCTCCACACAATATCACTTTCGCCTTTTTTAGTACGGTCATTAACTTCGCCTATTTTTAAGAACGGATCTTCTTTGCCCCTCATCCTTGCCCAAAACCGTTCCAGGTCGCGCGAAATAGTACCGGTGCCAAAATTGCCCAACTGGTAAGCCTTTGATAAGTTCTCTACTTTTATTGCCTTAGCCATTATACCGTATCAACAAATGTTTTTTCAACTTTATTAAAAACAATAATGCCCAGCAGCAATATAATTAGCGTGACTGCTGTGCTGTATCCCATTAAATTCCAGCTAAAGCTTCCCCTTCCTAAAAAACCATACCTGAAAGTTTCAATCACCGCCGTAATGGGATTAAATTTTATAAACCAGCTGTAAGCCGGGTATTTTGTTATTGCTGTTGATAATGGATAAATTACTGTAGTAGTGTACATCAACAGAGGCACCCCGAAAGTGACCACAAAAGCAAGGTCGCGGTATTTTGTAGTTACTGCCGAAATCAACATGCCTAAGCCCAAACCCAGCGCAGCTATCAGAATTATGAGTAATGGAAAAAGCAAAATATAAACAGTAGGGTGGATGGCCGCACCTTTGAAATAATAATAAAATAGCAGCACAATGAACAGTAAAAGCTGTACGGCAAACCGGATAAGGTTAGAGAGTACAATACTTAATGGCATAATAAGCCGCGGGAAATATACTTTGCCCAGCATTGCCGAGTTATCCTTAAAAACGGTAGACGTTTTGGTGAGGCAGTCGGCAAAATAATTCCATATAATAGTTCCGGCTAAATAAAATAACGGTGCCGGAACATCATCAGTTGAAATTTTAGCCAGGTTACTAAACACCAATGTATAAATTAAAATAGTGATGATGGGCTGAATAAAAAACCATACAGGACCCAGGATGGTTTGCTTATAAAATGAAACGAAATCGCGCCTTATTAATAGCAGGAGTAAATCGCGATAATGCCATACATCTTTCAGTTTTAAACTAAAAAGATTGTTTTTTGGAGTGATCTCCATATCCCAATGTTCTTCAACCGATTGGTTCATCTTGCAGTAATTGTTGTAATTTGTTTATATAATTATCTTCATTAAAATAATGCAAACATTGTTGCTGAAGATTTTGACGGATAACTGGTGTTAGCGGGTTTTTTAAATATTTCGACAGTGTATTTTTAAGTTCAGTAAGATCATCCGGATTAACAGCTGTTCCCAACTCCCCATTTCTGATGGCGTCAAGGCTGCCATCAACATTACCGCAAACCACAGGTAAACCGCAGGCTAATGCCTCAATAAAAACAATACCAAACCCTTCTTTTTTGCTTGGCAAAGTAAACAGGTCGGCTAAAAGGAAGTGATCAGGAAGCTCGTTTTCATCAATGAAGCCGGTTAATATAACG
>JABDBW010000041.1:0-151 GCA_013288485.1 Bacteroidota bacterium
AGTTAAAACAACATCAAACGGAACGGCAAAACCGCCTATATTTTTAATAAATAGTTTATACCCGCCGGCAACCATTTTGGCATCCTGCAGGTCAAGGTCGATATAGTTATTGGTGAAGAACCAGTTATTGAAGAACCAGTTGAGGTTTTTA
>JABDBW010000041.1:161-22596 GCA_013288485.1 Bacteroidota bacterium
GCGAATTCTGGTTGTAAAACCTGGCCAGAGTTTCGTAAAGTGCCGGTACTCATGGAGTTAAAATAATCCCACGGAATAGGGTGCTTGCCGTGCCAGTTATCCATATAGGTATGCAGGGACTTTTTAAACAAGGCATCGCCCAGCATATCTTTCAAAGCCAGGTAACTTAAAGATGGTTTGCCATAAGCGTTGTTGCCATAGCCACCGCGTAATTCGCTTGTTGGGGTAATTATAGGCAGATCCTC
The DNA here is from genome assembly GCA_013288485.1 of Bacteroidota bacterium. Classification (GTDB taxonomy): domain Bacteria; phylum Bacteroidota; class Bacteroidia; order Sphingobacteriales; family Sphingobacteriaceae; genus Mucilaginibacter. Next base: position 407 of record JABDBW010000041.1, read on the forward strand.
GGTAGTGGCGGGGTCATGTATCCAGCGGTTTATGCGGAATTTTTTATAAAAATCTTCCGCAGGTTTTTTGCCTTTTTCTGTGGTGCCTATTAATAATTCTAACGTTGTAGCCCAGCCTTCGTCCATAAACCCGTAACGGGTTTCGTTAATGCCCATATAAAAAGGGAAGTAAGTATGTGCTATTTCATGGTCCTGTACCATTTGTGCAAAACCCAGGTCGGTTTCATGGCTGTCATTTACCATCATCGGGTACTCCATATCAGCAAACCCCTGGAAAACGGTCATCTTCGGGAACGGGTAAGGTACGCCCGGCCAGTTATTTGAGAACCACCCCAAAGCATTGCGGCTGTATTGTACCGAATGATGAAAATCTTCCGACTTATCGGGGAAAGCGGCCTGCACGCTGGCCAAACGGTGCGTGGCATCATCAACCAGCACGCTTGCCGCGTCCCAGTCGTAATGGTCGCTTATACCCAGCGCCATATCTGATATATTGGCTGCCGTCCACGTCCAGGTATTGGTTGGGTTTTGGGCAGTAATGTTTTTGTTAGCGAGGTCCTGCGCTGTGGCAATGTGTATGGTAGAATCGCTGGTCATAGATTGCGCCAGCCTTTTAGCGAATTCTGGTTGTAAAACCTGGCCAGAGTTTCGTAAAGTGCCGGTACTCCATACCAGGTAATTTTTCGGTACGGTTACATTCAGCGTATAATCATTAAAATCATTATAAAACTCCTGTTCATCAAGGAAAGCCAGGGTGTCCCATCCATTATAATCATCATACACCGATACCCGCGGATAAAAATAAGCCAGGTAATAAGTAGTAGAATCTATCATGCCTTCCCGGTTGCTTTCTTTTGATATTTCAAAGTGCCAGGTAATATTCATCTTCACAGAATCATGCGGCAGCAGCGGTACGGGCAGGCTGATCATCTGATTAGTGGCTGCTGCCAGGTTATTGTCCCAGTTTTTCTTCGTGCCGTTAACCAGGAAGTCATCAATTTGTATACCAGGTGTTAAATAATCGTTGCTTGCCCCGCCGAAACGGGCAACTCCCGGGCGGTGTATGTTTAATATCAGCTTCATGTTTAGCCTTTTCAGGGTGTCCGGGCTATTATTAAAGTAGGTTATTTGTTCAACGCCCTTTATGGTACGGTTTGGCGGCGCAACGTCGATTGAAATAGTGTACCTGCCATGATTTTGCCAGTAATTTTTACCGGGCTTGCCATCTAACGAGCGGGTTTCTTTTTTAAAGGCATTTTGTATATCGCGTGGCATATACAGGCTTTGCGCGTTAGCTTGCAATAAGAACAGGCATAAAAAGGCGGCGAGGGTAATTGATCGAAACATTTAAAATGGTTTTGATGAAGATTCAGTTAATGGGTTGTAATATAACAAAGTTAGGGTATAATACTTTGATTTTATGTGTGGCTGATTGTTACAAATTCCAGGTCAGAATTAGAAAAATTTATTCAGGCGGATTATTTAAGACTGAAGCAACTGATTAATTATTGTAGTTACTTTTGCCTTAATAGCATCCTCAATTTCTCCAAGTTTTGCGTCTATCATATCTTTTTCAAGCGAAGCTATCTTATGGATCCTGATAACAGAGGGTAGTTTTAATCCGTTTTTATTCCAATTTTTTAATTCAATATCATACGAAGTATCGTATAGCTTACTCGTTATGCGGCAAACAATCACATCACCATCGTTTGTATCTTTAATAATTAAGGCGGGACGTTTTTTAAAAGTGAGATTATCAGTAAAAGGAAACTTTATAAGTACAATTTCACCTAACTTGTAGTTTGTCATATTTATAAATCATCATAAACCGAATCAGTTTTATCATAACCTTTGAGGAACTGATCGTGAAGCATTTTTTTGAATTGCGTTTCTTCGCTTTTTTCAATATCGTCAATTAGCACAATCACCCTCACATGCTTATCTTTTGATAAAGATAGTTCCAACTGAAAATTTTCAGGTATCTGTATGCTATTATTGGTTAACTCCGCTTCAAATTCAACTGCTTTCATATCTATATGCCTCATACAAATTTACTTTTAAAAATTTAGGTATGCAAATTAGCTATATCACTATGCTACCAACTTACCTTCCAAAGTAGTCCTACAGACCTGTACCAGTAGGAAAAAACACATTTATACTAACCGATAATTTACCTATTGGCTTTAGCTGACGTGTAATTGCTTTTACTGCCGACCGCTGCAATTCATCGCTCATTTGGTAACAGGCTAATAACGCGCCGCTTTTTTCAATGCCCGGCAGGCCGGCAATGGTGTACGGGTTTGCAAAAACACTAATTACCGTATTATTATGCTCCGCAAGGGCGGTAATAAATTCTTTAACGCCATTACTATAATCGAGCTTGCTTTGCGGGCGCAGGCGGGTGTCATGTATACCCACAAAAACCTGGTCGTACTGTTTTAAAGTTTCCAGCAGACTGTTTAGCTCGGCAACGGGGGTGCTTTTGTTTACTGTAAATGTGGTGCTGTTTGTATACCACCGGGCCAACTCGGTTTGAAACAATGTTACATGGTCAACCCCGATACTTATTATAGCTGTTTTTTGAATCGGGTTAAGCTGTAAGCTTTCCGCATTACCTTTCAGCAGTGTTACAGCGGCATCGCTTAACTGCTGTGCCAGTTCACGTGCGGGCGCGCGGTTCAGCTCCTCAACTAAATGAACGGTTGAAACTTCATGCCAGTTATTTAATCCTGCCCAATATTTCGCGGCAAGCACTTTTTTAACTTTCGCCTCAAATTCTTCATTTGATATTTGGCCCTTGCGTACCGCTTTTCTTATTTTAAGTATCGCTTTTTTCGAATCGTCTGATAGTTCAATAATATCGTTACCGGCTAAAAACGCCTTTAATTCGGCCTCACCATCGGGGAAATATTTGGTTACGGCCTTCATTTCCATCGCATCAGATACGATCAACCCCTTAAATCCTAATGAATCTTTTAAAACCCCGGTAACAATTTTTTTCGACAAGGTTGACGGCAGGTTTTTAGTACTGTCCAGCGCCGGTATATCCATGTGGGCTATCATTATGCCGCTTATTCCGGCTTGTATGGCCTCCCTGAACGGATATTCCTCGAGCGAGTCTAACCGCTTGCGGCTGAAAGGCAGCAGCGGCAAATCGAAATGCGAATCAACATTAGTGTCGCCATGCCCGGGGAAATGTTTGGCCGTGGTTAATAGGCCCGCGTCCTGCATACCCTTAAAATAGGCGATGCCTTTTCGGGCAACATTATATTTATTATCGCCAAATGAGCGGTAATTAATAACCGGGTTATCCGGGTTATTATTCACATCCATATCCGGCCCGAAATTCATTTGCATACCTAACCGCTTAAAATCATAAGCAACTTGCTGCCCCATTTTATAGATCAGGTTATTATCCTGTATGGCGCCCAGTGTCATTTGATAGGGATAGGATATAGTAGAATCTAACCGCATCCCGATGCCCCATTCACCGTCCATAGCGATCAGCAGCGGCACTTTAGTTATTTTTTGATAACGGTTGATTAGGTCAGCCTGCCTTACCGGCCCTCCCTGGAAAAATACCAAACCGCCAACCTGCTCATTTTTGATCACTTTGGCAACAGAATCCTCATACGCCTGCCCTTTATTGGTGTGGGCCCTCACAAAGAATAACTGGGCCACTTTTTGCCTGCGGCTCAACTTTTTGAACACCGAATCGACCCAATGATTTTGATGATCTAATGTTTGGATATAATTAGCACGCTGGGCCGTAGCATTTAGGGCAATAGCATTAAAAATGATAAATACAGCATAGCTATAATAGCCCTTGATCAACTTCATAAACCGCAATTATTTTTTTGTTAAGATCGACCGGAGCCAGCGCTTAAATCTTCTCCTTAATAAATTTTGTTTTCGCCTTCTTTCCACCACATTAAACTGATCATTTAAGGTATAGGTATCAGCGTGCTTTTCGGGAACAAAGTACAAAGGATGTGTTATTTCGTCAATTTCTATAATGGGAATATTAGCATATATACTACTTGTTTCTATAGTATGTGTAGCATCACTGCCAAAACCAATATTACTTACCAGGTTGTAGTTTGGTATTATACAAAGACCGTTATTAAAATAATTGGTAAAGCCCAGCTGGTAATCCCATGTATCAATTTTTCCGACTTTTAATTCTTTAAAAATATGGTGCCAGCTTTCAACAATTAAAGGGTCGTTAAAAACATTGGCCAGTTTTTCCCGCACCTCGCTTTCTTTGTACTGATTAAGCTCTTTATCGTAATCTTTCCAAACCCTTCTCCAGCTTGCCCAACCCCAAACGTGACTAATAGCTGAAAAATAATAGCTGGCATCGCCCCATTTTTTTCCATGCTGAAAATTGCCGCCTGCTATATGCCTTATTCTCGTATCAAACCGATATTTATCTAAAAGCGTATCGCAAAACCTGAAAAAACTATCGGCCGGCAAACAATCGTCTTCCAGTATTATGCCTTCCTCTTCATTATCAAAGAACCAGCTTATGGCTGATGATACCGCTTCCTTACAACCCCAATTATTTTCCCTGAACAGCGTTTTTACTTCGCATTCCCAATCAATTTGAGCGGCAATTTTACGGGTTTCCCTGCAAAGCGCAACTTCATCGGGGAGGTCGGCGCGGGGACCGTCCGCTGCCACATATAAACGGGGCGGTTTAGCCGCTTTTATCCTATCAAACACCCTGTTAGTGGCATCGGGCCTGTTGAAGATGATAAATAATACAGCAGACCGTGTTTTATACATAGGTATAGCCAGCTCGTTCATATTGCAAATATGTTCATTTTTTAACAGTAAAAGTTTGCATATTTAGCCATGCAAAGCAAAATAACCGGCGGCGATAATACTTAGAAAAACATCACTAATTTAATTTTTCTATACTTGCAAAATCTATGGGATTAAATTTTATAAAAAGAATAAGGCAGATAAGGGACCAACTTAATATCATCATCAAGAAAAAGGATGATGATAAAGGTATAAGGGTGGCGCAGTTTTTGGCCGAACACTTGTATAATAATCCCAAATACGCTAATTCAAAAAGACTCAATAAAAGCGAATACCAGGTATTTTCGCAAAATGGTGAGGATGGTATAATCCAGGAAATTTTTAACCGGATAGGCGTCACCAATAAATATTTTATTGAATTTGGTGTGGAGGACGGGCTGGAATGTAATTCGACAAATTTGCTGTATAAGCAATGGCAAGGTTTATGGATAGAAGGCAGCAGCGATTATTTTAAGAATATAAATACACGTTTTAAAGATTTTATTAATAACGGACAGTTGGTAGTTAAAAATGCCTTTATTAAAGCCGAGAATATCGAGGAGCTTTTTAAAAGCGCGGAAGCTCCTGCTGAACCTGATCTATTATCAATAGATATTGACTATAATGATTATTATATTTGGCAAGCAATAACAAACTACAACCCAAGAGTAGTAATTATTGAATATAATTCTGTATTCAGGCCCGACACTCATTTTGTGGTTCGCTATAATGCAGATCGTATGTGGGATAAAACAAGTTATTTTGGCGCATCCTTATTGGCCTTAGAGAAATTAGCAGATACCAAGGGCTATGATTTAGTGGGATGCTCATTTACCGGCAGCAACGCATTCTTTGTTCGCAGAGATATTGCAGGCGCACTTTTTGAACAGCCTTATACAGCCGAAAATCATTATGAGCCAAACCGCGATTATTTATATTATAAAGCCGGGCACCCTAAAAACCACCGGCCTGATTAGGATACTAATCGGCGCTAAAAGTTTGCATATCTATCAGCTTGCGGTATAAACCGTTATGATTGATGAGTTCCTGGTGATTTCCCTGTTCCACAATTTTGCCGTTTTCCAATACCACAATGGTATCGGCATTTTGTATAGTACTTAGGCGATGGGCGATGATTAGCGAGGTGCGGTTCTTCATCAGGTTATTTAATGCGTCCTGCACCAGTTTTTCCGATTCTGTATCCAATGCCGAAGTAGCCTCATCCAACAGCATAATAGGCGGGTTGCTTAAAACAGCCCTGGCTATACATATCCTTTGCCGCTGGCCGCCTGATAATTTGGTGCCGCGGTCGCCAATATTGGTTTGATAGCCCTGTTCGGTTTCCTCAATAAAATTATGGGCGTTAGCAATACGCGCGGCGGCTTCAACCTCGGCAGGCGTGGCGCTTTCTTTGCCAAAGGCTATATTGTTATAAATAGAATCGTTAAACAAAACCGACTCCTGGTTAACCACACCCATTAAGGCCCTTAACGAACCGGCGGTAACGTGTTTAATATCTTTATCATCAACAAATATAGCGCCCGATTGCGGGTCCATAAACCGGGGTATCAGGTCCATTAAAGTTGATTTGCCCCCACCCGACGGTCCAACCAGGGCTATAGTTTTACCCTTAGGTACTGTTAAATTAATATGCGATAAGACCGTCCTTTCGCCGTATGCGAAGGATACATCTTTAAAATGAATGCCTTCGTTAAATTCAGTAATAGCGGTAGCATCAGGCTCATCTTTTATCAAGGGCTTTTCATCTATTAATGCCAATACGCGTTCGCCTGCGGCAATTCCTGAATGGATATTGCTGAATGAATCGGAAATGGCTTTGGCAGGACGCATTACCTGTGAGAATAATGCGATATAAGTAATAAATACCGGCGCTGTTAAAGGTGAAGTGTTATTTAGTACCATATAACCGCCAAAAAGCACTATGCCTGCAACCATCACGATGCCAAAAAATTCAGACGTAGGCGATGCTAATTGTTGCCTGCGGGCCATTGACTTGGTTATGTTTGAATACTTTACGTTTTCATTATTAAAACGCTTTTTTATAAAATCGACCGCGTTAAACGCTTTAATAATTTTTATGCCCGACAGCGCTTCATCAAGGTAACTGATCATGGTGCCGTATGTTTGCTGCGAAGCGATAGCCTGCGCTTTAAGCCTTTTTACGATCAATGAAATAACAAAGGCTGAAATAGGAATAACCAACAAAGAATATAAAGTAAGTTCTGCAGACATATTGAACAGCATAGCCATAAAAACTATTAAAGTTAAAGGTTCTTTAAATACTACCTGTAAGGTAGCCGTCACCGAAAATTGTACTACCTGTACATCCGACGCTATTTTTGAAATAATATCACCTTTGCGTTCGTTGCTGAAATAACCCAGGTGCAAATCCATTACATTGTTAAATACCGCACGCCTGAAATTTAGCAAAGTGTGTACCCGCAAATTCTCCATAGTACGCTGTGATAAATAACGAAAGAGGTTAGCGAACAAAGCCGATATAACAATTGCCCCGCATATAAACTCCAATGCCCCCCACGCACCATAATTGCCTATCATATACTTTACGTAATAATTAAACGTACCCATTATATCAAACAGCGCAGGTTTTGGGGTGGCTACAGCAGCCGTGGTACAAGCGGCGTTTTGTTTTCCTGAAAATAAGGTTTGCAGCAAGGGAGCAAGCAACGCGAGATTTAGCGTACTGAATATTACAGAAAATACAGTAAATATAATATATGGTATAGCAAACTTTTCAATGGGTTTTGCAAAGGAAAGGAGCCGGAAATAAGTCTTCATTAAAAAAAATTAAGCGTGCAAAGCTAACGGTAATTAATTAATAATGTTGTCATATTATTGCCCGGCCAACTTCGCCACCAGCGTTTCAAAATGATCCTGGAAGAAAAAGTCGTAACCACCTTCTCCTTCGGGAACCACGTTTATTACATCAAATGAGACTTCTAATATACGCGGTACTTTCAATGCCTCGGCAATAGAATATGGGAACGACTGGTTACCAATAAACAGCCGGCACGCCGCTATCATTGTTGCCATTTGTAAAAAATCGTCCACCTTTACCCATTTAATACGGGGGATTGTTTTAATGATGTCGTTATACTCTGATTCAACACCAATGAAGACGAGGTTATCATACTTATTCAGAAAGTTATAATTGATCATTATATTCCGGTAGCGTTCGCTGCGCGCCAGTATAATGGTATCTTTATAAGCATTATCGGGTTCAACCGTCAGCCATTTTTTCCATAGCACAGGGTTAACACCGGTTATGTAGCCGCACCAATGGGCTATGTTCCCTTTGTCCTGCGGCACAAAGCCCGAACGGAAATAATCAAGGTCAATATCGATTAACTTATCTGTGCTTGCCCCGCACTCATTAATATATGGCTGACTTTTTATCAGCGGCACCAGCATATCTATCATCTTCTGGTTAAGCATTACACCACCCAGCGCGTGCGACTGCGTTACGCCATCGGCAAATATCATGGGGCGGTTTAGGGTAAAGTATAAATTTATGGGTACACCGGTACGCTCATGTATTTCGCGAATGGTTGGCAGCGCATAAATAATATCGCCAGCATTACCGCTATGATTCAGGTTTAGTTTGCCATTTGCAACGGCATGTTCTTTAATTTGAGGGAAATTGCTTAACCGCTTGTTGCCGGTAATGAACCGTTTAAACGCTACATCCTTATAATTAACCAGCTGCCATTTATATTCTTTATAGCCCCTTTTATTGGTATGTTTTAGCCAAAGCTTGCTTAAAAGACCTTTCTTTTTCATTTTGCAATTTTTTATATGGCCAGCTGTTTTACAAGTGATTCCAAATGCTCCTGGAAAAAGAAATCATAAGCGTTTTCGCCTTCGGGTATTACATTGGCTTCCTGGTAATAAACTTCCAGTATGCGCGGCACTTTTAAAGCCTCGGCCAACGAGAACGGGAACGATTGATTACCGATAAACAGTTTACAGCCCGCAGTAATTTGCGCGAGCTTTAAAAAATCATCAACCTGCACCCATTTAAGGTGAGGTATTGCTTTGCGCATATCGTCATACTCCGACGCTACGCCAACAAAAACCAGGTCGGTATACTTTTGCAAAAACGAGTAATTAATTGATGTATTGCGATATCTTTCGCTGCGGGCAAACACTATGGTGTTTGCATAACTTTTATCCGGTTCAATGGTGAGCCAGCTTTTAAAAAGCTGCGGTGTTACCCCGGTTAAATAACCGCACCACCGGGCTATGTTGCCATGCTCTATCGGTATGAGTTTGGAACGGAAAAAATCAAGATCGATATGTATTTGCTGGCCGTTATAAGGTTCGCATTTTGCAATATAGCTTTGCGACAGGATGAGCGGCGACAACATATCCGCCATTTTCTGGTTCAGCATTACACTACCCAATGGATGTGACATATGCTTAGGCATGGCGCGCGGCTTGCTTAGTTTCAGGTACATGTTTATTTTAACGCCCGTTAATTCATGAATACGTTTAAGGGTTGCCAGCGCGTAAATAATATCGCCGGCATTGCCGCTATGATTAATGTTTATTTCTGAATTTTCCGCGCAAAATTGCCTGATCTTTTCCAGCGTATTCAGGCGCTGTTTGCCCGTGAAATATTTATCAAACTCGTCCTTATTATAATTGGTGAGCTCCCATTTATACTCTTTATACCGGTCGCGGTTGGTGTATTTCAGCAGCAGTTTACTTAATAAACTTCTTTTTTTAAACTCCATTTTTTTAAGTTAACTGTTTTAAAACTTGCTGTGTTGCCTGCCATACCCGCGCCAGCGTAATATTGGCCACGCAGGGGAACGGTTCATCAATTGGCGTATCAAAAATACAAACCCAGTTGCAGTTATAACAGGGCATTTTTTCGAAAATAAACGAAGTGCGGCTATAAACGTGTTCAGGGTAGGGAGCAAACCTATCGAAATGCCCGCCGCCCACAATGCATACCGCTTTGGTACCGCAGGCCGCCGCTATATGTACCGCGCTGGTTTCATTGCAAATTACCAGCCCCGTTCGGGTAATATGATCTATCAGTTGAGGCAAACTGGTTTTTCCAACTAAATTAATAACACTGTCTTCCGGGAAAAAACTTTCCAGGTAAGCCGCAGTCTCTGTCATTTCAGGGCCGCCTGTTAAATGGATAGGCTGTTCTGTTTCACCGATGATGAGTTCCATCAGCTGCAAAAAGTTTTCGGTTTGCCAGCCGCGTTTGGTATTGCCCGCGCCCAGGAAAATGGTTACCCCATGCCTGCCCGAAATTTTTTCCGGGAAATGCGGCCCGGCCAGGTCGATGGGGTGCTTTAACACCTGTTCGAAAAAGTAGCGGGTACGGTCAAACTCAAAATAATAAAGTTCGGGTAGTACTAAAAGTTCGCTATAAAACCGGTCGGTTTTGCGTTTATATTTTGGGGCGATGCGTTCGGTATCGCTTTCAAAACCTATGATATTTACCGCGCCGGTTATAGCGGCCAGCCCGTCGCCTATCAGCGTGCGCGAATAGCTGGGTTGCAGCACGGTATTGTAATTCGACCCATAAAACGACATAGCCAGCTTCAATAACTGCCACGGACTTTCATACAAGTCATCAGGTTTTACAAAGCGGAAATTGGATATAAAAGGTTTATCATACCATAAAGCAATATCCTGCCAAACGACATTGCCTAAAAGGTCTATCTCGTGGTCCTTATATTTTTCTGATGCTTTTACAACCTCCAAAAAATTGCGGAACAATACATAATCGCCTATGGCATCCGTTTTAATGATCAGTATTCTTTTTTTAGGCGACCGGAATTTATTGATAAAACGCAGCAAATAGGGCAATTTCAGCAGGACGAGGCGTGTTAATCTAAATAAATTTCTTTTCTTTATAACCATAATAGTAATACCCTGTGAATTCAATGCCCCCTATATCCATAATTATTGTTACCTACAACGCCGCGGGTACTTTGCAGGCCTGTTTGGATAGCATTTACCGCCAACAATACCCGTCGCTAAAAATAATTATTATCGACGGTAATAGTACCGACGGCACCGTGGATATTATAAAAGCAAACTTAAATAAAATATACTACTGGCAAACCGAGCCCGACACCGGTATTTACGACGCCATGAACAAAGCCCTGAAGCATATTACGGGCGAATGGGTTTATTTTTTGGGCGCTGATGATGAGTTATATGATGATTTTTCGAAATTGGCCTTTGAACTGGAGGATAACAACGCCATTTACTATGCCAATGTACGCACCCGTGGCGTAATACGATCAGGCAAGTTAAGCCCCTACCAAATGGCGAAGCATGGTATTTTTCACCAGGCAATAATATATCCTGCCCGGGTTTTTGGGCGGTATAGCTTTAACACCAAATACAAGGTGGTTGCCGATAATGCACTGAATATGCAATGCTGGAAGGACCCTGACATCCACTTTATTTATAAAGATTACATTATCACCCACTTTAACCATACCGGCGCATCAGGCGCCGTGCGCGACCTGGCTTTTGAAAAGGATAAAAGCACGCTGATATTGAAAAATTACGGTTTAAGGGTTTGGTTGAGGTATTTAGTGAGGAGGGTGAAGGGGAGGGGGTAGTAGATAAACTATTTCATAATACCCCAGTTCGAAACAATTCTTTTAAGGAATGATTTTTTGACTTTCCAAAGTTCTTCTTCTTTCCAATTTTTTGTAAATCCCATGGCATATGTGTCAACATTTGGATATTTAATTAATAGTTCAAGGAACTTATCTTTAAATTTAGTTTTTGGATTGATTATTTTCGAGAAGTAAATAATCATAGATAAGATATAATAAGTCCTATTATTTATGTTCCTGATCGAGCCGCTATTTGTATTTTTTGTATGATATACGGATAGCCATGTCTTTTGCGGATTATTGGGAATAACAGGCGCTATTCTTAGTGCTTTATTCCACAACCGTGAATGATGAGCGCATACATTTCGAATGTACGCAATGCTATGGATCCATGATTCAAAAGTTGAATCATCTAATCCAAAATGATGAGAAATTTCTCTTTTCGCACGACCAGGTCGTAGATTTTGATATAAGTTTGATAATACTCCAAATGATGAAATCTCTAATATTATCCAACTTGGAGGAAGAGGATTATTATATTTCACTTTGAATGATGCAATAAAATCTTCTTTACTTCTATTATATTCTTCTGTTATTTTGTGTAGGGTACTGTGAAATTTGGAACTATCCGAAAATAATGTGGCATCACTAAACCAAAATGCCCCATATTCATGAGATAATACATAAATCATTTTAGCACGAATAGCAATTTCGATTTTCTCCAATTCTGCAGTCACTAATTTTCTTAACTCACGGTCGAAACAATAAAGATTGAAAGAAGCATTAAAGGAAGAATTTGGTTTAAAAACATGATCCGACTTAGGCATTTGAAGCATCGGATACCAATATCCGCTAAGCCTGTAATAACTAATCGTTTCTAATAAAAAGAGACACTTAGAATCTTTTTCAATTACTAAACCCCTGTCTTTAAGTTGCTGAAGCTGTTCATGAAAGGTTAAAGGTGGCTTTGAATATGGAACTCTCGGCATAAAATTTAGGTCAAAAAAAAGCTCACCCTGAGCGCGCTGATCTGACGAGAAGCGGGGTGAGCATGTTGATGCAAAGGTAATTAGATAATTTGAAATAACCAAGCTTATTTCAAATTGTTTGCTTAAAGCTGCACTTTTTAGTATACTACTTAACCCGTTAGTCCGGATTTGCAATCCCATGATAAATTCTACATACTTATTATAATCTACGAGAATTACAAATCCGTAAGCGTTCAAGACAGCAGTAAAATGGGTGGGTCTCTTTTTTTAGGACGGGTCAGGACGAGTCAGTGTTTCAGGTGTTTCACCGGGCTTGTTTCATCCCGCCAAAATTAACCAATTCTCATCTATTTGATTATCAACACATCAAACAAAAACCACACCTAAAAACCCTGACGAATACGTCGTTACATCTTGTTTCATTCTGTTTCACTCAATTTTGGCAAAGCATTGTTTTTCAATTGATTAAGCCGAAATGCTGTTTCACGTGTTTCATTTGTTTCACACACGCGTGAAACAACACATTACCGCTCACTCAACAACTTTTTCATCTTTCCGCCCCAAACCTGGCTATATATATAATTAGCCCTGTTCAGTTTGCTCTTTTTGCGGATAAAGAAAACGGCGCGCTGGTATTTTAGCAACAGCCGGCTCAGGCTGAAAGACACATAGCTACCCATACGATTGGTAAAGGCCTCATAAAACAGCCGGGCAATACCATTTTTGTTTTTGGGATAAGCCGCGCAGTACCCCAGCCAGGTTTGAATACGCTCGAGTTTATGCAGGGATGAGTGTTTGTGTACCTCTTTGTCCCGCTTTACCCGCAGCATATTCGTATCGCTATTATCATGCTGGCGGTATTTAACCAGGCATTGGGGTATAAAATCTATCGTACCCATATTGGTTGCCACGTAGGCCAGCCACCAGTCGTGGAAATAGGTTTCTTTAAGGGGCAGCGCTTCCGCAAGCAGTTCGCGTTTCATTAATATAGCATGGCCCGATACGCAGTTGAAAAACAAAAATACTTCCGGCTGCCCGCCGCGATAGAAATTCATCACATCCGATACCTTTTTGTTCATCGGTGTGCCGTCCTCGTGAATAAACTCCGAATCGTGATATATAAAAACGTTATCCTTTATAGCGTTTACCTGTAGTTCTATTTTTTCGGGGAGCCAACTATCATCCTGGTCGCAAAGGGCGATCAGCTCGCCGGTGCAAAGTGTCGCGGCCCGTTCAAAGTTCTTTGTAAAACCCAGGTTAGTTTCGTTTTGGTAGATTTTGAATTGCGGGTAGCGGGAGGCGTAATCTTGTAAAATAGTATAGGTATCGTCGGCCGAGCAATCATCAACCGCCACAATTTCGATATTTTTATAGGTTTGGTTAACCAGCGTATCCAGTTGCTGCGCTAAATAAGCAGCGCCGTTATAGGTGCATAATGCTATAGAAACCAGTGGCCCGCTACTCATGATGTTTTAATTTTTATCAACGTTTTGCCATTTACCGATTGCCTTATCTCATCAACAACCTTAAATATACTGCGTTTGCTGTTATGTTTTGCCATCAGCACATCTAAACGACCTCTATATTGTTTAATAAGGGGGCGGTTTTTAAGCAATTGGGTAAAGCTTTTCCATATCCATAACTGGCCCGCCAATAACTTGGGCAGCAAATCGATCAATGTAATTTGTATGTACCAGCCAACAAGCGCTAATCCGTTTAAATGCAGGGCATGCAGGTAAAAGCGGTTGCGGTAATAGGTGCTTTTTACCCATTTGGGCTTTTGGTAGTTTTTGGTACTGGCTGATACCTGGTGCCGGCAAACCGACTGATGCTCGTAATAACATTTCCAGTTCAATTTCCAGGCGCGTATGCCTAGCTCAATATCCTCGCAATAAAACGGCGAAAACAACTCGTAAAACCCGCCAATTTCTTTCAGCTTGGCCGCATCTATCAATGCATTGGCGCCTGATAAATAAAAGGTGAACAGCCTGTCGTTGGCATCTTCGGTATAATAAAAGAAATCGGTCTTGATCTTTAAACCGTTAAACTTTGGCAAGCGCGCGGCATCTTGTATATTGTCGCCTTCCATATCAATAATGCGCCCCATTACACCGAAAGTATCATCTGCCTCAAAATACTTAAACTGGTGCTCAAAATAATCCGGCAGGAGTTTTACATCGGTATTTAGCAGTAATATCAATTCATATTGTGCCGCGGCAATTCCCTGGTTGCAGGAGAAAGAGAACCCACAGTTTTGCGCGTTTATCAATAGTTTTATTTGAGGGTATTCTTTTTTAATAAATTCAACAGAATCATCTGTTGAGCCATCGTCAACAACAATAATCTCAAAAGCCACGCCCGCGTTTTCAATCGCAGCAGAAGTATCGGGCAGGTATTGAGCCAATAGCTGCCTGCCATTATAATTAGGAATAATTATGGAGATGTTTTTTTTATCCACCGGCTGCTATTTAACTATTTTATAATTGCGGTATTCGCTCATTCGCCAGCCCGTAACATCTTCAATTGCCTGCAGCGCCTTCCTGCGGAAACTCATTTTTTTATGCAATTCCTTTAGGTTGATGTTTAAGTTCCAGTTGGTAGCCGCTATGCGCGGCTGCATTACTGCGGGGTGCGTACCTGTAAAATGAATTAAACGGTCGGCATTTTCATAGTCAAACTCGAAAGTTTCGGGCAGATTTTGCTGCAGCCACTCATCATCATGATAAAACAGGTTAAAGTTGCGCAGCTTGCTTTTTAAACCTTCGGGAGGTTTTACCCAACCGTAGTGGTAAATATACGCGTCGATCAGCTTTACTTTTATTTTGCGGCCGTTCCACCTAAACCCCTGCGCGTCGCGGTAAGAATGTACGGCCTTATTATTGCGCACTATCCTGATCTCGCGCCTGTACCACCTGCGCGAATGCCCGTAATAATTATACGATCCATAAAAATGGCGGTATTTAAACAGCAACCCCTCTATATTGCTATTGTTTAAATTATCCTCCATTTCCTTTTTTATTAGGGGAAGGTATTGTTCGTGTACACATTCATCGCCCTGTATATAAAACGCCCAATCGACATCGGGCGATATGGACAGAAAAGCCTTATCCGTTTCGGCGGCAAACACCGCCCCTCCCTCGCGGATATTATCGTCCCAAACGGTATTTATTATTTTAATTTTTGGCGAATTGATGCCGCGTATCAGTTTCTCTGTTGCATCGTCCGAATTTCCCAGGGCTACTATAAACTCATCACAAACAGGCAATATAGAAGTAATAGCCTCAACAATGGGGTAATCGTTTTTTACTGCATTACGTATAAAAGTGAACCCGGCTACTTTCATTAAATGGCTATTTGGTTTATAGCTGATGGACAAATATAGTTATCTCGCGCTTTCTACCCGATATATTATAATATACGTAGAATAGTTTTCATCTTATTTTTGTTCCTTTATAATATCATGCCAGGCATAAACAACATTAACCTTAATTGTACCGATTTCCGCTCCATAGCGCGCGCGCTTACTATTGTGGAAAATGACCTGCCCGGCGCTGACGAACTATTAAAAAGCCTGCGCTTTACAAAACATACACCTATTATAGGCATAACCGGGCCGCCGGGAGCGGGTAAAAGCATTTTGGTTAATGCGCTCATTGAACAATTAGTAAACAAGGGCAATAGGATCGCTGTATTAGCTATCGACCCTACTTCGCCGTTCAATTTTGGCTCTTTGCTGGGCGACAGGATACGGATGGCCCCCCATTTTAACCACCCGAATGTTTTTATACGCTCACTGGCTACGCGCGGCTCGCTGGGCGGGCTATCGGCAAAAACTATAGAGATGGCCGATGTATTGCGCGCCGCCGGTTTTGATCATGTATTGATAGAAACCGTAGGCGTGGGACAATCAGAAATTGAAATAGCCGGGTTAGCTGATGTTACTTTGGTGGTGCTTGTCCCCGAATCGGGCGATGAGATACAAAATATTAAATCGGGGCTGATGGAAATTGCCGATGCCTTCATCATCAACAAAGCCGACAGAGATGATGCCGATCTGTTCGCCAATAACCTCCAAAAGATCATCCAGCAAAAAGGTGATACGCAATTGCCCGTTTTTAAAACCACTGCCACCACCGGTATGGGTATTAATGAGGTTACTGATTTTATTTTAAATGAGAAGGGCATAAAAAATACCCGTAAAGAATTTTTATTGACCGAAAAGGCCTACAAGCTAATTCAGCAAAAACGGATGGCTGATGTAGATAAGAAAAAGTTGCAGCAGGATATTGCCAAAGCTTTAAGAAGTGACGATTTTAATTTGTATGCTTTTATAGCTGAAAACTACAGTTGAAATTCGATATACTAACGGTTCATGATCTCCTCAATCTCTTCAGCCTCAACAGGTATATCAGCCATCAGATCAATATTGCTCCCCTTGGTTATCAGTATATTATTTTCTAATCTTATTCCGAGGCCCTCGGCGGGGATATAAATTCCCGGTTCACAGGTTAATATATTGCCTGCTTCAAACGGTTTATAGCGGCTGGCAAAATCATGCACATCCAAACCTAAATGGTGCGAGGTGCCGTGCATAAAGTATTTTTTATAAGCAGGCATTTTTGGGTCCTGCTTGTCAACATCGTGTTGGGTGAGCAAGCCAAGCCCTATCAGCTCGCCGGTCATTATTTTGCCAACCTCATCGTGGTAATTGTTCCATATTGCGCCTTCAACTATCATTTTTGTCGCGGCGCGCATTACACGCAGAACGGCATCATACACTTCGCGCTGGCGTTTGGTAAAGCGGCCGTTAACCGGTATTGAACGTGTCATATCCGCATTATAGTTGGCATATTCGGCGCCGAAATCAAGCAGGGCTACTTCGCCATCCTTACAAACCTGGTTATTATCAATATAATGCAGTACAATGGCGTTTCTGCCCGACGCAATGATGGGGCTATAGGCATGGCCCGTGGCACGTTGTTTGATGAATTCATGAATTATCTCGGCCTCTATCTCATATTCGGCAACGCCGGGTTTCGTAAATTTTAATACCCGCATAAAGGCATCGCGGGTTATGGCACAGGCCTTGTTGGTTAATTCGATCTCTGTGGCTGATTTTACCGCCCGCAGATCGCGCATAACCACTGCCGACCGCTCATAATGATGTAAAGGATATTTTACGCGCAATGCTTCCAGCATCCGCAGGTCGCGGTAGGGTACGGAGAAACTAAACCGGTCATTTTCATTAGTATTAATGTAAATATTATCGGCATAATTTATGATACTGTGTAATATGTTGTCAAACTCGTTTAGCCAATATACATTTTGTATGCCCGATGCCTGTTTTGCTTCCTCTTTGGTATACTTATGTCCTTCCCAAACAGCAATATGTTCGTTGGTTTGTCTTAAAAAAAGTACTTCTTTGTATAGTGAATTAGGACAATCCGGGAATAACAGCAGTATACTTTGTTCCTGGTCAATACCTGTCAGGTAAAAAAAATCGGGGTTTTGTTTAAAAATAAATGCCTGGTCACCGCTTCGGGGAAACTCATCATTAGCATGAAATATAGCTATCGAACCGGGTTTTATTCGTGAAACGAAATTTTTTCTATTAATTGTAAATAAATTATTTTCGATGGGTAAATATTTCATGGTATTTATTATTATTTGTACTAACTATAGAACATTTTTCATTTCTTTGTGTTATTATAATAATTTTTGGAACAGTATTTGGTAATCGTTTCAAACATAATTACTATTTTTGGAAAAAATCACAATTAAAACATTTGTTTAATCTTAAAACTATGAACTATTCTACATTAAAAAAAACAGTCGCGCTATCATTGGTTTCGTTGATGGCAATTGGTGCCGCAAAAGCCCAGACCGCGACTACAACTACAGCCAAATTGTTTGGCGGTAGCGGCCAATACAATACCTGGAGTATTGGCGTCAATTTAGGAGCCACATCACCTTTACTTGCCACCGGCGGTTCAAGTGATTTTAACGGCAACGTAGTTAACCTCGGTTACGGCGTATCTTTAAGGGATATGTTGTCCCATGTATTGGGGTTGCAATTAGACATACACGGCGGAAAAGTTGGTGGTACCAGCGGTAGCTTTCCTTATGTTACTGACGGAATTACTCAAGACCAATACAGCAAGTTTTCAACTACATACTGGCAGTATGGTGTTGTTGGTTATGTAAATTTTGGTAGTATTAATTTTTTACACCGTGAGAATTCTGTTAACTTCTATGGAACCGGCGGTCTTTCTCTGATCAGCTACAAACCTACTATTACCGGTACAAATGGCGTTAATTACTCCTGGCCAGACTATACATCGGAATTGGTTATCCCTGTTGGTGTTGGGACTAAATTCAAAATAACCGATCAATTAGCTTTAAACATTGGTTATACCGAGAACTTTGTTGATGGCGATAACTTTGATGGTGTACATAAAGGATATCCTACTAAGGACCGTTACGCATACGGTTATGCAGGTTTGGAATATACTTTAGGCCCCAAATCAAAACCAAGCTTAGAGTGGGTTAACCCGGTAGCCATGATGTATGATGAATTATATGACGCGGCATTGCGTGCAGAAGTTGCTGCTTTAAGAGGCCGTGTTACTAATGTTGAAAATGCAGTTAACGATCTGAAAAAAGATTCTGACGGTGACGGTGTAGCTGATCAATTCGACAAATGCCCTAACACTCCTGCAGGTAAAGTGGTTGATGGCTCTGGCTGTCCTATTAATTTCCCTCCTCCAATTGACACTTCTTTATTCGTAAGAAAAGGTTCAATGGTAGGTATGGGCATGGCTGCTCCAGCTATCGCTTACTCTAACATCCAGTTTGAATTTGATAGCTCTGTATTAAGAACTTCATCTTATCCTGTATTGGATGCTACTTCGGCCGACTTAAGGGCATCAGGCGCAAGAGTTGAATTAGATGGTTATGCTTCATCAGAAGGTACTGCTGCTCACAACATGGTTCTTTCAAAAGATCGTGCAACTTCAGTAAAAACCTACCTGGTTAATTCGGGTGTTGATGCTAAAAAGATAAAAATTAAAGCATACGGTGAAACCCACCCAATTGCTGACAACTCAACTGAAGAAGGACGTGTATTAAACCGTCGTGTTCAATTCAAAAAATAATTTGAATTCAGTTAAATAGTACAAAGCCCCCCGAAATATCGGGGGGCTTTTTTTATGAATTTTTTGGTTATTTGCATAAATCAAGACAGCTGTCGGTACAAAGGCAAAATTTTATATAAATTTGTATATGTATTTCTTCCGGAAAAAGGACCCTAACCGGCCAACTAACTTTAACATCAGGGTAATGCATGCCATTAATGCTATTGCCATAACCGTATTTTTATTGGGAATTATCTACAAACTTATTTGCTGGCTGGTTTTAAAGAAATAAACCCCGCGCTAAAGTTCAACTACTAAAAAAACAAGTATATACACCTAAATGAAAAAAGTAATTAACACTGCCGATGCCCCTGCGCCAATAGGCCCGTACAACCAGGCCATTAAAGCTGATAAATTTATATTTGTCTCCGGCCAGATACCCCTGCACCCGTTTACCGGCGAATTAGTTATTGACGATATAACTATTGCCACCAACCTGGTAATGGAAAATATTGGCGCTATTTTAAATGAAGCCAAAGCTGATTTTAATGATATTGTGAAAACCACTATATTTTTAACCGATCTGAAAGATTTCACGGAAGTAAACGAAGTTTACGGAACTTATTTTACTGATAAACACCCCGCGCGCGAAACCGTACAGGTAGCCGCCCTGCCCAGGGGGGTAAAAATTGAAATTTCTGTTATCGCCATAAAACCCTGATACCAGCCATTGAACATACAGCCATTTCAAACTCCTGTTGAGTATTTAAAGGGCGTAGGCAGCACCCGGGCCGACGTACTGAAAAAAGAACTGGCCATACATAATTTTGAGGATCTGCTGCAGCATTTCCCGTTCAGGTATATTGACCGTACCCGCTTTTATAAGATCAGGGAAATTCAACCCGACCTGCCGTATGTGCAGGTTATAGCCCGGTTAACTCATAAAGAAATAGTAGGCGAAAAAAGCGCCAAACGATTAGTTGCACAGGTGCAGGACGATACCGGTATAATGGAACTGGTATGGTTCCAGGGGATAAAATGGGCCGAAAAAAATCTGATCACCGGCAAGGCATATATTCTTTTTGGCAAACCGGGATCATTTAATGGCAAAGTGCAAATGTCGCACCCGGAGCTTGACCTGTACTCGTCCGAAGCATTAAAACGCAAGGGTAACATGACTTTGCAGCCTGTATACAGTACAACCGAAAAGCTGAAGCAATTCTCGTTAGACAGCAAAGGCATACAAAAACTGATCGCAGCCTTACTGGAACAGTACGCAAAGGATGTTCCCGAAAATTTGCCCCTTTATATCTTAAACAAATTCAAACTGATGGGCCGGGCAGGCGCGTACCGGAATATCCATTTTCCTGAAGATACCGCTGCATTGGCCGAAGCAAGGCACCGGTTAAAATTTGAGGAACTTTTTTTATTGCAGCTTAAACTATTAAAGAACAAATTGCTGCGCACGCAAAAATTTAAAGGTAATGTATTTGATAAAGTGGGGCATTATTTTAATGAGTTTTATCATCATAAACTGCCGTTTGAATTAACACCCGCCCAAAAAAAAGTTTTAAAAGAGATAAGGCAGGATACCCAGCGCGGTGTGCAGATGAACCGCCTGTTACAGGGCGATGTAGGCAGCGGCAAAACCGTGGTGGCATTAATGAGTATGCTGCTGGCTATTGACAATGGTTTTCAAACCTGCATTATGGCCCCTACAGAGATACTGGCCAATCAGCATTATCAAACTATAAAAGAACTGGTTGGCGATGACTTTATAGAAGTGGGGTTGTTAACGGGTTCCACTCCGCAAAAAATAAGGAAAGTACTACATGCAAAACTGGAGAACGGCGACCTGAAAATACTGATAGGCACCCACGCGCTTATTGAAGATAAGGTGCAATATAAAAACCTGGGTTTTGTGGTAATTGATGAGCAGCACCGTTTTGGTGTGGAGCAGCGCGCCAAACTATGGCGGAAAAACGCCATACCGCCGCATATTTTGGTGATGACTGCCACCCCTATCCCTCGCACACTGGCCATGACTGTGTTTGGCGACCTGGATATATCGGTAATTGATGAATTGCCCGCAGGCCGCAAACCTATAAAAACCATCCATTTTTATGAGGCCAGCCGCTTGCGCATGTTTGGCTTTATGAAAGAGGAAATAGCTAAAGGCAGGCAAATTTATATTGTATATCCCCTGATACAGGAAAGTGAAAAACTCGACCTTAAAAACCTGATGGATGGTTTTGAGGTAATTTCGCGCGAGTTTCCGTTGCCCCATTACCGTATCAGTATTGTATACGGCAAAATAAAAGCCAAAGATAAGGATTTTGAAATGCAGCGATTTATAAAGGGCGAAACGCAAATAATGGTAGCCACTACGGTAATAGAGGTTGGTGTAAATATTCCCAATGCTTCGGTAATGATCATTGAGAATGCCGAACGCTTTGGTTTATCGCAGCTGCACCAGCTACGGGGTCGCGTGGGGCGCGGAGCCGAACAATCTTATTGTTTATTAATGAGCAAGGAAAAACTAAGCCACGAGGGCCGTATACGCTTAAATACCATGGTGAAAACCAATAATGGTTTTGAAATTGCCGAAACCGACCTGCAAC
>JABDBW010000042.1 GCA_013288485.1 Bacteroidota bacterium
GCTTGCCAGTTTTGTGGTGATGCAATTATGGAACAATTTATTACCGGCTATACTGCACGTTAGTGTAATCACTTTCTGGCAGGCCATGGGCATATTTATTTTATGCAAAATACTATTCGGCTTTGGTAAGGGCGGCGGGCCGCGCTGGGGCGGTCGCGGGCCGTGGATGCGCCATCGTATGGAAGAACGTTTTAAGAACATGACGCCGGAAGAAAAAGAAAAGTTTAAACAAAAAATGCGCGAACGCGGCGCCTGCGGCCCCTGGGGCAATGACGAAAGACATCCTTTTAACAGGACCTGGGATGATTTCGAAAAGGAAACTGCAAAACCAACTGAATAATAATTTCCCCCTGTCATTTCGACGAGGCTGCCTGCCGGCGGGCAGGGAGCGAGGAGAAATCTATACATGACAGGCATCTAACTATGCAGGTGTATAGATTTCTCGCTATCACTCGAAATGACAGGGGTTTAATTTAAATAAAAACCACAACTATGAATGTACTGGTATTTACAACAAGCGTTTCTGAACCGGAGCAGATCAGCAGGGTACAGCCCCTGCTAACCTCGGTACCAACTATTGAAGACTGGAACTTCGACCTGGAAGATTGCGATAATATACTGCGTGTAGTTTCAAAGGATGTTTCGCCGCGCTATATTGAATCGTTATTGCATAACGCGGGTTTTTTGTGTACTGAACTGGAGTATTAGGCCCCCTAACCAATATCATTAGGTGAAAAATGATGTCTTATTAATTTCGAACATCGAATTTCCAATGTCGAATGTCGAAGTCCTTCATTATTCATCATTCGTTATTCGGTGTTCGATATTATCTATAGCTATTCAATCCTTAATTTCTTTCATCCTATTAGGATACCATAAATACAGTTCGGGTTAAAGAAACATTTTACCCATCTCAACGTTTGTATCGAACAAGATTTGCTTAGTTTTGACAAAATTTCTTTGATGCATCGCCTTAATTCTAAATACCTTCTTTCGTTAAAACATCGCGTTAATCCTAAACACACCCGCCTTGCCGGTATTATTGCAGCTTCCTTATTAGTTATTTTGCTTGTTGGCGGGTATTTGATCTATACCAAACGCGAAGCCATATTGCAGCATGAAATTGCCAAAGCCATAATTACAGCTAAAAAAACTTATAACCTTAACCTTAAAATTGGCTCGGCAAAGTTTACCGGCATAACTACGGTTACGTTTACCGATATAAGCATAGTGCCCGAACAGCGCGACAGCCTGCTCGTTATAAAAAACTTTGTGGTAAGCATTAAAATATTGCCGCTTATTGTTGGCAAGCTCAAGCTATCAGACGTGATACTGCAAAACGCGCATCTCAATTTAACAGATATTAAAGGAGTAAAGAACTTCGATTTCCTTTTCCGCAAAAAGCGCGATTCAACTTTAAACAAACCCCGGGCCGACCTCTCTGAACTATCAAACAACCTCATCAACGAGATGCTGTATAAAATACCCGATAACTTGGATATGCAAAATTTCCTGGTATCGTACACTAACGATAGTACCCGGGTTAAACTGCTTACGCAAGCTACTATAAAAAATGGCGGGCTTACATCGAACCTTAAAGTTAATGATAGTGTTACCTGGCATTTTACAGGAACCATGCACCCCGGCGATAAAAATATTGACGTAATGCTGTATGCCGATAAGGGCAAGGTAGAACTGCCTTATATTAACAAACGCTACCACGCCAAAGTGAATTTTGATAACCTCGCCATTAAACTCACCGATGTTAAGCATAGCAGCGGCGAAACGCGCATATCGGCCTATTGGAGCGTGCATAACCTGCTGGTTAACCAGCCGGGCATAGCAGCCAATGATATTGTGGTGCAGGATGGCGCTATTGAAGCCAACGTTGTTGTGGGCACAAATTATGTATCGTTGGATAGCTCGTCGGTTATTCATTTAAAGAAAATAAGCGCGCATCCGTATATTAAATACACGCTTAACCCGGTTAAAGTTTATGAACTGAAACTCAATACCGGCTGGCAAAACGCGCAGGATGTATTTGATTCGTTCCCCGCGGGGATGTTTGAGTCGCTGGAGGGTATCAAGGCCGCGGGCAAATTAAATTACGCATTTAATTTTTACCTGGATGCCTCAAAACCCGATAGCCTGCAATTTGATTCACGGCTGGATAAGGATGCCGCTTTCCGCCTTGTTCAATATGGCAAAACCGACCTTCGCAAACTGAATGGCCCTTTTGTTTATACGCCCTATGAACATGACAAACCTATGGCGCCACATATTATTGGCCCGCAAAACCCCGAGTATACCCCACTCGACCAGATATCGCCCTACCTGCGCAGCGCGGTAATGACTGCCGAGGACCCCACTTTTTATAAAAACCGCGGTTTTGTGGACAAGGCCATACGGCAATCGCTTATTACCGACTTTAAGGAGCATAAATTTAAACGGGGCGGCAGTACGATATCAATGCAGTTGGTTAAAAACTCATTTTTAACAAGGAAGAAGACCCTTTCACGTAAAATAGAGGAGATACTGATCGTATGGCTGATAGAAAACAATAATATTATGACCAAGGACCGTATGCTGGAGGTTTATTTTAATATTATTGAATGGGGCCCTGATGTTTATGGCATAGCGGAGGCATCGCATTATTATTTTGGCAAGGAGCCCTCGGAGCTTACGCTTGGCGAGAGCATTTTCCTGGCCAGTATTGTGCCGCGCCCTAAAGCGGGGCTGTACGCTTTTTTACCTGACGGCACTTTAAGGCCCGGGCTCGAAAATTATTTTAACTCGCTGGGCCGCATGATGACCGGGAAGGGCTTTACCCAGGCCGACAGCAGTTCGTATGGTTTTTATACTGTACACTTAAAAGAGGCCATGCGTCATAGGGTGGCCTCCGTTGATTCGGCTGCGGCCAGCAGGATGTTAAATGCCCCGCCCGATGATGATAATGAAGCCATCCCGGTAATTATTGAACCAACGCCGCCGCCAGTGAAAAAGCTAAGCTTTATTCAACGGTTATTTGGGAAGAAGGATACCGTCGCGCAAAAAAACAGAGCAGAAATTAAGGGATGAAGAAAATCAGAGAGTTCAATCAATAGATACGGCGGGCAAAACCAAAAAGCAGATACGGCAGGAAAAGCGGGCCATAAAGCAGCAGGAAAAAGCCCGCCGGCAAGCGCTAAAGGACCAGGGACAATTATAATTACTTAGGCGTGACGCCGGTATATGTTTAAACATTTATTTTTGTGCTGAAATTAAATGTTTAAAATATCATGTCGTTATTAGAGAAATTGAACTGGCGCTATGCCACTAAAAAATTTGATCCCGCTAAAAAATTAAGCGCCGAACAATTGGATAACCTGCTTTCGGCAGTACAGCTATCGCCCTCATCGGCGGGCTTACAGGCCTACCGGGTATTGATTGTTGAAGACCAGGAAACAAAAGAAAAACTGCGCGAAGCCGCGCGTGGGCAACAGCAATTAACCCAGGCTTCTCATATATTCGTATTTGCTGCCGAAACTAACCTGGACGAGGCTTATGTAACCAAATATATCGACAGTATTGCCGCGACGCGTGGCATTGACCGCGGCAACCTGGCCCTATTTGAACAAAATATAAAAGGCAGCGTTAACCGCATGGCCGAGGACCAAAAAATTGTATGGGACCACAAACAAGCTTACATAGCCTTAGGCGTTTTGCTAAGCGCCGCTGCCGATATGGGTATTGACGCCTGCCCCATGGAAGGCTTTGAAGCCGGGAAGTTTGATGAGATATTAGGTTTGAAAGAATTGGGCTTAACCACCTCGGTAATTGCACCTGTTGGTTTCAGGGCCGATGATGATATATTTAGCCATGCCCTAAAAGTTCGCAGGCCTAAAGAGGAATTGTTTATACATATATAAATTGTTGGTTAAGTTCGAGTAGGTTTTTTAACCAATGGTTAATTTGGCATGGCCTTTGTATTATACTCGGTAAAGTATAATATCATGCCAAAGAAAATATTAATTGTAGAGGAAAATGTGTTGATGGCAGAAATAATGACCAACATATTAAACAATATAGGATATGATGTTATTCCATTATACAATGGCTACGAAGTGTTTACCCATATAAAAACCGACCAGCCCGACCTGGTTATCCTGGATATAATGTTGCCGGGAATAGATAACGAGGATGTATGCAGTTTAATAAAGCTAAACAGCGAAACCAGGAACCTGCCCATTATTATATGTTCAGGAAATGAGGATATTGATGAATTTATAACTCATACGGGGGCGCCGGACGATATACTGTATAAACCCTTTGATATTACCGCATTGGTTCAGAAAGTACAATTTCAATTAGCGGCCTGATCAGGTTAGCTTACCCGTCATGCGGGTAATTACGTCTTTATAGCTATCGCTGAAGGGGATCTCCTCGTCAGCGATCTTAATACGTCCCTTGCGGATGGAATGTACGTGCTCCAGGTTAACGATGTATGATTTGTGAACCCTGAAAAACTCGTCGCCGGGCAATTGGCTCTCTAACGATTTTATGGTAACGCGCGAAATAATTGCCTTGGGTGAGTTAGTGGTGTAAATTTTTACATAATCTTTAAGCCCCTCTATATAGGTAATATCGGCATGATTAACTTTTATCAGGTTATAATCGGCATATAAAAATATATACTTTCTTGGTTTTTCGGTACCTGGTTCAATTTGTCGTTTTGATTGTTCAAATAATACAAATGCCTTATTACATGCTTTTAAAAACCGGTCGATAGAAACGGGCTTAAGTAAATAATCAACCACATCCAGTTCAAAACCATCCAGCGCGAACTCTTCATAAGCGGTCACAAATATGATGAGCGGATTATTCACCAGGCTCTTAACAAACTGCAGGCCGCTTATTCCCGGCATTTGTATGTCGCAAAAAATGAGGTCGACCTGCTGCTCTTGCAAAACCTGCATAGCTTGCGCCGCCGACCGGCAGCTTGCCACCAGCTGCAAATTATCCACCATGCGGATATTATCTTCAAGCAGTTCGAGCGCCAGGGGCTCGTCATCAATTATTATACAGTTCATAATGGTTTAATGCAATAATACAAAGTTATTATGAAAATAACAGCTAATCTCGCCAATAGGATTGCCCCATTCGTCGCATCATTACAGGCTTTTGTCTCATAGTTGTTACATTTAAATAAATTCTCATTTTATTTGTAGCATGAATAAATTGATAAGTAACCGCTGGTTTCAATACGCCATGCCTTTAATGATATGGTTTTTATTGCTGATACTTCCCTATTTACCAAGCACCAGTAATAATATACCCGAAGCTTACCGTGCCCGTTTTCTTGATAATATTATTATATCAAATGTTTTATTGCTTTGCCTTTTTTACATACATACTTACCTGTTGTACCCTCTTCTTAATAAAAAAGTAATAGTGTATGTGTTAGGACTTATCGCGGTGCTTGCCTTGTATTGGTTTTGCCGTTACCTTTTATGGTTTGAACAACCACATCCCAACCATTTTTCGCATTTGGCCGATAGCAATGCCTTCCGCAGGCACCAGCCCTCATTTAATCAGTCATCGGGCCGGGGTGGCCGCGGGCCGCGGGGCTGGCGCGGGTTTGGCGGCTCACCCAATTTTATTCCTATACTATCGCCATTAGTGGCCCTTTTATGCAGCTTTTGTTACCGGGTGATATTAGATAATCAATCGCGCCAGCAACTGCTAAAAGAACGCGAAACCACCCATTTAAAATCAGAGCTCAACTTTTTACGTTCGCAGATCAGCCCGCATTTTATGTTCAATATCCTGAACAACCTGGTAGCACTGGCCCGTAAAAAATCAGACGACCTGGAGCCGGCAATTGTTAACCTGTCGCAATTAATGCGCTATATGCTTTATGAAAGCGATGATCACCGGGTAATGCTAAGTAAAGAAATTGAGTATTTAAAAAAGTTATATTAACCTGCAAATGCTACGTTTCGGCAGTAATGTAAAGGTGGGTATTGACATATCGGGCGATACCGATAGGTACACTATTGAGCCCATGCTTTTAATTCCGTTTGTTGAAAACGCTTTTAAACACGGCACAGGCATGGTTGAAGATCCTATTATAGCCATTTCTTTAACTATAGAGGCAGATACGCATTTAATGCGGTTTATTGTAGTTAACGGGGTTAGCGAACTGGATGTATCAAAAGATAACAGCTCGGGCATTGGCATCATAAACGTAAAAAGGCGGCTGGCCATTTTATACCCGGGCAAACATGAACTGCATATAATGAATGAAAATAATTCCTTCACTATCGACCTCAGCATTTATCTCTCCAATTAATCACTAATTTTTTAGTTATTTGTAAATGCTTGTCGCTGTATTGTGTAAAATGGTCGCGACAATCCCTTAAGTGGTATACTTTATTTTTTGCTTCAGTTATCTGTTGCTATCATTGTATGCTGCTAGTTTTAAACCGGCACCTACTTTTAAACCTGATTATTAAAAAAATGAAAACGCATACACTGATAATAACAAGCTTGCTGTTACTCCCGGGTTTCCGCCTGTTGGCGCAGCAGGAAGCAGGTTCGCCAAAATTAAAGGATGTACAGCCAGCAAGTATATGGGCGCCTTCACCTGTAAAAGTTGATGGCAAGCTTTCTGAGTGGAACAATTCTTTCCAGGCTTATAACAAAGCCACCAAACTATATTATACGCTGGCCAATGATGATAAAAACATTTACCTGGCCATCAAGTCAACCGATGCACCCAATAATTCAAAAATTATAGCGGGCGGTATAACCTTTACATTGAACACAGATGACAAGAAAAAAGAAAAGGATGCCTTTTCGCTAACTTATCCGGTAAGGCCGGCGCGCAGCCCTGGTGGCCCGGGCGGCCCGAACGCCGCCGGCGTAACACGTGTTGTTGTTGGCGGTGGTGGTGACAATGTTCGCATTGATGTAAGGGGTTTTGGTGGTGGCAATGGAGCATTCACTGTTGATTCGGCCATGATAAAAGCAGCCCATGAACGCACTATAGCGGCAGCTAAAGAAATAAAGGTATTTGGATTTAAAGATATTGCCGATTCGCTTATTTCAATTTATAATGAATATGGTATTAAAGCCGCTATTGGCTATGATGATAAAGGGAACTTTACTTACGAGTTAGCTGTTCCGCTTAAAGCATTAAGTCTTTCTGTTGATAACGCGAAAGAATTTGCCTATAACGTTAAAGTTAACGGCCTGCAAATTATGATGAGGATGAACCCTGATGGCGGCGGGCCCGGTGGCGGCGGAAGAGATGGCGGTGGTGGCGGCGGTGGATTTGCTGGCGGCGGCGGTGGCGGCGGATTTCCCGGTGGCGGAAATGTTACTTTTGGCGGCCCCGGCGGCGGCAATAATTCTTTCCAGGATATGATAAGCCCCAGCGATTTTTGGGGGAAATACACTTTAGCTAAAAAACAATAACATCTACCTATATAATATTGTAATACACTCACAACATGAAAAAATTATTCACTATAGCTGCTTTGATCCTGTTATCATGCAGCCTTTTTGCCCAGGTCCCTCCAACTCCTGCACCGGCTGTTATACCTCCCGCTTCAAATACCCGCGGGGCAAGCGGTATTGTTCCTCCGCCGTTACTTTCACGCGAGGTTAGCGGTATTGTTAAAGACGCAAGCGGGCAAACCGTTATAGGTGCGCTGGTAACCCTGAAATCAAGAAAAGACACGCTGCGTACAGCCACCAATGACGATGGCATATTCATTTTTAAAGATGTGAAACTGGCCACTTTTAATATTACTGTTTCCAGTATAGGCTCTGTAGACTTCATAAAAAAATATTTAACCAATGATGCTACAAAGAGGGTTATACTTGATCCGATATTACTTAAAGACAAAACCAACGAGCTTAACGAAGTAAAAATTAACGGTACACCAAGTATAACCTATAAAACCGATACGGTTGAATACCGCGCCAGCGACTACCATGTACGCGAAAACGCTACCCTTGACGAACTATTGAAAAAAATGGAAGGCATGGAAGTAGGCAGTGACGGTACCCTAACCCACCAGGGCCAGCAGGTAACCAAGATGAGGGTTAACGGAAAGGATTTTGCAGGCGGCGATGTGGCGCAGGGCATTCAAAACTTACCGGCTGATATTGTTGAAAAGGCACAGGTAATTGATGATTACGGCGACCAGGCCGGGCGCACAGGTATTAAAGACGGCGACCCTACCAAAGTGCTGAACGTTACTACTTATGCCAACAAATCGGTAGGTAACATTGTGCGTGCTACTACTTCAGTGGGAACGAACGATCGTTATAACGAGAACATATTTGCAGAACGCCTTAATGGTAATGAGCAGCTGGGTATTATAGGCAATTTCCGCAACACAGTTAATGGCGTGGCCAGTTCAGGTATTAGCGCCGGTAACACCGGGGCTGCAGGTGGTCCAGGTGGTGGCGGGGGCGGTGGTGGCGTCGGAAGCAGTGCCGGAAGCGGCGGTACTACTACTTCGGGAAGCCCATCATTTAACTACCGCGACCAATGGGGTAAATACCTGCAGGTTAATGGCAGTTACCGGTATACTTATACCAATACTAACTCTATTAGCGATCAGACAGGCGTACAAAGCAGTACACTAGGCTCATCTAATTTTGCCACGAAATCTAATTCACAAACTAATAACAAAACACATAATACCAGTTTTGAGTTTGAATATACCCCCGATAGCTCTAACTTTTTGCGGGTAACCCCTACTTTTAGCTATAGCAGCACGAATCAGACAACCAATCGCACGACATCTTTAATTGGCCTGCAAAATCAGTCAATTGTTGATAATCCGGTTACCACCTCAACAAACCCAAGTTATGGCGCCATTGTTTTTTACCAATATATATTTAAAAAAGACCATAGGCGTAATATTTCACTTCAATTGAATGCAACTCATTCAAATAGCCAGCAAGATGCAATTACAAACAACGAGACCCGGTACCTGGATGGCAGCCAAAACCTGCTTAAAGATTCATTAACACATCGTAATACCACTACCGGAAGCACTAACAACACATACCGGGCAAGCCTGCAATATGTTGAGCCATTAACCAGGATTTCGCAATTAGAATTTGCGGCTCAGACACAGGATGTGGAGCGTGACAATGATAAAGAAGCGTATAATATTAACCCGAATGGCAGCACTACCAATGTGGATTCATTGAATAATATTTATAAAACCACGTTTATAACCAGCCGTGTCGCGCTGAATTACCGGCTTAATACTACCAAATTCAGCTTGTCGCTTGGTGCTGCGGCTATGCCAAGCCACCTTGATGGTACCAATATCAGCAAGGGCGGAATAGTGACTGAAAAAAACGATTTTCACCTGGTGCCGTTATTCCGTTTTCAATACCAGTTCTCGCGCACACACCAAATATCTATTAATTATACAGGTACGCCGCAGGAACCTAATTTTGCGAGTTTACAACCCGTACCCGATTACTCCAACCCTAACAACCCGGTATTTGGTAACCCTGATCTTAGGCCCTCGTTCAGGCATAATTTAGCTTTGCGCTATAACAATTACCTGCCCAACTCAAGGTGGAATTTCTCGGCCAACGTAAGCGGCAGCTACTACCAGGACCAGATAGAAGTCAACAGCATTCAGCTTTATCGCCCCGCACTGAAGGATTATTTAAATGAAACCTATTATGTGAATTTAAGCGGGAACGAATCCATATTAACCAACTATAATATCAGCAAGCAATTTTCCGACCGCAGGTATAACCTTACGTTAAATGGTACTACTACTTATAATTACGAACCGGGCATGAGCAATAATGTACTTACGCGCCAAACCACCTGGGATTTTTATGAGCGTTTTGGCCCGAGGCTGAATCCTAATACTTCGTTAGAGATCAACCCGTTTGTATCCTACGAGGTTAAACGTAACTTTAATACACTGCCTAACGCGTCAACATCAAATTATACCCGCACCGCGCTCGACCTGGAAGGCAAGTTTTATTTAGGCGGAAACCGCAGCTGGACCATTGAGTATGATGCCAGCAAGAATTACCTTAATGGTATAGCAGCTAACGTTACCAAAAACCCGCTGGTTATAAACGCCTATATTGAAAAGGAATTCTTTAAAAGAAAGAACGGCCAGTTAAGAATATCGGCATTTGACTTGTTGGATCAAAATAACTATGTAGATCGCACCTACCAGGGAGCCGGTTATACCGATACCAAAACGAATGCCCTAAGTCGCTATTTTATGGTGAGTTTTATACTAAACCTGCAAAAATGGAGCGGTACGCCAACACGTAACGGCCAGCAAATGATGCGCAGGGGCGACGGTAGCTTTATATATTAATACCTTTACCTTAATAAAAAAAATAGCGATGGGTTTAAAATCCATCGCTATTTTTGTTTGGTGTAAGTAACCTGCACGCTTAACTCAATTCCTTCATCAACTTATCAAACGCTTCTTTTAACTCAGCCAACTCCAGTTCAACCTTTGCAAGCCGTGCTTCCAGCCCGGTTTCTGGTCGGTTGTGCGGTTCGTCAAAATCATCATCGTTTATATCGGGCGCGCCGGCAAGTAAATGCGCATAACGGGCCTCCTTTTGTCCCGGCCGCTTGGGTAGCTGCATTAAATAGGGCATAGGCGGGGCGGCCAGTTTTTCTAACATATCCTGTACCTCTTCTATCGTTTCAAACTCGTACAGCCTGCCCGCGTTGGTGTTCAATTCGCCGGGGGTTTGCGGACCGCGCAGCATCAGCAGGCATAGTATGGCCAATTCGGCAGGTATAAGCGGAAAAACTATGGCAAAATTATGTTTGTATTTTACCGAGCGAATGGAACCACCCGTAGCAGTTGATATCAACCCTCTTTTTCGCAACGTGTTTAATGCCTGCATTACGGTTTCCTCATCATACTGCACCACCGGCTTGCGCGAGGTTTTTTGATTGCACGCCGCGGTGAGGCCGTTGAGCGTCATGGGGTAATAATCGGGCGTGATTTTACATTTTTCCATTAACGAGCCTAAAACGCGTAGTTCGGCGGCATCCAATATGGGCAGGGTTTGTGGTGAATCCATGGGCTAAATATAAGCGGCAGTAATTAAAATAGCCCCAAGCCGGCAATAATTTTATTCATTTTACCTTTTATACCTAACTAAAAACAAGTTAATTTGCACTTATGTCTCTATTCGTCGCCTCGTTAAATTCCGGAAGCAATGGCAACTGCTATTACGTGGGCAATGAACGCGAGGCCATATTGGTTGATGCCGGCATTTCCTGCCGCGAAACCGAAAAGCGTATGGCCCGCCTGGGTTTATCCATGCGCAAGGTAAAAGCCATCTTTATTTCGCATGAGCATTCCGACCATATCCGCGGCATTACCGTACTGGCAAAAAAATACCGGCTGCCGGTTTATATTACCCCGCTTACTTTACAACATGGCGGCTTAGCATTGGAAGATGGCTTGATCTCAGCGTTTGTGACCGGGGAACCCACACATATCGGCGGCCTGCTGGTGACCGCTTTTTCAAAACAGCACGATGCGGCCCACCCGCATAGCTTTACAATTGCCTGCGGCGATGTTAAAGTGGGTGTTTTTACTGATATAGGCACGGTATGCGAAAACCTGGTCTTCCATTTTGGGCAATGCCATGCCGCTTTCCTTGAAACTAATTATGATGAGGAGCTACTGGAAAACGGCCGCTATCCCTTACACTTAAAACGCCGTATCCGCGGCGGCATGGGGCATCTTTCAAACAAGCAGGCGCTTGCCTTGTTCATGGATCATAAACCAGCGTATATGACGCACCTGTTTTTATCGCACCTCTCTCAAGACAATAACAACCCCGCATTGGTTCATGATCTGTTTAACACCCATGCCAACGGAACAGAGATCATTGTAGCTTCAAGGTATGTTGAAACCCCGGTTTATCATATCAATGGCGGGGCAAGCAAGGTAAATACCGTGACAGAGAACCTGCAGTTTACTTTATTTTAACGGCCTATATATAAACTTAGGGTTTTAAAGTCCGTGCATTCAAAATATACCTGCCTCTTTTACAACAATTTATAAAAGAATTACAATAAAATATTACTAAATCTTTTTGTAGATTTGTTACAAAGAGGGGGTTATTAACTATAAATACAATAATCTTTCTTTTACACCCCCAATTAACAGAGTAAACCCATTGATGGTTATACCCGTATAATAGACATGAAACTATCTGTGCCGGATGATAAGGAACGTGTACTTTCTCTTTTAGAGGAGGCCTACGCCTGCAGGGCAAATAATTTAAATAAAAGCACCACGCTTGCCAAAGAAGCGCTGGCTATTAGCCGCAAAATGGATGACGTAGCGCTTTTAGCCAAAAGCCTGAGCCAACTGGCACTTTTTTCGATGATACAGGGCGAATATGAGCAGGCGTTAAGCATGTCGGCAGAAGCTATTAACTATTTCGAGGGGCTGAACGATGAAGTTGGTATTGCTAATGCCAAATACAACATCGCGGGTGTGTATTATAAAACCGATAATTATCATTTAGGTTTAGTTAACCTTATTGATTGTATTAATACTTACCGTAAGTATAACGATTACCACAACCTGGCAAGGGCGCATAAATCGCTGGGTACGGTTTATGATTATTTTGGCGACGAAAAAAAACTCCATAAAAACCTATGAAGAGGCAATAGCCGTATCAAAAATGGCGGGCGACCTTAACCTGGAATCAAATGCTTATAATCCACTCTCCGCCATTTACCTGAAGCAAAAAAATATAGAAAAAGCTTATGAACTGATAGACAGGTCAATAACTATAAAAAAGCAAACCAATGATATACGCGGATTAGCTTTTGGCTTTTACGGCAGGGGTAAAATATATTTAGCGCAAAAAAGATTTAAGGATGCGGAAGATGACCTGATCGCGTCCATAAACATCCACCAGGAAATGGGCGAAACACTTGGCCTTGGTATGGCCTGGCATAGGCTGGCATTTCTGTATGTAGAAATGGGTCAGCTGGAAAAAGCTAAAGATATACTCAAAAGATGCCTGAAACACAGCACCGACTACCATTTGATAATGGTTACATTTAAATGCTATTATCTTTATTACCAGATATATAAACTGGAAAACGATACGGTGAGGGCGCTTCAATACTTAGAGCTGTATTTTAAAGAAAAAGAAACCGTAATTAATACCCAAACGCTTAAAGTGATCGAAAACTATGAAATGATCACTAAAATGGAATCGTTAAAAAAAGAGGCGCAGGTACAGCTGGAAAAAGCGGAGATCATTGAAAAAAAGAACCATGCCGAACGGGTTGCCCTTGTAAAACAGGAGTTTTTGTCGACAATGAGCCATGAGATCAGAACACCGTTAAACGCGATAATAACCATTGCTTCATTATTGGCTGATAAAACCGATAAAGAGGAACAGGAGCTTATAGAAGCCCTTAGGTTTGCCTCAAATAACCTGTTACTGCTTGTTAACGATATACTTGATTTTAGTAAATTGGAGGCCGGCAAAGCCAGGCTGGAAGCACGACCGGGTAATTTCAAGTTGCTACTTGAAAATATAAAGAAAACCTACGAAAGCCTTGCCCGCGAAAAAGGGCTAAAACTAAACCTGAAAATTGATGACGGCATTGCCGAATCGTATAAAATAGATGAAACAAAATTAGCCCAGATATTAGGTAACCTTATAACAAATGCTATAAAATTTACTTACCACGGCAGCGTAGCTATTGAAATAGAAAAATTAACCGGTGGCCCCAATGAAGATGAGTTACGCTTTAAAATTATCGATACCGGCATAGGCATTGATGAAAGTTTCCTTGATAGCATTTTCGAAAGTTTTTCTCAGCCGCAATCTGTAACCACTAAAAAACAGGCGGGCTCGGGGCTTGGGCTGGCAATTGTTAAAAAATTGGTGGCCCTTCACGGAAGTACAATTATGGTAAATAGCACCCTAAATAAAGGATCAAGTTTTTATTTTGACATTAGGCTCGTAAAATCAAACTCCCCCGATAAAACACTTTTAAAATATCCTGATGGCCTGCACAGTAAAACAGTACTGTTAGCTGAAGATAATTTAATAAATGCCCTGGTGATCACCAAGTTGCTTGGCAACTGGAAAGTAATAGTAGAGCACACCAAAAACGGCCTGGATGCGGTTGAAAAGTCAAAACAAAAAACTTTCGATTTTATTTTGATGGATATTCATATGCCAGAAATGGATGGCTTTGAAGCCACTAAACATATTCTTACCCCGGGAAACCCTAACAGCAAAACACCCATTTTTGCATTAACCGCTGATGTAACGGCAGAAAATAACGAAGAATATAGCGGCTATTTTAATGGCTTTTTAAGAAAACCAATTGAGTTTGATAAATTGTACGATGCGTTGATAAATAATATACCGGTTTAAAAGCGGGCGCTTTTTAAACGAAGAAGATCGCCTAAAAAAAGGAGAAGTCCGCTAAAACTTCTCCTTTAAATTAACTGATCTCATTATTCTCATAAAGAACGAATTGGTTTAGTTCGATTGTAACAAGTGCACAAAGGTATAAATATCTATGTACTAAGTAGAATAAATTTTTAATTTCTTTTTTTCTTTTTTCCCCGTACAAAAAAAGGCAAAAACATAAGCTAACTGCTTATATATTTGCCTTTTCCAATTATTGTGGTTTTCTGTTTTTTATTTCATACCATCACTAATGGTATTAATAGCTGCTAAGTGCCCCTTAATAGTAGGCAATGTTTTTACCACAAACGCATTCAGATCGGGGTCTTTTATTTTTTTGGCGCCGTCTTCAAACATATCAACGGTTGCTTTGTGGTCGGCTTTCATTTTGCTTACATAAGCCTTATCAAAGTCATCGCCAGCTTTTTTGCGCATATCTTCAACAACTTTTTTCGAATCGGCGTTCAGGGAATCGGGCAGGGTTATGTTTTTCTTTATTGCTATAGCCTTTAATTCATCGCCGGCTTTTGAATGGTCCATAACCATCATATTCGCGAAGTCTTTTATTTTGCTGTTTGCTGTTTTTTCAGCAGCCAGCTTGCTCAGCGCTATTTCGGTCATGCCGCCATTGGCCGCGTCGACAGCGAATTTGGCATCGTCTTTATCAACGGCAATGCCTGTTAGGCCGGTTGTGGTGGTGTCTTTTACAGCATTTACACTGTCAGCTGCTCCGGTACTGTCTTTCTTCGTGTTGTTGCAAGCCTGGAACAATAGCCCAAACAATGCGATCATTAAAATTGAACTTAACTTTTTCATAGGTTTACTTTTTTGTGTTATAAGTAAACCGACTGAAAACTAATATGTTTCAATAAATTTTAAATGTTACTTATTCACCACATTAACCGGGCTGCCACTTATAAACGCGGCAAGGTTATCAACCACCGTACCCATTAACCGCGCGCGCGCCTCTTTAGTGGCCCAAGCAATATGGGGGGTAATAATGCAGTTCTTTGCTTTAAAAAGCGGGTTATCCTCGGGAGGGGGCTCAACAGAAAGCACATCAATCCCCGCGCCGGCAATTATATTGTTGTTCAGCGCGTCGGCCAGGTCGGCATTTACAATGATGGGGCCCCTTGATGTATTTATCAAAAAAGCCGAGGGTTTCATTTTTTTTAAATTCTCTGTGTTTATCAGCCCCTGTGTTTCGGGGGTTAACGGGCAATGAATACTGATCACATCCGCTTGCTCCAAAAGTTGGGGCAGGCTTACCCATTTAAAGTTTTCCCTGTGGGGTTGCGCGGTATGCGTGCGCCCTGTGGCCATGATGTTCATCCCAAAAGCAGTGGCTATATCAGCCACTTTTTTACCAATGTTGCCAAAGCCTATTATTCCTAAAGTTTTTCCAGAAAGTTCGGTTAAAGGGTAATCCCAGAAACACCAATCAGCAGACCTCGTCCATTTGCCATCCATAACCGCGTCGCCATGACGTTGTACGTGGTGGCAAAGTTCAAGCAATAAGGCGAAGGTAAATTGCGCCACCGAGGCGGTGCCATAGCCGGGCACATTGCTTACTATTATTCCCTTTTGTTTACACACTTCGGTATTAACAATATTGTAACCTGTGGCCAGTACGCCAATATATTTCAAATCGGGCAACTGGTTCAGGGTCGCTTCATCAAGCGGTGTTTTATTGGTTAGTACAATCGCCGCGCCCGCGCACCTGTTCACAATTTCGGCGGATGGCGTTCTTTCATGTATCGTTACGTCGCCCAATTTTTTTAACGCGTCCCATGACAAATCGCCGGGATTAAGGGTATATCCATCCAGTACTACAATTTTCATATCAGTTTAAAGCTATAAAATAAGTTACACCATTGCCCATGCCTGGTTCAGGGTACGTTTGGCATTGGCAATTACCACCTCGGGGTCTTCATCGCCAAACGGCCTGATCTCAAAGCTTAGCATTGGCGGTTTTTTAGTGTTCAGGTAGCCAATATCCAGCAAAACTTTTAAATAGGCGGCTACTTCGGGTACGTCATTCTCCCCGTTAGGGAAGCCAAAATGAGGGTGAACATCGCCGTAGGCGGGCATATCGGGACTTGCCACTACGCAATTGCCAATATGGGCATGGGTAATATAATCTTTAACCGGCAAAACGGCCTCTTCAATGGTTTCGTGTATCAGGGGGATATGGCTCAGGTCGACCATTAAACCGAAGTTATCGTTTGTTTTTCTTACTTCCTTCGCATAGCGTAATGCCAGGTTTGCCGGCCCTATAAGCGCTTTTTTATCTACATCATAATCAAAAACCTCCAGCGTTATCTGTAAATTGCCTTTTGATTTGGCATAATCGCATATTTCGCGGGTTGATTTCACTAACGCCCGGAACGATTCCTCTTTTGTTTCTTCGGCATATTTCCCGCTTAAAAAACCAAAGCCAACGGCGCCAACTTCATACGCTTCGTCAATACCCGCCTTTAAATTTGCCAGCGCGTGCTGGCGTCCGTCTTCATCCAGGTCATTAATATTCATCCCGGTTGTAAGCAGGCGCGGCTGGCCGCCATAGGTTACGGCCATGTGCGCGGTTTTCAGCATATTTTTTACTTTCAGCCTGTCCGCGTCATTTTTTATAGTGGTGATCTCTATCGCGTTAAAATAATCATCAACCGCGATCTTTCGTATGGTTTCCACTACCGGCCCTTCGCCTTTTATAGTATCGGGGAAGGCCATAAAATGCACCAGCCCAACTTTCATGTACTTAAATAATGATTCATTCATAATGGGCTAAATTAATTGAATATTTTCTATTAAAGCAAACTAACTAAGGCTGGTGTTATTTTATACTATCATGAACTGCATTAATAGCCGCCAAATGTTTTTTTAATACCGGCAGGTTTTTTACCGCGAACGCTTTGATCGACTCGTCTTTTACATCATCCACCGCGTTTTCATATAATTTGATCGCTTTTTCATTGTCGCCGGACATTTTGTCCACATAGGCCTTATCCATATCATTTCCTGTTTTTTGTTCCC
The DNA here is from genome assembly GCA_013288485.1 of Bacteroidota bacterium. Lineage (GTDB taxonomy): Bacteria > Bacteroidota > Bacteroidia > Sphingobacteriales > Sphingobacteriaceae > Mucilaginibacter. Next base: position 17,506 of record JABDBW010000042.1, read on the forward strand.
ATTCATCTTTTGCCTGTTGCCCGTCGCCGCTAAGCGAAAACGGGAAATGTATGTTTTTAGGGGTCGTAATAGTCATTAACTCTTCGTTGATCTTTAAATAATCTTTTAAAATCAGATCGGCCAGGCCCTTTGCCCCGGTGCTGCCTAATTTAGCTTTCGCGAAGTTGCTTAACTCCACATCGTTAATACCGATTTCCGCGGCCTCAACCGCAAATTTTGCATCGTCCTCGCTTACAGTAACAGGCGGCAGGCCCTGCTTAATATTGGCATCTGATAAACTTTCATGTTTTGCATTGCCACTACATGCCTGGAACATCCAGGCAGTGAGAACGATCATTAAAATTGAACTTACCCTTTTCATCATTTTTTTGCTTTTAATAACAAAGGCTGCAAATTTATTTGTTTCGTGTTTTTTTGCAAACTAGAAATTTTTTTTCTTTATACCCATAGCTTTTGCCGACATTTATCTATCCATTTAATACACCTGAATTTACACCCCATGAATAAATTAAGCTTTTTAGTGCAGTTCTTGCGCCAGCCTGTATTAACCGTTATGTTATTGTTGGCCACACTTTCCGCGTTTGGACACGGTAAAGCTAAAAATAAGATCGTGGTATACCCGGCCCCGGCAGGGGAATTATTGGACCAGCGTTATAAAGTTTCTGTTAACGGCCATAAAGTAGCCGTTTATACAACAAAAATAGCTGCCAATGGTACGCCCGATCAGTTCAAAGGAATTTCCGACATAAAAAACTCCTATAAATATTTCGACACCGCCGCTTTTGCTTATTTTGACATGCAGGGCCGCGCAACAGTTACGGTAACAGTACCCGCCGATATAAAAGACGTTAAAATTTTACCAACTTCAGCCGGTGTCAAGGCGACCATACACGGGCATTTTATTACGTTCCCCGTTTCATCACCAAAGAACCTGACTATCGAGATCAATGGCGAATGGCTACGGTCGCTGCACTTATTTGTTAACCCCATTGAAACCAACGCGCCAAAACCTAACGACCCCAATGTAATTTATTTTGGCCCGGGCATACATTCCATAAGCCACCTCGAAGTTGGCGACAATAAAACAATTTATATAGCCGGGGGGGCGGTTGTACGGGCGGTAATAGATTCTGCTGAGCGCTATTCGGTTAATCGTGGTGATGGCCAGCGCAATTACTCGCCTACCTTATCCTTGCGGGGGCGAAACATCACCATACGCGGGCGGGGTATTATTGATGCCAGCGCTTGCCCCACCCATGCCCGCAACCTGCTGTTTATACGCGGTAAGAATATTAATGTGGAAGGAATTATATTGCGCGACGCTAGTACCTGGAATGTACCCATACGCCAATCAGACAGCGTGAGGGTTGATAATATTAAAATATTTGGCTACCGCGCCAATTCCGACGGTATTGATATTTGCAATAGCCGGGAAGTAACGGTTGAAAACTGTTTCCTGCGTACGATGGACGACCTGATAGTTGTTAAAGCAGATCATGGCCAGGGCGACGCCAAGGGTATTTTTGTAAACAATTGCATATTATGGAACCAGCTGGCCCATGCCTTAAGCATAGGCGCCGAAGTAAGCGACAACGTGGATGATGTGCTATTTTCGAATTGTGATGTAATACATGATAAGGGCCGCGAATGGTCATTACGGATCTATCAATGTGATGGCGGCACTATAAGCAATGTGCGTTTTGAAAATATCCGTATAGAAGAAGCGCACAGGTTTGCTTCCGTATGGGTTGGCCATGCAGTATGGACAAGGCCGGGCGATGGCTACGGCAAGGTAGATGGCATACTTTTTAAAAACATAGAGGCAGCAGGCAGCCCACTTACGGTTGACCTGGTTGGCGTAGATGCGGGCAATGGGATGCGGAGCATTTCGAATATTTCCTTTATAAATATAATGATGAACGGGCAACTGATGACCAGATCGCAAGTAAAAGCGAATGACTTTGTAGGCAAGGTGACGGTTGGCTCTATAGGACTACAAAATCTTAATTATAAAGAATAATTATCCAACAGCTAACTTGACCGTATAAAAAAAACAGCGATGAGTTTAAACCCATCGCTGTTTTTTTGGAAGTAATTCCTTTTATTTTATTTAGTCAAACCCTCCAAATACGCCATACTTACCGGCATTTGCACATCAATAAATTGCGGGGCGCTTTCATCTTCAATATAGTAATATTTAATTTTTGTTTTCGCGGCAGCTTTTAATACGGCTTCCATATCTATCTGGCCGTCACCAACGGCAACGAAAGTTGATGGGCCGCCCCGCTGTAATCCTTTTTTCACATTTTTAACGTGCATCAATCTAAAACGGTCGGGATATTTTTTTAAATATTCAATAGGGTCTGCGCCGGGCCAGTAAACCCACATTACATCCATCTCGAACGATACATATTTAGGGTCAGTGTTTTTCATTAGGTAATCAAAAAAGGTTCCCTCGCCCAGATCGCCTGCGGGCAAAAACTCGGGGCCGTGGTTATGGTAGCAAAAGGTGAGGCCATTTTCGGCCAGCTTTTTACCGAATGTATTAAAATCAATAGCGGCTTGTTTTACCGCGTCGGCAGGCAGATCCTTAAAATTTCCGGGGTGAGGGATGGATGCCACCCGCACAAATTCGGCGCCCATTGCTTTGGCCTGGGCAATAACCTTATCCGGATTTTTTTGCAGGTCGCCATACCCAACACCTATACTGGTGCAGCGCATTCCGCGCGCGTCGAGCAACACACGAAGTTGTTCGGGTGTTTGGCCAAACCAACCGGAAAATTCCATGTTGGTAATCCCCAGCGATTTAATTTTATCCAGGGTGCCCGGTACATCTTTAGCCAAATCGTTACGATAAGTATACGAAACCACTCCGGGTATATCTTTCAGTAGCTTTTTTTGGCCAAACGCTATTGGCACAAGAAAACAGCTTAGAACAAAGCAAAAAATAATTCTTTTCATAATTGGTTTTATAGGATAACAGTAAATATACGGTTTAATTGAATTTCGACGAGGGGTCCAGCTCATCCATTGTAAATGATTTTTGCCGGTCTGCCAGTTTCGTGCGGATCGTCTTAACATTTCCGGCACTTACCCTATCGCCTGTATTTTGCCAGGAACGGCGCACATAGTTCAGTATCTGGGCTATATCCGCGTCGGTAAAGTCCTTATTATCCGCAAAGCCGGGCATTTCGCCGCTAATTTCAGGGGCTTTATACAAATGGCCCGCTATATTAACCGGGCCGGTAAGGCCTTTCAATAGTATGGATATCATGATGTCATGATCGCCGTTCACTATCTCCGATTTGTTTAATGGCGGCGCCAGTGACGTTACGCCATTGCCGTCTTCGCCGTGGCAGGTTTTGCAAACCGTGTTGAAAATAGCCGCGCCCCTGGGGTATAGCCTTGCCAATACTTTAGGGTCGCTATTATTTTTGGCATTTTGTATGGCCGTAATTACGCGCTGTATCCGCTGGTTAATTGCCAGGCTCGCGTCGCGCGCTATGGGGGCTATCTCTTTTTGAAAAGCTTCTTCCCTGTCCTGCAGGTTACTTACCACGGCGTCGGCAACAAACAAATTGTTGGGATATTTTTTTACCAGGCTGATCAATAAGCTATTTGCGGCATCCTTATCAAAAGGCTGTATAGCATTGGTTACAAAACCCACGTACGGGGCGGCAATCGTATCGTTTTTAGCGATGATCTGTGCAAACGCGCCCGCAAATTGCTTGTAATTATCTTTGCTGATCACTTCCGGCGAAACGGTAAGCGCCTGCATACGTATTGCCCATTGCGGCGATTGCAGTAAGTTTAAAACCTCGCCGGATGTTAACACATTCATTCCTTCCAGTGTCCACAAAGCATGGATAGCGAGGTAGGGGTTAGTTGTTGATCTTATCGCTTCGCGTAAAGCCGGAATTGCCTGGGCGGGTTTGGTGTCAACCAGTATTTGCTGGGCCTCATCTCGCACATAGCCATTGGGGTTACCCAGCAAGGCAACCAGTTTTACCGGATCATTCGGGAATGTTACATTAACCAATTTTTTTCCTGCCGGATAAACCTTATACAAACGCCCGCACGATAATGGTTTGGTGAGGTCACGTTTTTTTATTTCCTGTTTCAGGTATGGGCTTAAATAGGTGCGGTGCTGTATAATGCCCCGGTACAGATCTACAATATATAATGCGCCATCCGGGCCGTCATACAAACTTACCGGGCGGAAGCGTTCATCAACACTGGCTAAAAACTCCCGGCCATGATAGGCTTCCCGGCCTTTAACCACATTGCCGTTCTCGGCCAATATATCACGTGTAATTAAATTGGCTGATGGCTCGGCAACAAAAGCGTTCAGATCATAATTACTGCCAAATAAGCCACCACGGTATATCATGGGCCCGCAGGCGGCGGTAAAACTGGTCAGGCGCAGGCTATCGTCCAATACACCTTTCATGTAGCCACGGTTTACGCCCGGCGTCGGCCTTAAGGGGTAAGTGCTGTTATCAGCTACTGTTCTTTCGTTATACCCGGCTACGTTGCGCTGGTTTTTATTATTCAGCCCTAAACCAGGCGGGAAATAATCCCCAACCAAATTGGTCGAATTATCATTGGCATACATACGCCCCAAATTATCCTGGCTTATGCCCCACTGGCCTTTTTCGTGGGCTTTTTCTATCAGCCATTTATCAC
>JABDBW010000043.1 GCA_013288485.1 Bacteroidota bacterium
GTGGTAAGGAGGAATAAGATGAGGAGGAGGTTTTTCATAATATTGCTTCGTGGTTATGCCCTTTGCAATAAATACTATTTATTTTAAAATTCGGGGGGGATGGTGTATCGGTTATTTTTTCGCTAAAGTATATTCTCCCCAGAAATCGGTGGGCGCATCTAAATCAGCATTCATATCTATTTGACCACCATCTCCATATCTGTAATAAGTTGATACGCGACCTTTGTTGGCATCAAACCTGCTGATTAGCCTTATATTATAAGTGAATTTCTGTAAGTTATCAATAGAAAGCCCCAAATACTTTAGCGGAACAGATAATTCGTAGGTGTAAGTTTTTGCATTATCAAATGTTGCCGCTGTACGGATAGATTGTTCGTTATAAACCGAAATGGCTGTATCAGGTATTCCGGCTAAACCTTTAATTTTTATCAATTTTGATTGATTTGAAAACAGGTTATTAGCAATAGCTATTAAAGAATCGGATTTTTTCTGTGAAATAAGTATTTCTTCTGCTGTGTCATTAAATTTGGGAATTATATTTACTGATTTCAATCCTGTGTTCGAAATAATATTTTCGCCATTTTTAAAACTTAAAAATGGGTAAGTGATAACCGCGTTTTCCATCGCTTTATCGCTCTTTTTGCCGGCATTATTTACGATGAGAGTGACGCCAACGGCTATTATTTTTTGAATAATACGCGGCTTGATTGCATGCACTATCAAATAAAGGTTATTATTATCGTTTGATATTGTGTAAAAAAGTTCAGTGCTTTTATTATAAGCCTGGTATTTATCATCCCACTCCGTTGCCTTGCCATCAATTTTTATATCAACCGGCGCACACAAACTGCTTTGCTGCACATTGGGGAGTTTTTGGGCATTAACTGTAAATGCAATAATTGAAAATAAAGCAGGTAAAATTCGTCGGCTCAATTTGAATTTTTTCATGTCAGTTATTTTTTTGCCAAAGCATATTCGCCCCCAAAATCGGTCGGGTAGTTTACATACAGCCTGTCAGGTTTAACGTTCGCCAAATTGGTAGCAATCGGAACCGCCATTGCCGGCGAAACCGCCATTACTGGCGAATTGCTTGATGCAATAGTTGCCGTTGCGTTTAGCTGTATATTATATTTGAATTTGCCGCCGTCTTTTATCGAAGTGCCAAGGTATTTTATGGGAATCGCCATTTCATACGTGTATTTCATGCTTCCATTAAATTGAGCGGCTACTAAAATGCCGTTTGTGTTATAAATAGAAATTATCGGATCGGCTATTTCTTTTATACCTTCTACCTGCACTTCTTTAAACATTTCCGTCATTCGTCTATTTGTTTTTATTACCAGTGAGTCAATTTTTTTTCTGTTTCCATCTGTATCAATACTTAATGATTTGTAATGGGATGAATTTCCTACGGTTACTACGAACGCCTCTCTCCCGCTATTATATTTGTTTTCTATGACCGGATACGTGACCGATATGTCTTTAACATCTTTCCGCTTTTGACCTTTTTCTGGCAAAGGACTCACTGTAAATGTTATGCCCCCGTTCAATGCCTTTTCATTACCAAAAAGATCTTCCATTCTGACGGTTAAATACAAATTCTTTTCATCATTCGACACAGTGTAAAAGATGCGGCTGGATGAATTGTATGCCTGAAATTTATCGCCCCATTCGATTGCTTTCCCATCAATTTTTATATTATCCGGTGCATACATACTTGTCTTCTGCACATTAGGTAATTTTTGTGCATTGGCGGCAACGGCAAAAAACAAAGCCAGCAAAGCGGGTTTAACTGTAATTATTTTCATTATCCGGAAGATTAGGTCTATAATTAACTATAAAATTAGTTTTTATACTTTGCATTACCAAACCTATTTAACTTTTTTATTTTACTTTTGCCATTAAAACGTATTACGTAACTAATAACTGCAAACTCATAACTGCCAACTACCCACTAACAACTGCCCACTCACTAAAATGATCCAACTCCTCACCCCCGCGCACTGGAAAGATTACGAGCTGATAGACTGCGGCGATTTTGAAAAACTGGAACGCTTTGGCAATGTAATATTGATACGCCCCGAGCCCCAGGCGGTATGGAGCAAGGTTTTACCACCGGCGGAGTGGCAGCGGTTGCATCATATTAAATTTAAGGGCCGCTCGGCCACCTCGGGCGAATGGGTAAAGAAAAACCCTGCCACGCCCGACCGCTGGCATATTGAATATAAAAATCCGGAAGCGGCTATAAAATTCCGGCTGGCACTCACCTCGTTTAAGCATGTGGGCATTTTCCCCGAACAGGCGGTTAACTGGGATTATATATCGCAAAACATTAAACAATTTAAAACACCCGACCCTAAAGTATTGAACCTGTTTGCCTATACCGGCGGCGCTTCGCTGATAGCCCGGGCGGCAGGGGCCGATACTACGCATGTCGACTCCATTAAACAGGTGGTTACCTGGGGCAACGAGAACCAGGAGCTATCGGGGTTGAAAGATATACGCTGGGTTGTTGAAGATGCCCTTAAATTTGTAAAACGCGAATTAAAGCGCGGCAAAAAATACAATGGCATCAACCTCGATCCGCCGGCTTATGGCCACGGCCCAAATGGAGAAAAATGGAAGTTGGAAGACCATATTAACGAAATGATGCATGATGTAACCGGCCTGCTTGACCCCGATGAGCATTTTTTTATATTAAATACCTATTCGCTCGGGTTTTCGGCAGTTATTGTGGAAAATTTGATAAAAAGCTCGTACCCCGCAGCCCAGAACCTGGAAATAGGCGAGCTTTACCTGCAGGCCACCTCGGGTGTAAAACTGCCGTTGGGGGTGTTTGGAAAGTTTTGTAAGCACAAAAAATAATTGTGGATAATTTTTAGCCTGCACGTATGCTAAAAGATGTTATTTTGCGGTGCTTTAATAAACCGTGCGTTTTATTATTAAATAAGCCCCGACTTTAAATTATTCAGCATAAAAACAATTCATAAATGAAAAATATATTTCTTTCCACTGTATTATTGCTGTCGTCATTAGGTCTTTTTTCAAATTGCAGCCAAAGCAAGGGCGGTAAACAGGAAACCCAGGTGAGTGCACCTGCCGCCCAGGTGGCTGCTAAAACTGCCGACACGATTGCCGAACCAAAAGTGGTATACCCGCCGCTCAACAAGAAATTGTATGATTCATTAATGAAACGTTTGGCGCATGGCGATACTACGGGCAAATGGCCGGTTAAAAATACCCCGTACCCGTTGCCGGGCGCTATTTTGCCGTTTTACAGGGTGGTTGCTTTTTACGGCAACCTGTACGCAAAAAAAATGGGCATTTTAGGCGAACTGCCGCCCAACGAAATGTTAGCCAAATTAAAAGGCGAAGTAAAGAACTGGCAAAGGGCCGACCCGCAAACCCCGGTACAGCCTGCCCTTCATTATATTGCCGTAGTGGCCAGCGGCGACCCGGGGAAAGATAAAAAATACCGCCACCGGATGCCGTTCAAGCAAATTGATACTGTTTTAGGATTGGCCAAAAAAGCTCATGCCATTGTGTTTTTAGATGTGCAGGTGGCATTAAGCAATATTAAAACAGAATTACCCTTGTTAGAAAAATATTTAATAATGCCGCAGGTGCATTTTGGTATGTACCCCGAATTTTCTATGAAGGATGGCAGCCTGCCCGGCAGAAAGATAGGCACTTACGACGCGGCTGATATTAATTATGTATCGGGTTATTTAGCCGGTTTGGTTAAAAAATATAACCTGCCGCCAAAAATTTTAATTGTGCACCGTTTCACCGCTAAAATGGTAACGAATTATAAAAACATAAAGCTTCATCCCGAAATTCAGCTGGTAATGGATATGGACGGATGGGGCGAACCCGACCTGAAGGAAGGCACCTGGCGTTATTTTATTCATAACGAACCGGTACAGTTTACCGGGTTTAAACTGTTCTACAAAAACGATCTGAAGAAGGCCCCGCACCACATGCTTACGCCCGAAGAGGTTTTAAAGAAGAAGCCATACCCTATTTACATACAGTACCAGTAGCGCTTATTCCCATGCGTCATTGCGAGGAACGAAGCAATCTCTATACTGACAGGCACAAGAGTTTACTTTTGGATTGACTACTTAAAGAATTTATTCTGTTTGATTAGCAAGTGCAGAGATTGCTTCGTTCCTCGCAATGACGCGCTGAATTATTTCTTACTCACCAACACCACCTCCGCGCCCTGCAGGCCCTTACTGTTGGCGGTAAAAGTAATATTACACGGTTTTTCTTTGGTTTGAACAATAGCCAGGGCAAGCCCGTGAAACGCTTTGCTATAGTTCGCTTTAAAAGGTTCATGGCTAATTGGGTCGCCGTTGTCAACTCCGGCATAAAGGCTTCGCCGTTAATTTTAAAGTTGACGGGGTTCTCTGCATTGGGCACAACATTACCGTCCTTATCCACTATTTTTACGGTGATGAAGGACAAGTCCGTGCCATCTGCTTTAATATTTTTCCTGTCGGCCGATAGTTCAATTTTTGCTGGCGCCCCTGCAGTATGTATCTCTTTTACCAACACCACTTTTCCGTTTTTTCGCGATACCGCTTTCAGTGTACCCGGCTCGTATTTTAACCGCCACATTACGTGCAGATCGTCGCCGGTTTTCTTTTTGATACCCATTGACCTCCCGTTTAGGAAAAGTTCCACCTCATCCGCGTTATTATAGTAAGCCCATACATCAACGGTTTTGCCGGGTTCCCAGTTCCAGTGCGGGAAGATATGCAGCACCGTTTTGTTGGTCCACTCGCTTTGGTACATATAGTAGGCATCTTTAGGAAATCCCGCCAGGTCAATAATACCAAAGTACGAGCTTCGCGCCGGCCAGGAGTAGGGTGTGGGTTCGCCCAGGTAATCAAAGCCCGTCCATATAAACATACCCGATAAAAAATCGTATTTCTTGATGATCTTCCATGTTTCTTCATGTGTTGACCCCCACGTTACCGATACATTATCATAAGCCGATACAGTAAAATCAGCATTCATTTTATTTTTATCTTTTCCGTACAGCGGCCACCTGCGTATGCTATCCGAAGGCATATCATAATACCCCCTCGTTTCTATGGCCGAGGTGGTTTCGGTAGCAATAAACTTCTTGCCGGGGTAACGGTCATGAAATGATGGAAAATCTTTTATGCTATAATTATACCCCACCAGATCAAGCGCGCCCGATTGTATAATTTTATTCCGTGTACTCGGATCATTATTAGCAGTGGTAATGGGCCGGGTTTTATCAAGGCTGTGAATAATAGCCGCCAGCTCGGGGGCAATACGCAGGGCGCTGGTATCGCGTTGTTGTGGTATTTCGTTGCCTATGCTCCATATCATTACGCTGGGGTGGTTACGGTCGCGTAGTATTTGGGCCTCGAGGTCCTTTTTATGCCATTCTTTAAAAAACAGGTGATAATCGAATGTTTTTTTGCCCTGTTCCCAACAGTCGAAGGCTTCATCCATTACTATAAAACCCATTTTATCGCAAAGGTCGAGCAATTCGGGCGCGGGCGGGTTATGCGAAGTACGTATGGCATTGCAGCCCATTGCCTTTAATATTTGCAGTTGGCGTTCTAAAGCACGCGTATTAACAGCGGCGCCCAAACTGCCCAGGTCATGATGATCACATACGCCTAAAATTTTCATGGACTTTCCGTTTAACGAGAAGCCTTTATCGGCATCAAAATTAAAATAGCGGATGCCAAGCGGGGTGGCGTATTCATCTACAACTTTGTCGTTTTTAATAACCTGCGTAACTGCTTTATACAGATAAGGATGATCGACCGACCATAGCACCGGGTTATTAATAACTACATCCTGTTCAATAGTTGTTGTGTCTACAATTGTCTCTAAATTGGTAAACGATGTAACTGTTTTGATCAATAACCCTCGTGAATCATAAATAGTGGTTTTAATTTTAATAAAATCTCCGGGGTAATGAATTTGCGTTTCGACATGAACCGTTGCAGAGGTTTTGCTTATTTGAGGCGTGGTTATATAAGTCCCCCAATGACTGATCGCCGTTTTATTAGTAGTAACCAGCCAAACGTTCCTATATATCCCCGAACCCGAATACCACCGTGAATTTGGCTGCGCCGAATTATCAACCTTTACCGCGATAATATTTTTACCGCCATAGTTTAAATAAGGAGTTAACTCGTATCGGAAAGAAATATAACCATTGGGCCGGAAACCTAAATGATGCCCGTTGAGCCATACATCGCTTTTTTGGTAAACGCCGTCAAAATCAATATAAACCAGTTTGCCTTTTGAGGCTGACGGAACGGTAAATGTTTTGCGGTACCAGCCTATGCCGCCGGGCAAAGCGCCGCCTTCGGGTGTGGCGGGGTTTTCTTTTTTGAATTCGCCTTCCACGCTCCAGTCGTGCGGCAGGTTAAGCACGCGCCAGCCCGCATCGTTTAAACTGATGTTTTCGCCGTTAGGTACATCGCCTAAATTAAAATGCCAGTCCTTATCAAAATTAAGGGTTGAGCGCGGTTGCTGGCTGAATGCATTAGAGGTAAAAAAGGAAATGAGCGCTGATAAAAGAAATACTTTTTGTATGGCAGTAAACTTTTTACTTAACATAGTCGGTTTATAAAGGCGTTTTCGACGCCTAATTTAACCATATTTAAATATCTGAACCATGATTTTTAAGATTTAATAGATTAACAGGATTTTTATAATCATGCGAATCCCCTAATCTTAAAAATCATGGTTCAAAGAATTATACTTTAGGCGCCGCCGTAAACACGCCGGCATAATATTTACGATAGCCAATGCACAAAAATAAATTTAGCACAAGCACTGTAGTGCCAATAGGTACACCATAAGGGGCCAGTATAGCATGGAACAGGAAAATATTTACCGTAATAGGCAAAAGAACCAGCAAAAAGAACGCAGTAAAACGGTTAAGCAGCAAAAACAAGCCGCTGATAATTTCAATAACTTTTAAAAATTGAAAAAAATAACCCGACCCGAGCAAGCCGCCCGCGAACGCACCTGCCGCCGGGCTCATGGCTGGAGGTTTTACATGCATAAAATCGTGAAAAAAATTAATACCAAACACCAGGAAGATAAGGCCCAGTAATATCCGGGCAATTAATACTGCAATTTTCATAGTTGTAAGTTTTAAATTTTAGTAAAATTGGTAATTAAAACGCTAAAATAATATGTTTAAACATATATTGTTAAATCAAACTGTCATACATTTGTTTTATTATGATGAATATTCAAAAAATAACATTCGGATCGGGATGCTTTTGGTGCACCGAGGCTATATTTCAAACAATTAAAGGGGTAAAAAGTGTTACATCAGGCTATATGGGCGGCCACACCAAAAACCCAACATACGAACAAATTTGCACTGGTAATACAGGCCATGCCGAAGTTGTTGAAGTAGAATATGATGCGAATGAAGTGAGCTTTGATGAAATACTGCTTATATTTTTTAAAACCCATGATGCCACCAGTCTTAACAGGCAGGGCAATGATGTGGGCACACAATACCGCTCGGTTATATTTTACCATACAGATGAGCAAAAGCAACAGGCCGAAGCCATGATAAAAACCCTTACCGATGAACAGGTTTTTAATAAACCGATAGTAACCGAATTGAGCCCCGCAAGCGAGTTTTACAAAGCAGAGGATTATCACCAAAACTATTTTGCCGATAATGCTAATAAACCCTATTGCGCCTTTGTGATACAGCCCAAGCTGAATAAGTTTGCCAAAGAGTTTAAAGAGAAAATAAAGCCGGAATTGTTATAGTTATTTATAAAAACATCCCGCCCACATTAAGTTTTTGTTAAGCTATAGCTTTGCTGCAGATCAATCTGTATTTTTACACTTCAGCATATCACCATGAAACAAAAACTATTATTCAGCTTCGCGGCCATTATTGTTTTGGCATTGCAGGTGCAGGCGCAACTGCCCGGTAAAATAGCACGAACCGGACAAGTGCTTTTACCTAATGGATGGAAATTAAGCCCGGCAGGCACTTATTTGCCTTTAGGCGATCTGCCTTTAAACATACAGCTTTCAGCGTCGGGGAAATTACTGGCGGTTACCAATAACGGGCAAAGCACACAATCTGTGCAGTTAATAGACCCGGTAAATGAAAGGCTGCTGGATGAAAAAGTGGTGGGCAAATCATGGTATGGCCTGGCCTTTAGCCATGACGGGAAAACATTATATGCTTCGGGCGGTAATGACAACTGGATAATGGCTTTCCGCATAGAAAATAACAAGATAGAGAAAGCGGATACTATAAAATTAGGGCTGCCCTGGCCCATAAACAAAATTTGTACAACAGGCATAGCCGTTAACAAAAGCAATACGCTTTTATATACCGTTACAAAAGAAGATAGTTCATTATATATTATCGACCTGACTACTAAAAAGATAAAATCGAAAATTAAACTGGCTGCCGAGGCTTATAGCTGTATTCTATCACCCGATGAAAAAGTATTGTATATATCTATATGGGGGGGCCGAACGCGTGACCTGTTATAATACCCTCACCGGAGCAAAAACCAATATTAAAGTTGGCAGCCACCCTAACGAATTGCTGCTGAACAAAAAAGGTGATTACCTTTTCGTGGCAAATGCCAATGATAATTCTGTTTCGGTTATCAATACCCTCACCCATAAAACGGTTGAAGTTATTTCAACGGCGCTTTATCCTACCCGCCTAACCGGGTCGACCACCAACGGACTGGCTTTATCGGCAGATGAAAAAACGCTGTATATAGCCAATGCCGACAATAACTGTTTAGCTGTGTTTGATGTAAGCCAGCCCGGCAACAGCAAAAGCAAAGGTTTCATTCCGGTCGGATGGTACCCTACCAATGTAAAAACTTTGGGCAACAAAATATTGGTGGCTAATGGCAAGGGTTTTACATCGATGGCAAATCCGCTGGGACCGCAGCCTATAAAAAAAGCGGATAACAGCGGTTATCAAAAAGGGGCTGTAAATAGTAAAGAACAATATATAGGCGGCCTGTTTAAGGGCACGCTTTCCTTTATCAATACGCCAACCCCCGTTCAACTTAAAAACTACACTAAACAGGTTTATGCAAATACGCTGTATACTACGCAAAAACAAATGCTGGCTCAAGGGATAGAAGGAAATCCTATACCGCGTAAACGGGGCGAAAAGTCGCCTATTAAGTATGTGTTTTATATCATTAAAGAAAACCGCACTTACGACCAGGTGCTGGGTGATATTGCCAAGGGCAATGGCGATACCTCGCTATGTATTTTTGGCAATAAAGTTACCCCGAATGAACATGCCATAGTGAATGAATTTGCCCTGCTGGATAATTTTTATGTAGATGCCGAGGTTAGCGCTGACGGGCATAATTGGAGCACCGCCGCCTACGCTACAGATTTTATTGAGAAAACATGGCCAACCAGTTATGGCAACAGGGGCGGCAATTACGATTCGGAAGGCGAACGTAAAATAGGCGACCCGCGAGATGGCTATATATGGGATTATTGCAAACGCGCAGGTGTTACCTATCGTACCTATGGAGAATTTGCGGGGGATGGCGAGGCCAGTATCAAATCATTGCAGGGACACCTTTGCATGCAATCGCCCGGGTTTGATCTGAGCATAACCGACAGGCGCCGTGAGGAAATATGGGCGCATGATTTTGATTCGCTGGTACGGATAAACAGGGTTCCGCGATTTAACTCTATACGGCTTGGTAACGATCATACCAGCGGGCAAAAAAAAAGGCGCCATATCGCCCATAGCGGCGGTAGCAGATAACGACCAGGGAGTAGGCCTGCTTATTGACCATCTTTCAAAAAGCCCCATCTGGAAAGAATCGGTAGTTTTTATACTGGAAGATGACGCACAGAGTGGGCCTGATCATATTGACGCGCACCGTTCGCCCGTATATGTCGCCGGTCCTTATGTAAAACGGAGCGCGGTTGTACATGACATGTATTCTACTTCGGGCGTATTGCGTACTATCGAACTTATATTGGGCTTGCCGCCGATGAGCCAGTATGACGCGGCAGCCATGCCTTTATTTAATTGTTTTACAAGTAAGATCAACCTTACGTCGTACAACGTAAAACCAGCGCAGGTCAACCTGGAGCAACGCAATATAGCGGTAAACCAAAGCAGTAAGCGCTCGGCTTTGTTTAACCTGGCGGATGAAGATAAAGTACCCGATCTGATCCTGAATGATGTGATATGGAAGTACGTTAAAGGCGAAAATGCCGTGATGCCTGCGCCCCGGCGCAGTGCCTTTGTGATTTTAGAACAAAAAAAGAAACAGGGTGTTAGTGATTAGTTATCAGAGGTTAGAGATTAGTTAAAATATTTATTAACTTTCAAAAACTAATCGCTGGTCATTAACCGCTAACCGCCAAAATATAAATGACAATTATAGAGAACGAGCTTTTTAAAGTAGCCATACGGACCCAGGGAGGTGAGCTGACCTCATTTTATAATAAAATCACCAAAACCGAACATTTATGGCAGGCCGATGCAGCGATATGGCCCTGGCACGCGCCTAATTTGTTTCCTATAGTTGGCGGGTTAATTAACAATGAGTTATTGGTTGAAGGCAAAACTTATGAAATGCCGAGGCACGGCTTTAACCGCACATCCGAATTATTGCTGCTATCATCGTCGGAACAATCGGCATGGTTTTCTTTGCCGTATTGCGAAAAAACGTTAGCCAAATATCCGTATAAATTCGATTTTCAAATTCATTATGATTTGATCGATGACGCCTTGCGCATAACTTATAAGGTTATTAACCTCGATAAAAAAACCATTTATTTTTCTGTGGGCGGACATCCTGCGTTTAATGTTCCTTTTAATAAGGGGGAAAAATATGAGGACTATTACCTGGAGTTTGAACTGGCCGAAAAGTTAGAAACACATTTATTATCAGCCGATGGATTATTTACCGGCGAAACACAGCGCGTACCAATGCAGGGAAATAAATTGTTTTTAACCCGTGACCTGTTTAATAACGACGCGCTGGTATTAAAAAATCTGCGTTCACGGATGATAACCATTAAAAGCACCCAAAATGACCAAACTCTTACGGTTGAATTTCCGCATTTTAATTACCTGGGTATCTGGGCCAAACCGGGCGCCGATTTTGTTTGTATAGAACCCTGGCTGGGCTGTGCCGATACCGAAGGAGCGCCCATTGATATCAGCCAAAAAGAAGCAATACAAAAACTATTTATCGGGCACGTATTTGAGGCGGCGTTTTTTATAAGTGTGTAGTTTTTCCTGGTAAGTCTGGTCGTATTAAAATAATCCCAGCTGCCCCTTATCATCTATCTCAATATCATCCGGATTAGTTATTTCAAAATCTACTTTTTTAGAAGGTGATTCCGCTGCTTCTATTGGTGATTCCATTGATTTTTCTGTTGATTCCCTGGGTTGCTTTGGCTCTACCGGTTTTGGTAATTCCTCGTTCTCTGGTAGCCCAATTATAGGTTCAGGTATTTCTTCTTTTATAGTAAGTTCTTCTGCTATTTCTTCTTCCTCATTAATAATAATTGGTGCTGTTTCCTCAACGGGGTTATTTTCAGCTATCAGGGTTATGGTTTCAACTAAATGCTGGGTAAGGCGGTTACCCATAGCTTTCATCCCTTTAACATCTATAATATCAGCCAGGCTTATCTCAATAGTTTCGGGAGTTTTGGTGGCGCCTTTTAGTTGTTTTAATTCTACAACGGGTTCGGCTGCGCCGGAAATAAGGATCATTTTTGAACCATTCTCCTCGCTGATGATACTGGTTTGCCTGCCTATGGCCGTGTTTTCAAAAGTAAAGCGCTTAACCAGGTAGTTTTTTGATTTACCATCATAATGCACAACCGAAAAAATCTTTTCCGGTTCATATTTTTCAATAACTACCATTTTATCATCAAAATGATTATTCAGGTCGAAACTGGTCAGCTCGTAAATGCCGTTGGCAAAAACAGTGAGTATGCGGTCGTCGCCATCAAATTCGCCCAGGTATTTACCGCGCGCGTCAACATTTAAACGTTTTAAAATATCATCATACCATATCTTCCTGCCCGAAAGGGTTGATATGCCTTTGCTTTTCAATATGATCTTTTTAACCGGGTACTTGGTAATTATATTACCCATTGAGTTTCGGCCCTTGATGGCTAAAGCGGCAAAATCTTCGTCAAATTGCAGCTTCTTCAGTTTGGCATGTGGCTTTAGCTGTACATTCACCACTTCGGCTTCGCCGTTGGGGTTGGCAGAAAAGTATAATACTTTTGAGCCTTTGCTGCCCTTAGTGAGGTCGTATTCTTTATCTCGGGTTACGCCTGTAACGGCGAAACGTTTAATGTAGCTTACGCCACTTTGCCCGTCTTTATAGATCATGTTGTAGATGGTGCGCTCGTCGTTCTTTTTAAATACAGCTACGTGAATGATCTCTTTTCCAACAAAAACTTTTTCCTGTACTTTAGTGATCACGCAACGGCCATCTTCACGGAAAACTATGATCTCATCAATATCCGAACAATCGCCTACAAATTCATCTTTACGTAAACCTGTACCAATAAACCCATCCTCGCGATTAACATACAGTTTCACATTGGCCAATGCCACCTGTGATGCCTCTACCCGGTCGAACGTGCGCAGTTCAGTTTTGCGCTCGCGGCCTTTGCCATATTTTTCTTTTAATTTTTCAAACCAATCGATGGTATATTCCGTCAGATGCTTCAGATAGTTTTTTACCGTTTTTATCTCATTTTCCAGGTTTTTTATCTGCTCATCCGTTTTTTTCACGTCAAAACGGGTAATGCTGCTCATCGGTTTGTCTATGAGCTTTTTATAATCCTCGTCAACTATCGGCCTGTAAAACTGCGGAAAAAAAGGCTCAAACAGCTTATTTAAAACCACCAGTACTTCTTCAAAGTTTGCCGAGCTTTCATAATCAGGATGCTTGTACATCCCCTCCTGGATAAATATTTTAAGCAGTGAGCTAAAAAATATCTTTTCCATCAACTCTTTCAACCGTATCTGCAGTTCCTGTTTAAGCAGTTCACGGGTAAAATGGGTGCTTTCTGTAAGCATATCATTCACGCTCATAAAGCGGGGCTTATCGTCCTGTATTACGCAGGTATTTGGCGATATGGAAACCTCGCAATCGGTAAAGGCATACAAAGCGTCGATAGTCACGTCAGGCGATATACCCGGTGCCAGGTGGATAACGATCTCTACATTTTGCGCCGTATTATCTTCTATCTTTTTGATCTTGATCTTACCTTTATCATTAGCGGCAATTACGCTGTCGATCAAACTGCCTGTTGTTGTAGAAAACGGTATCTCAGTTATAGCCAGCGTTTTTTTATCGCGCTCCACAATTTTGGCGCGCACGCGAATGCGGCCACCCCGCTGGCCGTCATTATAAGCCGAAGCATCGGCCATACCACCCGTAGGGAAATCGGGCAATAAATTGGGTATTTGTCCTTTTAATACAGCTACCGAGGCATCTAATAGTTCAATAAAATTATGGGGCAATATTTTGGTAGCTAAACCAACCGCGATGCCTTCGGCACCCTGGGCCAATAACAAGGGGAACTTAACAGGTAGTGTTATTGGTTCTTTGTTACGCCCATCGTAACTTGCCTGCCATTCGGTAGTATCAGGGTTAAAAACAACTTCGAGCGCAAATTTGGAAAGGCGAGCCTCAATATAACGCGGTGCTGCCGCCGAATCTCCCGTTACCGGGTCGCCCCAGTTGCCCTGGCAATCAATGAGCAGGTTTTTCTGACCTATCTGCACCATGGCATCGCCAATAGAAGCATCACCGTGCGGGTGATATTTCATAGTGTTACCAATAACGTTAGCGGCCTTGTTAAAGCGCCCGTCGTCCATTTCTTTAAGCGAGTGCAGTATACGGCGCTGTACTGGTTTTAAACCATCATTAATATGCGGAACCGCACGGTCAAGAATTACATATGAGGCATAATCAAGGAACCAATTTTCGTATAGTCCGTCAAGTGAGGTAATAGTATGTATTTTATCGTCGTTGTTGGCAGGGATATCGTCCCGAAAATCATTGGGATCGTTCAGCTCTTCACTCATTAGTAACTAAAAAATTTGGATGGATAAAGATAGGATAATGTGCAGATATGCGGATATGTTGATGTGCGGATTTTTTGCACATTATGCAAATTTTTGCACCTTATATACTGCAAAATTTTGCAGTATATAAGGTAATAATTTGTAAATTTGATATATGACAACGATCACTGTAGAAATTAATAAAGAAAAAGATTTGCCGGCCTTACAGGAGGTGTTAGGTAAAATGGGGTTGAAATACCGTGTAGAGGAAGAAGAGGAAGAAGATTGGGGCGACCTTCCTGAAGAAGCTATTGAGGGTATAAAGGCAGGGCTTGCAGATGTGGAGGCTGGACGGACACATTCTCATGAGTATGTAATGGCTTATATGGACGAAAAATTAAAACAACTACGAGCAAAAAAGAATGGCTAATACCTTAATTTGGTCAGATAGGGCATTAGAAGAATATGATAAACTCCAGGAATATTTATATGAAGAATGGGGCGAAGAAATAACTCAACGGGTTATAAACGAAATAGATCAAACAGTATCCCGGATCCAAAACTCACCTGAACATTTTCCTATATTTTTTAAAGCTAAAAAAATACGTCGTTGTGTAGCATTCCCTCAAACTTCGATTTTTTTCAAAGCCAACCAGGATAGGATTGAAATTATATCAATTTTCGATAATCGGCAAAATCCTAAAAAACGAAAATTATGAATTAGCATTCATCCTCACATCTGCATATCCGCACATCAATCAATCCCTCTTCATTTCCCGCATCATTTTACTGTAACCCCATTTGCGCAGCATAGCATTTACGGTGTTTATTATGCGTTTTGCCCGAGTTTCATTGGTTTTTGCCTGTTCTATCCATTTTATAAAATAATCGCGGTGCGATTTTGGCAGGCTGTTAAAAAATCCCAGCGCTTCCGGCTCAAATTCAAAACATTCCTGCAGGTCGTCAGGCACCTCTACCTTATGTTCATTGTCAACCTCCAGCCTAACCTGCAGCGTGGCTCCCGCGTTTTTACGGATGGCTTTTCTTATTTCCGTTTTGAGCGCCATAATAAAGTTTCCGCCCCCCATGGGCATTAAAGCCATACCGCTCACGGCAAAATCATCAAGCATACCCTTTACCCTGAACGATTTTTTATTACCCGGTTTAAGCTGCTGCGCAAGGTCGGCCGGTATCTCAATATAACTCCAACCGGTTTTTTCGCCTTGTTCTGCAAATTGTAAAATGATGGTATTGAGTTCGATCATAACTGTTAAAATCGGGGGCAAAATGTTAAATTTTAGTTAAATCATCAATAAAAAATAAATTACCTGTAACGTTTAGGATGTGGCTGCTGTCTTATGGATATAAAAATTAATTAATAACCTTAAATACTATTATTATGAAAACTTTAAAATCAGTTATGTTCGGTTTAGCATTACTTGTAGCTTGCACAGCCGCTAAAGCTATAAATAAACCAACTCCTGCTACGTTAACAAAAAATGACGTTTTAGAAATTTATGTAAATGCCGTGATCCACGGTAAAATAGATGGCCTGGATAAGATCCTGTCTGACGATGTTCACTATAAAATGTACCGCGGCGACAATGTTGTTATGCTCAACAAAAAACGCATCCTTGAATCATTCAAAGCGACAGAAAATGTTGAGCAGGATTGTAAATACACCACTTCAATTGTTGAAGACAACAACGACGGTATGGTTGTAAAACTGGAAATGAAATATGGCAATTATACACGCGTTAATTTGATCACTATTTCATCGGACCGCCCTGATTGGAAGATCACTAAAATTGAGATACCGGCTTCTTAAGTTTAGTTTGTTTTGTTTATATAGCTGCTTAGGTCCCCGTTTTACGGGGGCCTTTGTTGTTTATTACTTTACGTAATCCTGCAAAATAACCTGCCATTTATCATAACCCTTATCGTTTAAATGGAGCATATCCTTTTTATACAGGGATGAGTCGGGCAGCATGGTTTGCGGATTTAATACGGTTGTGGCTACATCAATATAATAAGTTTTAGGTTTGGTGCTGATGTAGGCTTTCACCAGTTTATTAGCCGTAAAAAAATCGGGCGTATATTTTAACCGGCTGGGGCTTTGTTTGATAGATAAAAAATATATCTCCACATCGGGCAGCTGCCGGTGGATGATATCCCATAATTTGGCAAATGATTCAACTACCGATTGTGCCGTTTTACCTCCTGTAGCAATATCATTTTCGCCGGCATACAAAAATATTTTGCGCGGATGATAAACGTAAGTAATATAAGGGGCATAGTACGCCACCCATTGCGACAACTCCGAGCCGCTCACCCCGCGCTGAATAATAGGCGCGTTACTGAAGCGCTGCCGCAGATCGCTCCATAAACGAATAGATGAAGCGCCTATAAATAATATCCCGTTAGGTTTGGGAAAGTTAAGGCTATCCTGGTATTGGTATGCCCGTATTTCTTTTTCAAAAGGAAATTGCTGCTGCGCGTAAAGTTTAGTACAAAAAGCAAACGCGGTTAAAAGAAGAACTAATTTTAATTTCATAAGGTTCAGGACAAGCGGTCTTCAAAAAATAAAAAGGGCAAAAAGCTTTCAATACCATTGGCTACCCAGGTTGGACCGTCTTTGCAATATAAAATAATTTTTACAGGTTGATTTTGTTTTTTTTTCATATTCGGCCAATACCTGTAAACATGAACCGCAGGAGGTAACGGGCTTTAGCAGTTTAAATTCATCCGTATGCGCGGTTATGGCCATACTTTCAATCGGGTCGTCCGGATGGTTGGCGCCCCAGTAAAACAGGGCCACGCGCTCGGCGCATAGGCCGGAGGGATAGGCTACATTTTCCTGGTTGCTGCCATGTATAATTTTTCCGCTTTTTAACCGCAATGCGGCACCTACCCTGAATTTTGAATAGGGCGAATGCGAGTTTTCCATCGCCTTAACCGCCTCGGCGCATAAGA
Source organism: Bacteroidota bacterium (assembly GCA_013288485.1). GTDB lineage: Bacteria > Bacteroidota > Bacteroidia > Sphingobacteriales > Sphingobacteriaceae > Mucilaginibacter. Next base: position 17,069 of record JABDBW010000043.1, read on the forward strand.
TTTGGTCGGCGACGGGCAGTTCATTTATAGAATTATATTCTTTGAATGATATTTTTATTTCGTGGTTTGTCATTTCGTTTGCCTCCTGCAAGAAGAAGGGTAAACAATATAGGAAATATTCTTAAAAGAAAAAAACTTAAGCAATAATGCAAAGTAAATAATTAACTCGCTATAGGCAACACCTCATCCTCAACAATTGTAGGATTAATGCTTTCATCATCTTTCTCCACCCGCAGGTTGCCGATGATATGCTGCTGCCTTGCCGGGGTGTTTTTACCCATAAAGTATTCCAGCAAACCTTTAATGTTAGCATCTTTAAGTATAACGGGGTCAAGGCGTATATCCTTGCCAATGAACAGGCCAAACTCATCGGGCGATATCTCGCCTAATCCTTTAAAGCGGGTTATTTCGGGCTTTACCCCTAATTTGGCAATGGCGTTTCTGCGTTCTTCATCGCTGTAACAATATATAGTTTCCTTTTTATTACGTACACGGAACAGCGGCGTTTGCAAAATAAACACGTGGCCGGCTTTTACCAGGTCGGGGAAGAACTGCAAAAAGAATGTCATCAGCAATAACCGGATGTGCATACCATCCACATCGGCATCGGTAGCTATTACAATGTTGTTGTACCGTAATTCTTCAAGGCCATCCTCGATGTTAAGTGCGTGCTGCAGCAGGTTAAATTCTTCGTTCTCATACACCACTTTTTTGGTTAGCCCGTAACAGTTAAGCGGCTTGCCTTTCAGGCTAAAAACAGCCTGCGTCATTACATCGCGCGATTTGGTTATCGATCCGCTGGCCGAGTCGCCTTCTGTAATAAACAAGGTGGTATCTTGCTTGCGCTCATGGGTATCATCAAAATGCAGTTTGCAATCACGCAGTTTACGGTTATGCAGCGATGCTTTTTTAGCACGCTCATTGGCCAGTTTTTTTATTCCGGCAATATCCTTTCGTTCACGTTCCGATTGCATTATGCGCTTTAACAAAGCATCGGCAACCGAGGGGTTTTTATGTAGGTAATTATCTAATTCCTTTTTAACAAAATCATTAATAAACCCACGGACAGACGGTCCATCAGGCGCTATGTTTTGCGAACCGAGCTTGGTTTTTGTTTGCGATTCAAATACCGGTTCCTGTACTTTAATGGCTATGGCCGATACGATGGAAGCGCGAATATCCGAAGGATCAAATTCTTTTTTATAAAACTCGCGTATGGTTTTTACCACGGCTTCGCGGAACGCGCCCTGGTGCGTGCCGCCCTGTGTGGTATGCTGCCCGTTAACAAACGAATAGTACTCCTCGCCATATTGCTGCCCGTGGGTCATGGCGATCTCTATATCCTCGCCTTTTAAGTGGATAATTGGATAACGCAGCGTTTCTACATCCGTATTTTTTGTAAGGAGATCGTAAAGCCCCCGCTCCGAGAAAAACTTCTGCCCGTTAAAATTGATGGTTAAACCCGAGTTCAGGAACACGTAGTTCCAGATCATACTCTCTACAAATTCCGGTATAAAACGGTAATGCCTGAAAATAGTATCATCGGGAAAAAAGTTAATAGCCGTACCGTTACGTTGCGTTGTTTCTTTTTCAGGTTCGTCTTTTATTAATTCGCCTTTTGCAAATTCGGCTATTTTTGAACGCCCGTCGCGGTATGATTGCACAACGAACGAGTTTGAAAGCGCGTTAACCGCCTTTGTGCCCACCCCATTTAACCCAACCGATTTTTGAAACGCTTTGCTGTCATATTTGCTGCCTGTATTTATCTTTGAAACGCAGTCTACCACCTTACCCAGGGGTATACCGCGTCCATAATCGCGTACCGAAACTTTGTGATCGCTTATGGTTATTTCAATGGTTTTGCCCGAGCCCATTACAAACTCATCTATCGAGTTGTCAATTATTTCTTTTAGTAAAACGTATATGCCATCGTCATAAGCCGAGCCGTCGCCCAGCTTACCAATATACATGCCGGGGCGCAGGCGTATATGTTCTTTCCAATCTAACGACCGGATACTATCTTCACTATAATCTACTGGTTCTGCCATTTTTATCTATGTGTATTTTTAATAACTGAGGCAGGGAGCCTCTGCAAAAGCAAAAATAAAGTTTAGCAACTCAACTCCTAATTCAAATGTGTTAACTTATTAACATTGTGGTTAGAGATTAGAGGTTAGTGATTAAAGATTAGTTGATTTGCATGGTATTAACAGCCATGCCAACTAATCTTTAATCACCAATTAACTAATCTCTGCTTCCCTACTTGAACTTCAGGCAGTTACCCGCTTTGTTCATGTTTTTAAAGAAATCGGGGCCTTTAATGTTGGTGAAACAAATGGCCAAAACAGTGCCGGTTTTATTTTTTTGAAGAACGATCAAAAGGGCGTATTTATAATGTTTGGTAACGGGCGAATCATCCAGGTTCAATAAGTAAGTGCTGCCCGCATCGGCATTATAACGATCTAATATATATGGGGGCAAGCCCCTTTTTAAATAATTTTTATCAGAGGTAAAAGCATTTATCTGATCCCGAGCTATAGCTACATACACCGAATCCGGGCTTGATACGTGAATGTTCTTGTCAGCTAAGTATTTTTCATTCTCTTTTTGCGTATTAACGCGGAGCCATATTTCGAAATCTTGCCCCGGAAGCTCCATGGCGTAGTCGAACGGAAAATTATCCGTGTTAACGGCCTTAATCTCTTTAAATCCTTCAGGAAATATAAAATTGAGGTTTACCTGGGCGAGCGAATTAGAAAAGTTTTTACCCTGGTTGCCTGCAGCAGTATGACTTACCTGCGCAACCGCGGGTTTAACCATTAGCAAGAACAACGTTATAAATAAGAAATTTTTAGTGTTTCTTGTGATAGCGTTCATTTTTTAGGGGGTACAGAAAATAAGCCGGTGTCGAATTTATATAATTTATATTAAATACAAAAAAATATATAATATTAATTTAAAAAATAAACAATTAGGTAATTTAAAACCTAATTAGTAAATAATAAGACATTAAAGCATATATTCAATTATTCGCTTATGCGGGTCAAAAGGCGCCAGTTCATCTAATCCCATTGAACGTATAGCGGTATTAATAAGTTCGCTTTCACCTGGCGCTGGCGAAAGGCCCTGCTTCAAACAAAAATACCGCCCTGCATCAATCATGGCTTTTAAGGGTAACATTCCTACCAGTTCGCTGCCGGTAACTTTAACGCCATATCCCAGAGCTTTGTTACATACCTCATCAAACGCCCGGTGTAGAGGTGTTACGGCAATATTGGTCAGGTTCATTGATACCTGGGCCCTGTTATATTCTTTTATATACCAGCCCATTGCTTTTACGCATTTGAGCGTCCCCGGGATGCGTTTCCTTTCGCCTTTTATTACCCGCCCCGATTCGCGCACCGCCTGCGCTATTTCGTTAGCTATGCCTGCCGACTGTGTATCAAGATTCACATTAAAAGCGATTAAAAAATCGCGGGCGCCTATTACGGTTGCCCCCCGTTTGGCATCCTGTTCACCGGGGCCAAAATCGGGTTGCCAGCCGGGTAATTTTATTTTCGTAAAAAACCCTTCGTATTCCCCGGCCCTGATAACCGAAAGATCGCTCCGCCTTTTATCAGCCTGGGCATGGCCGTATAAGTAAACAGGTATATGTAATTCCTGGCCCACGCGCTTTGCAAGTTGGGTTGCGTATTGCGCTGTTTCATCAAGGCTGATATTACTGATGGGGATAAGCGGACAAACATCGGTAGCTCCCATACGCGGGTGTTCGCCATGCTGGGTACGCATATCAATGAGTTCGCCTGCTATTTTAATCGCCAGGTAAGCGGCTTCAACAACCGCCTCCGGTTCGCCCGCAAAGGTCACAACGGTGCGGTTGGCCCCTTTACCGGGGTCGACATTTAATACCTTAACACCATTAACTGCCGCAATTTCGCCGGTAATGCGGTTGATGATCTGTTCATCAACGCCCTCGCTAAAGTTGGGTACACATTCTATTACGCGTTTCATACTTAAACGCAATTTAGCTATTTTGTTTAGTGTTTCGTGGTCCACCCGGACCACCTGGTCCAACGTGGTCCACCTGGTCCAACCTGGTCCACCTGCTGCATATCCTAATGTTTTTGTTGGCTTAAAAAATATGAAGTAAGGTTCTGAAATGATTAAACAACAGTAAATCAATTAATTAGTTGATTATTTTAGCATTGATTTATTAATATTTATAAAAATATTTTGAATTGTGAAACCTTTCTTTACATTTGTAGTGTACTATTTAACTAATACACTAATATGATCGAAATATCACACTTAACATTTGGCTATGGTAAGGCCCAACTGTTTGAAGATCTGAATATCAGCCTGAAGCCCGGTCATATTTACGGCTTGCTGGGAAAAAACGGCGCGGGCAAATCTACCCTGCTTAAAAACATTGCCGGGTTGGTTTTTCCATGGTCGGGCACCTGCACCGTGAATGGTATAAATGCCGATAAGCGCCTGCCCTCTTTTTTACAGGAGCTGTTTTTTGTACCCGAAGAAATATACCTGCCCGCTGTAACCGCTAAACAGTTTGCTGATAGCACGGCGCACTTTTATCCGAAATTTGATAATAACCAGTTTACAAAAATGCTGGCCGAATTTGATGTGCCGGCCGATAAGCTGCTCACCAAACTATCTTTCGGGCAGCAAAAAAAGGTGATCATTTCGTTTGGCCTATCCACCAATACTTCGCTGCTCATTATGGATGAGCCTACCAACGGGTTAGATATCCCATCGAAGAGCCAGTTCCGTAAAATAATTTCAGGGGCCTTAACTGATGATCGCTGCATTATTATATCAACCCACCAGGTGCGTGACCTGGATAACCTGATA
>JABDBW010000044.1 GCA_013288485.1 Bacteroidota bacterium
GTAATTGCCATATAATAATATCCGGCGTCTACCCATTCCCGGTTTAAAGAAAATTTTCCTGCTTTAATATCCGTTTGGCAAATAACAATGTCGTTAATGTCTTTGATGACGAATGAGCCGTCATTAATATCGGCGGCTGTTCCTGTAAATTCTACCTGGTTTTTTTTAGTACATCCCGAAACCAGTACAGCCAGTAATAATACAGTAAAAAAATATTTCATTTGTTTAGGTAATTAGATGAGCGAATATAATATTACTATGATTATATGTCAACGTCGTTAACAAATATTAACATATTCGCCTGCAATTAAAATAGAATTTCACCCCATTCTTTTAGATTGTTTCTAAATAGCTATTTACTTGCTAATTAACCAAAAGCATTTATATGTTTTGGCATATATTAAATACTTTTGTCAAAATATCAATTTATAATAAACCAATGAGCGAAATTAAGCAAACCTTTAACTCATCGCTGGGCAAAAAGCTGATCATGGCTTTAACAGGCTTGTTTTTGTGTACTTTCATCATCGTACACGTTGCGGGCAACCTTTTCCTGTTTAAAAACGACGATGGTTACGGTTTTAACGTATATGCCAACTTTTTAACCCATTTTCCGCCTATAGAGGTTGTAGCTTACCTGTTATACCTGGCCATATTGGTACACGCGCTTTACGGGCTGATACTTACCATTCAAAACCGCAGGGCGCGCCCGGTAAGTTATGCGGTGCAAACCAAATCGCCGGCATCATGGTCGTCAAAAAACATGGGGCTGCTGGGGTCCATACTCTTCCTGTTCCTTGTAATACACATGGGCGATTTTTGGTATAAGTACAAGTTTACCGATACTGTAGGCTATAAAGAGTACCGCACCAATGTGCTAACAAATGAGCGTATAGTGAGCGATTTTACCCCCGCCGATCCATCCTTTGAACATTCATCAACCACAGAAAATGATGTAGAGATAGTTCGTGTGAAGGACCTGCACGCGCGCGTAGCCGACAGTTTCAGCAATGTTTGGTACGTGTTGTTTTATGTACTGGCAATGGGGGCGGTTTCGTTCCATTTGCTGCATGGTTTCCAAAGCGCCTTTCAAACGTTGGGGTGGACGCATCGGAAATATTCGCCCGTGGTTAAGTTTATTGGCACCTGGCTATTCGCGGTAATTATACCGCTGGGCTTTGCCCTGATGCCAGTAGTGTATTTTATACAGAGTTTAGGTAGATAGAATCAAGAGTTAAGAATCAAGATTCAAGAAAATATAAGTTAAAAAACAGACACAGGAGCAAAAGTCATCAATCAAAATCTATCTTGATTCTTGTCTCTTGATTCTTGCCTCTAAAATAAAAGAAATGAGTTTAGACGCTAAAATTCCTCAAGGCCCATTGGCCGAAAAATGGAGCAAGCATAAATTTAACCTAAAGCTGGTTAACCCGGCCAATAAGCGCAAATACGATGTAATTGTTGTAGGTACGGGTTTGGCAGGTGCGTCGGCAGCGGCCTCGCTGGCCGAACTCGGGTATAATGTAAAAGCATTCTGTTTCCAGGACAGCCCGCGCCGCGCGCATTCTATTGCCGCGCAGGGGGGCATTAACGCCGCTAAAAATTACCAGAACGACGGCGATAGTGTTTACCGCCTGTTTTACGATACCATTAAGGGAGGCGATTACCGCGCCCGCGAAGGCAACGTATACCGCCTGGCCGAAGTATCGGTAAATATTATTGACCAGTGCGTGGCCCAGGGTGTACCTTTCGCGCGCGAATACGGTGGGCTTCTGGATAACCGTTCATTTGGTGGTTCGCAGGTATCGCGTACGTTTTACGCCAGGGGGCAAACCGGGCAACAACTGTTGTTGGGCGCTTACTCGGCATTGAACCGCCAGATACATAAAGGCACGGTTAAAATGTATACCCGCACCGAAATGCTCGATGTAGTAACCGTTGACGGACAAGCCAAAGGCATTATCACCCGTAACCTTACTACCGGCGAAATAGATACCCATACCGGCCATGCTGTATTATTATGCACAGGCGGCTATGGCAATGTATTTTATTTATCAACCAATGCCATCGGCTCTAACGTAACTGCCGCGTGGCGGGCACATAAGCGGGGGGCTTTCTTCGCTAATCCTTGTTATACACAAATACATCCAACCTGCATCCCGGTAACGGGCGATCACCAGAGTAAATTAACGCTGATGTCGGAGTCGTTACGTAACGATGGCCGGGTTTGGGCGCCAAAAACGGTTGAGGTGGCCGAAAAGCTTCGCAAAAAAGAGATCACCGCCGACCAGGTTAAAGAGGATGAGCGTGATTACTTTTTAGAACGCAAATATCCATCATTCGGCAATCTTGTTCCGCGCGATGTGGCCTCGCGCAACGCTAAAGAGATGGTGGATGAGGGACGCGGCGTAGGCGGTTCAGGCTTCGCGGTGTTCCTTGATTTTGCCGACGCCATAAAACGTTTGGGCCAGGAAGCGGTAGCCGCCAAATACGGCAACCTGTTTGATATGTACTATCAAATTACCGACGAGGACCCGTACAAACAACCCATGCGTATTTACCCTGCCGTGCACTATACCATGGGCGGCTTATGGGTCGATTATAATTTAAGCACCAACGTGCCGGGCCTGTATGCCCTGGGCGAGTGCAATTTCAGCGACCACGGTGCGAACCGCCTGGGCGCTTCGGCGCTGATGCAGGGGTTGGCCGATGGCTATTTCGTTATCCCCTATACTTTGGGCGATTATTTGGCTACCATTGGGCCAAAACCGGTTGATGCCAACAATCCCGCCTTTGCGAAAACAAAACAGGAAGTGGCCGAGCGTATTAATAGACTGCTGGCGCTTAAAGGCACCAAAACAGTGAATGAATATCACCGCGACCTGGGCCATATCATGTGGGAATACTGCGGCATGGCACGTACCGAAGAAGGCCTGACCAAAGCCAAAGGATTGATCAGCGCGCTGCGTGCTGATTTCTGGAAAAACGCGCTGGTAGTTGGAACAAATGAAGAAGTTAACGCCTCGCTGGAGAAAGCGGGCCGCGTTGCCGATTTCTTAGAGCTGGGCGAACTGATGGTTGACGACGCGCTAATGCGTCGGGAATCGTGCGGGGGGCATTTCCGTTTAGAATCGCAAACAGAAGAAGGTGAGGCTTTGCGTGATGATGATCATTTCGCGTTCGTAGGCGCGTGGGAATATAAGGGTGATAATCAACCGGAAGTACTAAATAAAGAAGATCTGAATTTTGAATTTGTCCACCTAACACAAAGGAGTTACAAATAATGAGCGGAGAAATGAACCTGACACTAAAGGTGTGGAGACAAAAAGATGCCAAATCTACAGGCAAAATGGTGACCTACCGGGCCGAGAATATCTCGCCGGATATGTCGTTCCTGGAAATGCTGGATGTGGTAAACGAGAGCCTTACCCTTAAAGGCGACGAGCCCATACATTTCGACCATGATTGCCGCGAGGGTATTTGCGGTATGTGCTCGTTATATATTAATGGCCGTCCGCACGGACCAAAGAAGGCTATTACTACCTGCCAGCTGCACATGCGCAGCTTTCATGATGGCGAAACTATTACCATTGAGCCCTGGCGCGCCGGGCCGTTCCCTGTAATAAAGGATTTGATCGTCGACCGTTCGTCGTTCGACCGTATACAGCAGGCGGGCGGTTTTGTATCGGTTAATACCGGCGGTGTGCCCGATGCCAACATCATCCCCATCCCTAAAGTTATTGCCGATGAGGCTTTCAACTCAGCTACCTGTATTGGCTGCGGGGCCTGTGTCGCGGCATGTAAAAATGCTTCGGCTATGCTGTTTGTATCGGCCAAAGTATCGCAGCTGGGTATGTTGCCGCAGGGCCAGCCCGAGCGCTGGAGCCGTGTACAGGCCATGGTGGCCCAAATGGATGCCGAAGGCTTTGGCAACTGTACCAATACCGGCGCCTGCGAGGCCGAATGCCCTAAAGAAATTACGCTCACCAATATCTCCCGTATGAATAACGACTTTTTCAGCGCCAAACTTTTCCGTGAGGAAGGTGTACATGAGAATAGCGGTGGCGGGGAATAAGGATAGTTGAATTTACAACAATTGAAAAGGCTTGGGAAGAAATTTCTGAGCCTTTTTGGTTTAATGACGCGGTGGGATATTCTTCCTTTTCTTCGTATCTTTAAATGATGCAATTTTATTGAGGTAATTGAATGTCTATTAATATAAAAAGAATTTATGAGCCTGCTGCTAAAACTGACGGTTATCGCATACTGGTTGACCGCTTATGGCCGCGCGGCATAAAAAAGGAGGCGATAGATATGTGGCTGAAAGATGCTGCACCATCTACACCCTTGCGCAAATGGTTTAACCACGAGCCGGAAAAGTGGGAGAAATTTCGTCAAAAATATCATGCAGAATTAAATGCGTCGCCTGTTCTTAAAGAACTTAAGGCAATTATACATGAGCACCCAACCATAACCTTATTGTTTGCCGCAGTGGACCGGGAATATAATCACGCGCTGGTGCTACAGCAATTTATTAATGAACTGTTATAAGGCATTAACAGATCAGTTTCCGTATTACCACAAACAATTACTCTAATTTTACCTTATACCCTAGTAAATAAAAATACCCATGCTATTGTACTTTGTTATCATTATTCCCATTATAGCGCTTATTGCGTGGCTTATATTTCGTAAAAAAGGTAAAGCTATGCCTGCCGGCTTGCAAAAGCTGGAGCAGCCCCTGCGTTTGCTTTTAGACGCGCATGTTAACTATTACCATAATTTAAGCAAAAGCGAACGTAAAAGGTTCGAATCGGGTGTAGCGGCATTTTTGCAGTATGTAACTATTGAAGGTGTGGGTACAGAAATTACCGATGTTGACCGTATACTTATAGCAGCCGGCGCCATCATCCCTGTTTTTGGTTTGGGCAATTGGGAATACGCCAACCTAACCAATGTGATATTATACCCCGATGCTTTTGATAAAGATTACCAGTTTGAGGGAACAGGGCGTAATATTATGGGTATGGTGGGTTCGGGTTATATGAACGGGCAGATGATACTTTCGCGGCCATCGTTGCTTAAAGGTTTTTCGGCAGCGGCAGGAACGGAGAATACCGCCATACACGAGTTTGTACATCTGGTTGATAATGCCGATGGCGCCACCGATGGTATGCCCGAACAATTGTTGCAACATGCCTATGCCGCACCATGGCTAAGCTTGATGCACCGCGAAATGCACCGGATAAAGGATGGAAAATCGGACATTAACCCTTACGCCCTAACCAATGAAGCAGAGTTTTTAGCCGTAGCATCCGAATATTTTTTTGAAAAACCCGAACAGTTTCAATTGAAGCACCCCGAACTTTATGAGCAGCTGGGTCGAATATTCAGGCAAAAACCGGCCAAAAGAAATTGGTTGCATATATAATTCACATGCTGTAACCGCGGATGACGGGGAAATGGGTGTTCACGTTCAAAAGTATGAACACTTTTGTTTGTTGGTTATCAATAAGTTAAAACAATAACAACCTAATTTTCCTCTCCAGAAACTGTGCCATTTTCGCCTGGGATGGCGTGCCCGGTTATTTCATAATTGGCCAAACTTGTTTTATCGGTTATTTTTTGAATAATATCATCCAACTCATTTGCAGACAGCGTAATGTAATTCAGCATGGTTTGTTTTTCAATTTCGTTTGTCGAGTTGTTAATAAGCGAAATAAGCCCCATAATTCTCGCCAGAGGTGCCCTTACAACATGCGATTGCATCCATGATATTTCTTTAAACTTTTCGTTTTGGTCTTCAATAGCTTTAATATGATTTACTCTTTCAGTTACATCGTTTATCATTGCGATCGAGGCAGTTTTTCCTTTGTAGGGGATACGGTTGACCTGAACTTCCGCCTGGAAAAGCTCCCCGCTTTTCTTTTTATGATAATTAACAATTTTAAACGATGCAGAGTTAGCCGCGCTTAAAGCAGCTACATTTTTTTCCATTATCGGGATATCCTCGGTTGGCCTTATATCTTTTAATGTCATTGACAAAAATTCGTCATGACTATACCCGTAGTGATTAATAGCGGCCAAATTTATATCCAAAAATTTAAGGGTATCCATATCACATACCCAGGCAGGCAATGGGCTTAACTGGAACAGATCGCTATACCTTTTTTCAGACTCCTTCAAATCGGCAATGCTATGTTTACGCTCAATGCTATAAATAATACTTTTATATAAGGAGAGGGCCGTTAACTCGTCCTTTAATAAATAGTCTGATATGCCCAGCGAAAGCGATTTTACTCCAAATACAAAGTCGGTATACCCGGTAAGCACAATAACCGGGATATCATTGCATAACGCCATTGTTTCGCGGATAAGCGTTTCGTGCGTATTATCCGGCAGGGTGATATCTAAAAGAATAATATCAAATTCACAATCAGCTTTTGTTAAATGCTCTTTTACTTCTTTAAAGTTTTTTGCCTGTGTTATTACAGGCGACTCAATATGTTCAAATAAAAAGTCTTCAACCAGGGCAAAATCGCCGGGGTTATCCTCAATAACCAAAATCCGATAGTCTTTTTTATTCCTGGGCATGCTTTTAATTTTTAGGAATAGAAACTATATTGATCCAAAAGTCTTCAATTTTGCCTATCGCGCTCATAAATTCAGTAACATCAATAGGTTTTGTAATATAACAATTGGCATAATGTTTATAGGCCGAGAGTATATCTTTCTCGGATGAAGATGTAGTTAACATGATCACCGGGATTTGGTTATACAGTTCGCTTTTCTTTATATATTGTAATACCTCGTGCCCGTTTTGTTTGGGCAAATTAATATCAAGCAAAACCAGGTCAGGGGTTTCGTGTTTATTATTTAAAGCCTCAAAAAAATCAATTGCTGCCCTTCCATCCCTTAGAACTGTGGTTTTGTTGATGATCTTACTATCTTCTAATGCTTCGGTTGTGAGCAGAATATCGCCTTCATTATCCTCAACCAGCAAAATGTGTATCGATTTCATCTTTTTAGTGTTTTAAAATAGTAAAATAAAAAGTACTGCCTTTGCCCTCTTCTGATTTCACCCAAATGCTTCCACCCAGGTTTTCAATGATCTTTTTTGTTACGGCCAGGCCCATGCCTGTACCTGAATATTCATCCTTGTTATGCAGTCGTTGAAAAATGATAAATATCTTATCAAAATATTCGGCCTCAATACCTATCCCGTTATCCTTTACCGAGAACCTCCAGTATCCCTTAATTTCCTCACAGGAGATATTGATCAAAGGAGATACCCCGTGTTTTTGATATTTCAAACCGTTGCTGATCAGGTTTTGAAAAACCTGCCTTACAGGCACCCTTAAGGTTTGTAATACCGGCAAGTCGTCAGAAGTTATTTTTGCATTTTGCTCTTCTATTTGCCTGCGGTATAAAGCAAGAATACCATTAACAACCTTATTCAGATCAACTTCTTCCAGGCCGCCTTCTTCGCGCCCTACTCTTGAAAATTCTAACAGGTCAAGTATGATCTGACGCATCCGTTTGGCGCCATCCACTGCGAAATGAATATACTGTTTGCCTTTGTCATCAATGACCTGACCATATTTCTTTTCAATCTGGCTTAAAAAACCGGTAACCATCCTTAGCGGCTCCTGCAGGTCGTGCGAGGCTACATAAGCGAACTGCTCCAGTTCGGCGTTGGATATGGCCAGTTCTTTCGCTTGTTTTTGCAAGTGCAGGTTCAGTTCCTTCAGCTGAATATCAGCTAGCTTGCGTTCGGTAATATCTTTAAAATATACCGACAGGCCGTTACCTGTTGGATAGGCGCTTACATCATACCACTTAATTAGTGGAGCATAATAATCTTCAAAATGTACTGCCTGGTTAGTTTCAATTGCCTCGTGGTATTTTTTGTAGGATAAGGAATCGATGGAGTCTGAAAATACGCCCCATAGGTAATTATTGATCATCTCCTCTTTGGTTTTACCTAAAGCTGTTTCGGCTGTTTTGTTCCAATAGGTAACCATCCAGTTTTTATCAACCGCGAAAAATGCGTCATCAATACTTTCCAGGATCGTGTTTTTCTCTTCTTGTGACCGCGCAGCCACAAGCTCAGCTTTTTTACGCTCGTTGATGTCTCTAATATATACCGATAAGCCATTTCCTGTTGGATAGACACTTATATCTGACCAGTTTCTTAAATATATACTGTAAAGCTCAAAATGAACCGTTTTATTGGTTTCGAATGCTTCCTGGTATTTTGCATACGCCGGCGAATTGACAGCATCAGGGTAAATTTCCCATATATTTTTATTTAATACTTCGTCCCGGGTTTTCCCCATATACTTTTCGGCCATATTGTTCCAATAGGTAATTACCCAACTCTTATCAACCGCGAAGAAAGCGTCGCCAATACTTTCCAGTATATTTTCAATCTGTTCTGTTTTTCTGTTTATCTCCTGTTCAGCAAGCTTGATCTCCGAAATGTCGTAGATCAGCGAATAAAATCCCTTTACCTTACCGTTTTCCATATCGGGTAAATAGTGGGTATGGTTGTATATTGATTTGCCCTCGCTATTGTAAAAACTACGTTCAAAGCTTTGTGCCTCGCCATTCAAAACATTTTTTATATGGCCTTCATGCAGCATATATTCATCCTCGCCCAACAGTTCCCGCTTGGCTATGCCCTGTATTTCGTGCAACTGTTTATCAAACCATTTCAGGCCGGGTTTATTGGCAAATAAACACCGCAGGTCCTCTGTCCAATAAGTTATTAATGCCGGTACATTATCGGTTACGGTTTTTATAAAGCTCGCGTTTTCAATAATTTTTTCCTCGTTGAGCTTTCTTTCGGTAATATCACTCCGTATGGCAATGTACTGGTAGGGTTTCCCTTTTCCGTTTAAAAAAGGCACTATGGTAGTGTCAACCCAATAAAAACCGCCATCCTTAGCTTTGTTTTTTAATTCGCCTTTCCATATTTTACCTCCGGCAATGGTTGCCCATAAATTATGGATGAAAGCTTTATCATGATACGATGAGTTAATTATCCGGTGGTCCTGGCCTATCAGTTCCTCACGGCTATACTTTGATATTTTGCAAAAATTATTATTCACGTGATTAATGATCCCTTTCTGATCAGTTATCGCCACGATCGCGGAATTGTCAAGGGCATATTTGTAATCAAACAATTCTTTAATCGTTTGCTCCAATACTTCATCGGCCCTCTTTTTTTCTGTAATATCCCTAAAATTGCAAACGATGGCATTGATATCCGGGTCATTTAAAAAGTTGGTGAATACACATTCAAGCCATATAAAATGCCCTTTGCGATGCTTTGACCTGAAAGTACAGGCCATGGGTTGGCCGGGGTTTATCAGTACATCATGAAGTATCTTACGTACTTGTTCCTTATCGTCCGGATAAATTACCCCATCCAATGTGGTTTTTATTCGGTCTATCGTGTTCCATCCGTTTATGCGTTCTGCCGAAAGGCTTCGATAAATAACATTAAAATTCTTATCCAATAGGGTAACGCCTTCGTAACTGTTCTCGATCAGTTTTTTAAAATGCATATCGCCGGCAATAAATGGATAAGGCGGCTTTTTAGCTGTGGTTTTGGGGGCCGGTTGTTTTCCGGCGGTCTCGATCTTTTTTATGTCTTGGCTTATCTCGGTATAGGCCACCAGTTCATGCTCCCTGTTAAATATAGCTGTGCAATTAATATCGGCGTTAAACGTTGAACCGTCTTTCTTTACACGTAATTCTTCATTGTTGCGGTTTGTATTTAAAAGTGCGAGCTGTAGGTTTGCCGCGGGTTCATCTTCCTTAATAGCTTCGGGAGTATACAAGGTAGCGATAGATTTTCCTATTATTTCGCTTTGTTCATACCCATATAAGGTTTGGGCGTAACTGTTCCAGCTGATGATCGACCCCACGGCATCGGTCGTTATTATCGCGCAGTCAGTGATACGATTAATCATTATAATATACCGGATTTACATTAAAAGGATATTATCCTATGCATCCGGCGGGGGCTCCGGCTTAAACTATTAGGTAAAACTGCTATTGTAATTGCTACCTCATACCAATAACGCTTTAAACTATATAAATCTACTAAACATTTTGTGCAATAACAATTAGTATTATCATTTTTATTATGCGGGAGTTTTTTAAAATATGCTAATAGTCAACAGGTTTCATCCGTCATTTTTAGCATATTGGTAATTATTATATCTTTTTATCCCCGCGGGGTCTTCCAACGGAGATCCAGGCGGATGAAAACCACTGCATTTTTCTCGTGAAAAGAGGTGTTCACGAGCGTTCACGAAGCGTTCACGGGTGTTCACGGGTGTTCACGCTCAAAAGCGTGAACACTTTTGACTGTTGTTTATCAGCAAGTTATAAAAATTTATCCTCCAAACTGTACTACCCCAACCCTGCTATCTGTGCTGCCTTTCTATCGTATGTAATATTTTAGTTCTAACCATTATAAAACTTGCAAACCATTTATATTACCTATAAATTTACTTTAAACAAAAATCAATATGGCCAGTTACAAAATTTCCGTCAACAATAAGCTGCTTACTGTTGACGCTGACGCCGATACCCCAATGCTTTGGGTATTACGCGATCATTTAAATTTAGTAGGTACAAAGTTCGGCTGCGGCATAGCGCAATGCGGCGCCTGCACGGTGCATGTGGATGGGTACGCGGTTCGCTCGTGCCAGTTACGTGTTGCTTCGGTTGGTAATTCAAAGATCACTACCATAGAGGGCCTGAGCGCCGAAGGTACGCACCCGGTACAGGTTGCCTGGAGCGAAGTAGATGTGCCCCAATGCGGTTATTGCCAGTCGGGCCAGATCATGGCGGCGGCGGCATTGCTGAAACATAACCCCAACCCAACAGACGATGATATTGATAACGCCATGACCAATATTTGCCGCTGCGGTACACATTACCGTATGCGCAAAGCCATTCATTTGGCAGCGAAGAAAGGAGAATTGGTGAAATGATAGATGAAGCAGTTTCAAGAAGGCACTTTTTAAAAGTGACCTCTATAGCAGGCGGAGGCCTGGTATTGGGCTTTAATATGTTAACCAACGCGCAGCCCGTTAAACCCGTGGCAGGCGCGGTGTTTTCGCCCAACGCGTATATTTCTATTGATGCGAACGGATTAATTACGCTGATGTCGCCAAACCCCGAGATAGGGCAGGGTGTAAAAACAGCATTACCCATGATATTGGCCGAAGAGCTGGAAGTACAATGGGATAAAGTAGCGGTTGAAATGGCCCCGCTTGATCAAAGTAAGTATGGCTCGCAAAACGCGGGAGGCAGCGGCGCCATAAGAGGCCGCTTTATGCCCATCCGCACCGCCGGCGCTACAGCAAGGCAAATGCTCATCACGGCCGCGGCGCAGCAATGGGGAGCAAACGAGGTTGATTGTTATGCCGAGAATGCCTTTGTGATACATAAACCAACAGGCAAAAAATTAAGCTATGGCGACCTGGCTGCAAAAGCCGCGCTATTGCCCGTACCCACTGATGTAAAACTGAAGGACCCCAAGGATTTTAAAATAATAGGTACAAGGGTACATAATATTGATAACCATAAAATTATTACCGGCCAGCCGTTATATGGCATTGATACCCGCCGGGAGGGGATGTTATTTACCGTAGTTGCAAAACCACCGGCATTTGGAAAAGCCTTAAAATCATTTGATGATACCGAAACCCGCAAGGTGGCTGGTGTTAAAAATGTAGTATCGGTACCTTCACACAACCTGGTGGCGGTTTTGGCCACATCAACATGGGCCGCCAAAAAAGGCCGCGACGCCTTAAAGGTAGAATGGGAAGATAAAAGCAAACTGGAAAGTACTACCGACCACGATGCCTCATTTACCGAACTGCTGAGTAACAAAAGCGACAAGCCCGGCCGTAACGATGGCGATGTAGATGGCATTTTAAGTAATGTCGCCAATAAAATAGTGGAGGCAGTTTATGAAACGCCTGCCCTATCACACGCCAATATGGAGCCGCTTAACTTTTTTGCTGATGTAAAGGATAATAAGGTAGAATTGTATGGACCAACACAAGTGCCGGCACGATTACGCACCGCTGTTTCACAGGCCTTAAATATTCCGGAAACTAATATTGTTTTAGGCATGCCTCGCCAGGGCGGCGGTTTTGGCCGCAAACTGCAACCAGATAACGGCGTTGAAGCCGCGCTGATATCGCAGGCGGCAAAAGTGCCTGTGCAAATGTTATGGATGCGCGAAGATGATATGCAGGGCGATTTTTACCGCCCCGCCAGTATGTTTAAATACAAAGCGGCTATTGGGCCTAATAACGAGATCGTGGCCTGGCACCTTAACGCGGCGGTATTAAGCAATAACAGGGCGTCAAATCCGGATGGATTTCCGGCGGCTTCTGTGCCTAATTACAGGGCTGATAATCATAGCTTGCCCAGCAATATCCAAACCGGGCCCTGGCGTGCGCCAACCAGCAATTCGGTAGCATTTGCCGATGAGAGCTTTTTGGATGAACTGGCCCACCAAATGAAAAAGGACCCGGTAGCATTGCGTTTAGAATTGTTAGATAAAGCTAAGAATCAGCCTACAGGCAAAGCCGCCAGTTATGATGTAGCGAAATACAAAAGCGTGATTGACCTGGTTGCCCAAATAAGCGGTTGGGGCAAGAAAAAAGCCCCCAATGTTTACCAGGGCTTTGCTGCGCATTATTCATTCAGTACCTATGCTGCTCACGTAGCCGAGGTAACCAAAATGAAGGATGGTACGCTGCGTGTAACCAAAGTATATAGTGCAATTAACTGCGGCCGTGTAGTTAACCAAAGCGGCGCCGAAACCCAGGTGGAAGGCGCCATAATTGACGGACTAAGCCATGCCCTGTTCAGCAAGGTTACGTTTGATAAAGGCGCCGTGGAGCAAACCAACTTCCACACCTACAAGTTCCTGCGGATGAAGGACGCGCCTATTGAGGTTATTGTAAAATTTGTACCATCCGAAGATCCGCCAACCGGATTAGGCGAACCTGGCCTGCCGCCAATAGCACCAGCTGTAGGCAATGCTATTTTTGCAGCTACCGGGGTAAGGTATCGTAAATTGCCATTTGAGTTGGGGAAGGTGTAATGAAGACTTAAATATTAAAAAAGCCTGTAAGAAACTTACAGGCTTTTTTAATATCGAAATTACATCGTCTTAAAATTAACCAACTTTACCTTAGTGCTACTATCGTATTTAAGCGGCTGCACCCCCTCAACTTTTTTATACTTTACATTTTTTAATAACACGCTGCCAACGTCGTCAAAACCCATTAGCGGACGGTTTTCGGCTGTGCCTGCGTAATCGAAATTCATATTCTCAAATTCAATATTTTTTACATTCTTAACATAAAAGCCCCAATAAGGCACCGGCCTCGATTCGGTGCGCGGGCGCAAAAAGGTTTTTACATTTATAAATTCAGGGCTTGTAATACTATAGGTTACAGAAATGTTTTTAAAACTTACATTCTGATACCCGCTGCCCTCCGGCCACGCCTCAACTGAACAGGCGTTATGGGTGATGCCGGTAGCAATAACATTTTCTACCCGTATGCCATCGGAGGTATTGCCTTCGTTTGAAACAAAGGTTAAAGCGGTATAAGCATCTTTGATCCTGATATCATGGATGTAAATATGATCTGATTTACCTCTTGTTATTCCCCATGCACCCGGCTGGAATATGATACCCGTAAGCGTATTGGTTATCCACGGGTTGTCGGCAGGTCCCCTGTTATGCCCGAACACGCCGGGGCCAATAATATCGCAATTTCTTATCTCGAGGTTGGTGGTAGGCCCTACTATCCTTATGCCGTTGCAAGCGCTGTTAAGTGTACAATCGGTAATAAGCGCGTTTTCCCAATAGCCACCGGCTATTGCATCGTCGCGACTGTACAGTTTACAGTTTTCAAAAACCAGGTTTTTCCCGCGGCGCACATGTATGCCATCATACCCATCGGTAACGTTTACATTGCTAACCTTATAATCTTCCACATAAAAACCAACAATGCTCCAGTCGCCCGCCCGGGTAAGCCTTATGTTAGAAATAAGTACGTTTTTCGACTCCGTCGTCATGATACCCTTTATTACCCTTGCTGATTTAGGCGTTATCGTCATACCGTCAATCGTTCCTGTGCCGGTAACGGTTACATTTTCAACTTTATCCATTAGTATGAGCGCTTTGGTCCACTCGCTCATGCTCCTAACATTTACATTAATGGGCTGGTCCTTATCTTCGGCCCTTACGTTTGCGCCTTTAAACTGGGTCAGGTCGCTTGTGGCCATGATAGTGGCGTTATAATCAATATATAAAGTAACATTGCTCTTAAGCTCGACGGTGCCTGTTAAAAATCTGCCGGAGGGAACCAGCACGGTACCACCCCCCGCCTCTACACACGCGGTTATAGTTTTATTTATGGCCACAGTATTTAATGTTTTTCCATCGCCTATGGCGCCATAATCCTTAATATTAAAAACTTTAACGGTGCCGTTTTTAGTAAGATCATTTAATGACGATTGGGCCACGCCCCGGAACTGGCCCGCTATAAAAAGCAGGAGCATAATTGTTAAACATCTCATGAGGTGGTTAATTGGTTTTTTAAATTTAATACATTTAATTAAAACTATCACATAAAACAAAGTGGCTGTTATTGTTGATGCAGAATGTTTTCATCCCAACTTTTTATATCTTTAATAAATGGTTAACCAGTATTTTAGCCCCCTATGCGCTTATTAAAAACCGAAATAACCCCTTTAAGCAATGAACTGATGCGTATAGATTTGCGCGACCAGCCATTTTTTTGGTCGCCGTTTCATACCCAGCCTACTTTTCATGCGCACCCGGAGCTGGAGCTCACCCTGATCGAAGAGGGGTTTGGCAAACGGGTGATAGGCAATAAGGTGGAGCCGTTCGAGGCGGGCGATATGGTATTTGTAGGCTCCAACGTTTCGCATGTGTGGTTAAGCGACCCCGTGTTTTACAAGCAGGATTCGGCGCTGCAATCCAAAGCCATAGTTGCCTATTTTAACCCGCAATTTTTGCAGCTGTTCCATGCGGTAAAAGAGTTTCACGACATCCACGAAATGATACAGCAATCATCGCGCGGGATAAGGATATTTGGCGAAACGAGGAACACCATCGCCAAAATGCTAAAACAAATTTCAACCAAACAAGGGTTTGAAAAGGTGGAGGGGTTGTTAAAAATAATGAACTTAATTGCCACTACAACCGAGCGGAGCTATATTATAAATGACGAAACGGAGCAGCATGATGAACTATATCCCGACCGCTTAATTGATGTTATAAAATACACCAAAGACCATCTGCACGAACCAATTACCCTGCACCAGGTTGCCGGTATTGCCTGCATGACCGAGCAAAGCTTTTGCCGTTTCTTTAAAAAAAGGGTGAAGAAAAGCTTCTCCCAATTTTTAAGCGACCTGCGCATAAGTCACGCCCGCGAGTTACTGGTGCAAACCGACAGATCTATTAAGGATATTGCCGGGCTATGCGGCTATAACTCCATATCGCATTTTTGCCGCATATTTAAAGAGCATACGGGCAAAAGCCCGCTTCAATATAAAAGCGGGCTTTCAGTTCCGTTGCTGGCCGGTTAACAGGCAACCTATTTTACATTCGCCTGCAAATATGCCATGCCTCTTTTTACGTTTTGGGTATTGTTTTTCATATCGTGCTCGCATTCATAAAACAATATCCCGGTAAAATGCTGCTGTTTTAACTCTTTCGTTAGCGCGGCAAAATCAATGGTACCGGTGCCGAGGTCGACATCTTTTTGGGCTTTATCATTATCATGGATATGCAGTTCAACAACATGGCCCCTTAATTTTTCTAAACTTTTTACGGGGTCGTACCCGCTTCTTACCCAGTGGCCAATATCGGCACAGGCGCCAATATTTTTGTAGCCTTTAATAAATTTCAACAGCGAGTCAGGGTCGCAATAAATATCGGGTTTTTCATGTTCGTGTATGGCTATTTTAATTTTGTAAACACCCGCCAGGCTGTCAATCATCCCCAGTTGTTTTTTTTCCGGTTCACACACTATACATTTCAAGCCAAATTCGCGGCCCAACTCAAAATACTTTTTCCATTCGGCCAGGTTTTTGCCCCCGCTAAAATACATTGACGGCATACTGAGGCCCTTTGCAGCCAGCATTTGTTTCATGCGTTCAACATCGGAAGGGCTAAGGTCGGCCATAGTCAAATTGTTAAATGCGGGGCCGAGTTTGTAAAACGAAAACCCCTCTACCAGTTTGGTACCGGTACTATCTGCCATGGCTATAGCCTGGGGAAATGGATGCTGGTTAAACGAATATAAAGCAACGCCGGTTTGCCACTCCTCTTTGGCTGTTTTTAAGCCGAACGCCATAAGCGCCGCGCCTGATACAATCAGCAGTATTAAAATAATTGATCTACGTTTCATATTAAATTGGTTTAAAATTTATTAAAAAGGTGAAGGACTAACGGCGGTCCATCCGCCATCAATAATTAAGCTTTGGCCGGTAATATGTTTTGCCTTGTCAGATACCAGGAACAGCGCCGCGTTGGCAATATCCTGCACATTCGCGGGCCGCCCCAACGGCGTTATCCGCGACCATGTTTTTTCGTAACCGGCGTCGCCCGTTGTGCGTTCGGTTAAGGTCGCGCCCGGTGCGATGGTATTCACGTTTATTTTATAAGGCGATAACTCAATAACCAGGTTACGGGCAAGCATTTCGAGCGCGGCTTTGGTCATGCCGTAAGCGGCCAGGTTTTTATGTGCCTGGTGCCCTGTAACCGACGACATAAATAGCAACGACCCGCCCGCTGCCTGGGTTTTCATTTGGTTAGCGGCCGCCTGCGCCAAAAAGAATGTGCCGCCAATGTTGGTATGCAGCACGCTATATAAGGATTCGGGCGGATAAGTAAAAAAATCGCCGGATAGGGTAATACCCGCGTTGGCGATCACCACATCCAAACTGCCCAAGTGCGCGACAGCCTGCGCGACCATGCTTTTTATAAACTCCTGGCTGCCCGAGTCGCCGGCACAGGGTATGCAATTGCCGCTCTCTTGCTCTATTTTTTTGGCTGATGATATCGCTAACTTCTCATCTATATCATTCAAAAAAACGGTAGCGCCCGCGGCAGCGAGTTGGCGGCATATCTCAAACCCTATACCCTGCCCTGCGCCTGTTACTAATGCTGTTTTATTTTTAAATGCTATCATACTTTAACTTTCATAATGCACAGCGATTGTCGGGTACACCACTCACGCCTGCCTGTGCAATAAATATATTTCCGCTTTGCGGATATTTGCTAATATCAGCCGCCGTCATATTTTCTCTTGCGGTGGTGATAAGCAATTGGTCCAACTTTTCACCCACAAATGCGCATGACGTAACCTGCGGCACCGGCAGTTCAATGAAACTGAGCATTTCGCCCGAATTAACATCAAACCGCCCCACACCAAAACCACCCCATAAAGCTACCCACAACATACCTTCTTCGTCTATCGTCATGCCATCGGGCATCACATTTTTATCGAGATGAATAACCGTCCGCTCAAACTTAATATCACCCGGTCCCTCATCATATAAATAACTATCAACCCTGCGGGTTGGGCTGTCAATATAATACAACCGCTTATTATCATTCGCCCATGCCATCCCGTTTGATATGGATACATGCTCTATTTTTCTCTCTACCCTTCCGTCAACATCAATACAATAAAGCGCACCCGCCCCTGTTTTATGGGTTAGTTCCATGGTGCCCACCCATAGCCTTCCTTTACTGTCGCAGCCGCCATCGTTACAGCGGTGCGTTTTCCAGTTTACTTCCATGCCCCTTATCCACTCTAATTGTTGTGTTGCCAGGTTATATCGGCCTACGCCACCCTGCAACCCGAGTATTAACTCATCGCCATTACCCTGTACGATGAGCGACACCCGTTGTGCCAGCTCATACTGTTTAACATCTTTCGTCAGCCAGTCATATTCATATATACGGCAACCCTCAATATCCACCCAAAAGCAACTGTTCCGTTCTTTATGCCATAGCGGGCTTTCGGCTAATGTGCAGTTAGATGGAAACAGCAGTTCCGCTTTTATTTTTGCGATGTTTTCACTCATCTATTTCCCCGGCAGTGCGAAGGCCACATAGGCATCGCTGGTTTTACCACCCCATTTTGATCCGCCGCAGGCAATAACAATATACTCCCTGCCATTTACCGAGTACACCGCCGGGGTTGCATTGCCCGTTGCGGGCAGGTCGGTTTCCCATAATATCTTCCCGGTTTTCTTATCTATCGCCCTGAATTTCCCATCGGCCGATGCGCCTATAAATAACAGTCCCCCCGCTGTTACAACCGGGCCACCATAATTTTCACGGCCCGTTGGCGGTACGCCTTTTTTCTTCAGTTCTTCAAACTCGCCGAGCGGTATCTTCCATAAATACTTGCCTGTATTCAGGTCGATCGCATTCAATGTACCCCAGGGCGGGTTAATGGCCGGATAGCCCTCCCTGGTTAAAAATTTATTGTACCCGGTACTATTAAAGCCGGGCCTTGCCGGGCCGGTTGTTTGGGTAATGGGGCCTACATATTTTTTGTCTTGTTCCGTTTTATTGTTGAGTATAAAGGCCGCTATCGCGTTCTTTTCGTCAGGACTTAAATGGTTAAAGCCGGGCATCATGCGGCGGCCGGTTGAAAGCAATTCTAAAAACTGCGCCTCCGTGTATTTTTTATCAACGCCCACTATTGAAGGAAAATCGCCCGACCCCTGCCGTTCTGTGCCG
This sequence comes from Bacteroidota bacterium, assembly GCA_013288485.1. GTDB lineage: Bacteria > Bacteroidota > Bacteroidia > Sphingobacteriales > Sphingobacteriaceae > Mucilaginibacter. Next base: position 18,842 of record JABDBW010000044.1, read on the forward strand.
TGGCATACCATGCAATTTTGGTTATATAAACCCATGCCTGCCTGCAAATTGGTTCGCCAGCGGGCGGCGTTAGGTTTTACAAGGGTGAGCACCCAGGTCATTTCGTTGGCATTTACGTACAGGATATTGGTTTTCGGGTCCACCGCGGGGCCCCCCCATTCGCCGCCACCATCGTAGCCCGGTAAAACTATACTGCCACGCTCGGTTGGCGGGGTAAATATCCCATCCGAGCGGTACGACAAAAACCGCCGCTTAATATCCTGGTAGGATGAATCGCTCACCACCCGGTTCAAATTATCAAGCGTAAGCTTCTGCCTTGCATAAGGCTTGGGCATTAGCGGGAACGGTTGTGTGGGCCATAACTGCTCGCCATCCACACCATCGGTATGCACCGGTTTTTCCAATACGGGGAACAGCGGCTTGCCCGTAACCCTGTCGAGCACAAAAATAAAGGCTTCCTTGGTGCCCTGTGCCAGGGCATCTATCTTTTTGCCGTTGCGCGTAATGGTGATCAGCGCGGGCGGGCTCGAAAGGTCCATATCCCAAAGGTCATGATGCACGGTTTGGAAATGCCAGATGATCTTACCCTTATTAGCGTTAAGCGCTACAATGCAGTTGCCGTATAAGCCGGCCCCAATACGCGCGCCGCCATAAAAATCATTGCTGGGGCTGCCTATGCCGGCATATAGTATGCCGCGTTTTTTATCCAGGCTAAAACCACTCCACGCGTTGGCCGACCCCATGCGCCTATAAGCCGAGGTATCCTGCCAGGTTTCATAGCCCTTTTCGCCGGGATAGGGTACCGTGTGGAACATCCATTTTTGCTCGCCGGTACGTACATCAAAGGCACGGATACCGCCGGGGGTGGCGTCGCTCACCTCACCGCTTACAAAGAACAGGTTGTTATAGATCATTACCGGCGATGTTGGCGAAATCGACATCCGCGCCGGGTCCCGGTCTAAACCATTTTTAAGGTCAACGCCGCCATCCTTGCCGAAAGTGGATACCAGTTTGCCCGTATTGGCATCAACGGCATAGGCTATGGGGCCGGCGGTATAAATTATGCGTTTATCGGCCCCGTTGGCCCAATAGGCAACACCGCGGTTCATGTTAACGGTGCGGCGGTGCCAGGTTTTATTGGCGATGGAATCCGCAGGGTCGAAGCTCCATTTTTCCTGCCCGGTGGCGGCATCAAGGGCGAATAGTTTTAGCCGCGCCGAGGTGCCATACAGCACGCCGTTAACTATAATGGGGTTGCACTCAATAGGGCCCATGCGTTTGGTATCGTTATTTTCGGCGTGGTATACCCAGGCCACCTGCAGGCGGCGCACATTGGCGGTGTTTACCTGCGTAAGCGCCGAATACTTAATGTTTGCTACGCTGCCGCCATATACCTGCCAATCGGTATTCGTGCCTATCTTGCCCCATGCCGCTACCAGCAGCGCACAGGCGGGGATGAGAAAAATCAACAGCTTCTTGTTTATAGCGTTCATCGGGAATATTTTATGGGCGGGCATCCCGATCCCGATAGCTATCGGGACCGGGATTGCCGCTATTATAATTGGTTATGCAACAAATATAATCATCGGCGAGTGTTATAAAGTTGTACAGGATTATCTTGTTTTTGGAGTTTTTTAACTTTGGGGGTGGGGCGGAGGATGTGGGTTAATGAAGTGATAGGTAGTATTTGGGCGTTTCCCTGCGGGTCGGGCTTTCCGCTCATACGCCTGCAGGCATTAGGCACGGGGCCGGTATCCGCTTCAATCCCTAACGCGGCCGGCGCTTCCGATGCAGGGCGGCGATTACTCACCCGATCATCGTCCCGATAGCTATCGGGACTCGATCACCCTCTCTTCCGCAAGCGGTAAAGAGGGTAGGAATATTTCTTTAAAGAACCCTCTTTTACGCCGAAGGCGAAGAGAGGGTCGCGTCCGCCATCGGCGGACCACGGAGTGAGTCCCGGTGGGCAGGTAATCGTCATCCCATTCCCATCTTGTTCTGTTTCACGCGCGTGTGAAACAGATGAAACACGTGAAACACTATTTTTACTTAACCTATTGAAAATAAATTGATTATGAAAAGTGGGTGAAACAGAATGAAACAAGATGTAACGACGTATAAGTTGGTGCTTTTAGGTATGATTTTGTGTTTATGTGTTGATAATCAAATAAATGTGAATTAGCCTGATTTGACAAGGGTGAAACAAAAAAAGTTTACAAATAACACTCACTGCATACGCGCCAGATTGGGATATGCAAAATTATTTTCTTTAACCATTTTTACGTTTATTCTTCAATTGTTTCTGCTCATCCTTTTTATCCAATTTTTTTATACTATCCGCTACGGGCAAGTTTTCAGGCATTGTACCGCCAATTTCTTCAATTGTTTTTCGTACTTTTTTCCCAACTTCAAAATGTGTTTGGTTAGCGTGATATTTAGTTTTAATATTTTCCCGCTTTAATTTATCTTCTGTTTGTGTTGCACGAAAAAGGTTAGCCGCTAATTCTGTATTGCCCATGTGATCAAGAATTTGTTCACTTTTATTTAAGCCTTTCCTGGCGTGGATGCCCTTAGCATCCAATCCGCCATACAGTCCTTTATAACCAAAATTCTGAAATATGGCATAATCCACAGGGTCAATCACACCAGCGCTCCTGGCCGCATAAGCCAAATACTTATTGTGCTCGGCCATCTCCTTACGCAGAAACAGGCGTTTTTCATCTTCTGTATTTAATCTGTTGTAATCATCCAGTTGCTGTATTTCCTGTAAGCGGGTTTGTA
>JABDBW010000045.1 GCA_013288485.1 Bacteroidota bacterium
AAGTGCCTTTTATACCAAAAAATTAAAGAAAAAGGGCCGTACTTACTCTGTATTTGTAAGCGGGTTGGCAGATCATAACCTGGGCAAACCGCACCAATTATCAGACATCGAATATTATAACCCGAATACCGGCGCGCTTGCCAGTACACAGCAGGTAGACCAGGTTAATTACAATGACCGTATGCACACGCAGTTTAATGCGAACATAACTTACTCTGAGCCGCTCTCCGCATCAACAGCATTGGTGTTTAACTACGGAGTTAATACGGATAACAATAGCGCCAATCTGCGGGTATATAACCAATCGGCACCCGGAGTTTATAATGTATTGATCGATTCGTTAAGCAGCTTTTATAAAGTAAACCAGGTTTCCAACCAACTGGGTATAGGGGTAAGTTACAGTAAAGATAAAACGGTTTTAAACTATGGCGTAAGGGCAACTAATGTAGATCAGAAACAAATTGATGAGAATACCGGCAACGTTTCACAAAGAAGCTTTATTAACTGGAACCCAAAGGCCAGTTATTTATATAAGTTTTCGCAAATGCAATTTTTACGGTTAAATTATGATGGCAATACAACGCAGCCTTCAATAGGCCAGCTTCAGCCTATAAAATCAAACAGCAACCCGTTATTTATTGTAGTTGGTAATCCTGATCTGAAGCAATCATTCACCAATAACGTCAGCATATTTTATAGTACCTATAAGGTATTAACAGGCCAAAGCTTTTACATTAACGGAGCTTACTCAAACACCATAAGCCCTATCGTAAATAATATTAATACGGATATTGCTACCGGCAAAAGTACTTCGCAAGCAGCCAATATTAATAAATTACAATATAATTTCAATTTAAACCCGGGTGCCAACATGAAAATAAAAGGCCCCGATATTAATATTGGTTTGAGTGGCAGTATAAACGGAGGAGTTAACTACAACTTAGCCAATGGCGTGTTAAATACTACAAATACTGCCAACTATAGTGGCCGGTTTTTAATAAGTAAAGATGTCCTGAAAAAATATGATATTTTCTTATCTGCGGGGCCCGGTTATAACGTGTTAGCATCCTCACTTCAAAACAATAACAATTACCGCACCTTTAGTTCATACAATTATTTTAATTTTTATTTGCCGGGTAAAACACAATTTACTTCGGATGTTAATTATAACTATACCTCAAAATCACAAGGTTTTGACCAAAGCCATAGTGAAACCGTTTGGAATGTAACTTTAAGTAAATTACTGTTAAAAGATAGTAACCTCAAATTATCTTTAACGGGTAATGATCTGTTAAATCAAAGAACAGGTTTCAGCAGATCGGCCGTGGGCAGCAGAATTGTACAAACCAGCAATAACACCATACAAAGATATTTTATGTTCTCTGTAACCTGGGATTTTAACAAAATGGGCGGCGGCGTTCCTTCAAAAAATTAACACTATGAAAAAGATATTATATACAGCTATTTGTTTGTTATTCGTAAATGCGTCCTTCGCGCAAAACGCGCATTTCACTACCTCCGGCACTATTGAATATGATAAAACCGCCAATATGTATGCTGTTATAGGCAAACTACTGGATGCGATAGAAAAAATGGATAAAAACGCCCTGGTTTATTTTCAAAGAAATTTTGACCAATACAAAAAAACACAACCGCAGTTCAGAACATTGAAAGGCACGTTAACTTTTGATGGGGATAAAACGCTGTATACGCCTACCGGGCCCGAACCTGCCTTTGCAGGTATTTATACGCCAATGGCCGATAACACCAATACTACTTATAACGACCTTACAACACATATTAGCACCAGCCAGAAACCGCTTTTTGAAACCACCTTTATTGTTAAGGATACTACCCTTAAAATTAACTGGAAAATTACTGATGAAACACAGGTAATTGCGGGCTATACTTGTCGCCGTGCCAACGCTATTGTTTTAGATTCGGTTTACGTGGTTGCATTTTATACCGATAAAATACCGGTTACAGGCGGCCCCGAATGTTTTACCGGCTTACCCGGCATGATACTAAAACTGGCATTGCCTCATGAAAATATAATATGGACAGCCACTAAAGTAACTGATACGAGTGTGCCACCCATAACAGAACCCAAAAAGGGCAAACTGGTTGATAGAAAAGGATTACGCGCCGCATTGGCACCTGCCTTAAAAAACGCCGGGCCATACGGGCCGGTATTTTTAAAGGCGCTGGCGCTTTAGTAAGACTGCAATCCTCCGCTTGTTTGGGGGCCTTATTTAATTCCTGTAACACCCTCCGTTTTTTAACGTCTTATTCCTGTAAGTTGTTAATAAAAGTTAAAAAGTTCCTATACTAATTTTATAGTTATATATTCGCCTTTACCAAAATCTTATCAATGAAAATAACCATTTCATCAATAGCCTTGCTTTTGCTGTTCTCACTGACAACTTATGCGCAAAGCAACTATTCTATAAAAGGCTCGGCGGTTGATACGGCCGAGAAAAAAGTCCTGCCCAACGCCACTATAATGGTACTGAATGCTAAGGACTCTATCCTGCGTAAATTTACCCGCGTTGCCGATGATGGCACCTTTATTATTAACGACCTGGGAAAAGGCAAATTTATTATGATCATGTCGCACCCTGGCTACGCCGATTATTCGGAAGGTTTTACGATAGATGAAAGTGTTCAGCTATCGCATGATTTTGGTAAAATTAATATGATACTTAAAGCACGCTTGTTGCAGGATGTGATTATTAAGGGCACGGTAACCGCTATAAAAATAAAAGGGGATACCACCGAGTTTAACGCCAAGGCTTATGTAATACAACCAAACGACAGGGTTGAAGATTTAATTAAGCAGTTTCCGGGTATAGAGGTGGATAAGGACGGCAAAATAACCGCGCAGGGTAAAACAGTGGAGAAGGTACTGGTTGATGGTGAGGAATTTTTTGGCGACGACCCCACCCTGGTTACCAAAAACATACGGGCAGATATGGTTGATAAGGTGCAGCTTTATGATAAAAAAGCGACCAGGCTACCTTTACCGGTATTGACGACGGCATAAAAACGAAAACAGGAATAAGACGTTAAAAAACGGAGGGCAGATATGGTTGATAAGGTGCAGCTTTATGATAAAAAAAGCGACCAGGCTACCTTTACCGGTATTGACGACGGCATAAAAACGAAAACGCTTAATATTAAGCTGAAAGAGGACAAAAAGAACGGCTATTTTGGGAAGGTGGACGCGGGTATAGGTACAGGCGGCTATTACCAGGGGCAGGGTATGTATAATAAGTTTACCGCCAAGCAAAAATTTTCAGCTTATACAACCGATGGCAATACCGGCAAAACCGGGCTGGGTTTTGAGGATAGCCAGAAGTATGGCGATTCGGGTGGCCTTACGTTTGATGATAACGGTGGCGCATCTTTTAATTTTAGCGATGGGGATAACGGGCTGGATTCTTTTGACGGCAGGTACGACGGGCGCGGCATACCAAAGGCTACAACAGGCGGCCTACATTATGACAGCAAATGGAACAAGGACAATGAAACGATTAACGCCAATTATAAAATTGGCCAGCTTGACGTTATTGGCATGAGAAATACGATGACCCAAAATAACTTACCAACCGGCGCAATTAACAACAATACCAATCAAAACTTTAACAACTCTATGTTCAGGCAAAAGCTTGACCTAACCTACCTGGTTAAATTTGACACGACCAGCACATTAAAGATCGCGGTTGACGGGACGTACAGGCATAGCAAAGCCGATAACGATTTTTTAACCATAGGCCGCAAAGGACCCGTAGACAATGATACTTTACTAAACCGCAACTCCAGGAGTGTTACTAATGATGGCGATAGCCATGTATTTAATGCCAGCGCCTTTTACACTAAAAAATTAAAGAAAAAAGGACGCACACTATCTATATTATTCAGCGAGGCTATAAATAACGACAATAGCAAAGGTTACCTAAAATCGGAAGCTGATTATTATAATACACATACCGGTGGTACAGACAGCACCGTTTTTATTAACCAGCTAAAATCAAGCGTCTCTACAAGCACGGCATTTAATAGTAACATAACCTATACCGAACCGCTTTCAAAAACCCTCTCGCTCATATTTAATTATGGGTTGAAATTTAACAATGGCAGTTCCGACAGGCGGTCGTATAATCAATCATCTCCGGGCGTTTATGATGTGCTTGACCCTACCGTAAGCAATTTTTATAAGCTCGACCAGGTCACCAATGTAGCAGGTGCCATCATCAATTATAAAGGGGGGAAACATATCTTAAACTTCGGTACTAAAATAGCAGGCGTGTCTTTCAAACAGGAAGATGAATATACCGGCGACGTTTTTGAAAGACACTTCATAAACTGGTTTCCACAGGCCAGTTACCAGTACCGGTTTTCGCAGCAAGCATCATTTAATTTTTATTATAATGGTAATACCTCCCAGCCCTCCATCAACCAGATACAGCCTGTAAAGGTAAATACCGATCCGTTCAACGTTTACCTGGGCAACCAGGACCTGAAACCCTCATTCAGGAACAATGTTAATATATATTATAATAACTACAAGGTATTAACCAATCAGTATATGTATATAGGTGGCGGATATGGTTTTGTCTCAAGCCAGATCGTTAATAATACCACAACTGATGCTGCGGGAAAAAGCACTATACAATACATTAACCTAACCGGTAAAACACCCATTAATTTCAACTTATACACTCAATTTGGCCGCAAAATACCTCTTGCAGACATAAACGTAGGCATAAATGCCAATATTAATGGCAACACTAATTACTCTTATATTAATAGTGTGCTTAACCATAGCAACAACGAAACTTACTCGGGCGGGTTAAGCATTAATAAATATGTTAAGGATAAATTTGATTTTTATGGAAGCGCGGGGCCAACTTATACCTTAAGCAGTACATCATTACAAACCGGGACTAACAATAATGGCGGCGGTTTTCATGCGAATGCCAACCTTGATATTTACCTGCCACTGAAATTCAAATTTTCTTCGGATGCTAACTATACCTATACTGCCCCAACCCCCACTTTTAACAGCGACCTGAAACGGACCTTGTTAAACGCCAGCATAAGCAAATCGTTCTTTAAATCGAATGATCTTAAATTTACATTGGCGGGAAACGACCTGCTGAATCAAAATATTGGTTTTAACAGGCAGGCAAATGCTAATGTTATCACACAAAATACCTATACCACCATACAACGATATTTTATGTTTTCAGTTACCTGGGACTTTAACAAAATGGGCGGCCCAACCGTAAATAAATAACAGATCATGAAAAAAATAGTAGTTATAACAACCTGTATATTATTATTTTACGGCAATGCTTTATTTGCTCAAAATAATACCCATTTTGTAACATCGGGTACTATTGAGTACAATAAAACTATAAACGTGTATGCCATTATTACCCGCGAACTGGCTATTGACCCCGACAACGATATTTTTGGCCAAAAGGCATTTGAGGCCTACAAAAAAACGCACCCTCAAATAACAACACTTAAAAGCACGCTGGTGTTCGGCAATAATAAAACTTTGTTTACCCCTGCACCTGTTGAAGAAGCTGTCGGCAATAATTATTATTTTGATATGCCTATGGCCGGGCAACCTAATACCACGTATACCGAGACTACCACTGATACCCGCATAAGCCAGAAAAAGGTTTTTGAGGAAACTTTTTTGGTAAAGGATAGCACCAGCAAATTTAAATGGAAAATTACTGACGAAACCCGCGATATAGCAGGCTACACCTGTCGCAGGGCCAATGGTATTATATTAGACTCTATTTATGTTGTAGCATTTTATACAGACCAAATAGCCATTGTAGGCGGCCCCGAATCGTTTACCGGTTTGCCCGGCATGATATTACAGGTAGCCCTGCCGCATGAAAATGTAAGCTGGCTGGCTACTAAAGTAACCGAAACAACTGCGCCTCCTATTACGCTTGTTCCACCAAAAAAGGGGAAAGCTGTAACCGGAAAAGACTTTCAAAAAACGCTCCACTCGGCCATGAAAAACTGGGGGACGTACGCGCAGGCCTATTTGAAATCGTTGCAGTTGTGACGGGTAATTGACTAATTCAACAAATATTTCTCAAACCAGGCAATACTTATCCAGGTATCTTCGTCATTAAAAACATGCCCTAAATTTGGCTGTATAACCAAGCTGAGGTTATTGGGTGCCCTTTGAGCCTTATAAGCTTCGGTTGCCGCGGCAAAGCCTATCTGCGCGCCGGGGTAGGGGTTGTTGGGGTCCTTATCCTTGCTTAATATCAGCAGCGGCCTCGGTGCAAACAGGCGGATCATTGAGGGGCAATCAAACTCGCCGGTTATGCCGGGTAATATTTTATCCCAAACGGCTTTTACATTCCGGGCATTTAAGGTAGAATCGCCCATATCGCGGGCAGCTTTTTTATGCGCGTCGCCAATAGTGCCTGCGCGGCCCTGCCATTTATCATTTTCCAACGACCATTTAAAGCTTTGCACCGCTATGCCCAACACCGCTACCCTGATACGCGTATCAACCGAAGCGGCCATCCATGTTTCAATACCACCCATTGATATACCACCCATGCCAATGCGGTCGGCTTTAACATCAGGGCGGGTAACTAAATAATCAACTAAACGCCAAAGATCAAAAGCGGTATCATATAAAAACGGGTGCTCCTGGTGGGTCTTGTCAGTATTTTTCCATGCTCGGTAAGCGGCATCAGTATATTCCTTGCTGCCATGCGCCCCGCCGGGAACGCGTTCGCCATGATAGCGCGCATCAATAGCCACGCCCATAATACCCGCCTTAGCAAGTTGAGTAAATATTGCTTTTATATCTCCTTCGTCCTTAGTACCACCCGTACCATGCAGGAAGATCACTACCGGGAACTTGCTTTGCCCCTTTATTACCGGTTTGTAAATAAGGATGGGCATTTTCTCTGTTTCTTCGGTATAAATGGAGCCCTTTTCTATTTTAATGGAATCATTTCTTATTGTGCTGAATGTTGGTTTAAAATCAACAACCGGCCGGTTTAACAGCGCTTTGAAATCGCGGGCAACCTGGTCGGCGGGCGGGTACGGGCCGGTTTGCGCGAACAACAGGGATGCCTGTAATAATAGTACCAGGCAGGTGTAAAATATTTTGGTTTTTGACATGGTTAGTTATTCTTGGTAGTAAATATAAAAGTTTTTTTTTTGAACTATGATTTATAGAACTGGTCAAATTTTACCTCCCCGTGTTACAACCTTTAAACATTAAAGGATATTTTTGAATTAATAAATGGAAACGGCTATAAACGAACTTAATATGCTATCAGAACCAACCTATATAGCTGCACGTATGGTGGCTGCAACCATCGAGGCGCATTTTGCCAGGCACCTGGCGTCGGCACGTTTGCAGGGCACAAGCAACCTTGCCCACGAGCCGCAGGCGCCCGTTATAGAAGCCATTATTGATGTAACCTTCTGGGCCAGCCTGCGCAAGGAAGAGGGCCACGCGCCCAAAATATCGCTGGCGCTGCTGCCCCCCGCACAGGCCAGTCAGCCGCTGATATTCGGCAACCGCATACGCTTAACCCCGAATAACTTAACCAAACTTGCCCCGGCGGTTGAGAGCCCCGGCATACACCTGGGCGTTTGGTTTGAAAACGATGAGCTATATGTTTGGGGCACTACCCTGGCCATACCGGGCATTTGCTTTGTGCTTGAGGTGGTTGAGCCCGGCTTACTGGTAGTTAAGCATAGCCGTACCGATGGCTTTGGCAAATTTGTGAACATAGCCGTTTTAACCGGCGATGAAATAAAGATAATTGATGAGCAAAATACCGGCCTGCTTAGCTGCCCGGCTTTATACGATTCCCTGCTGGGTATGCCCCTGCCGTTTGCTGATGGTTCGGTAAATATTATGGTTGAACTGGCCGCATCTATGCGCGCGCATGGGCGGGGCGGGTTGGTACTGATAGTGCCGGATAACTCGAACGAATGGGAAAAGTCTATTATACATCCCATATCCTATCCGGTCATCCCTGCGTTTGCCGGCATTACCAAACTCATGAAAAAGGAGCACGGCGAACGTTCAAAAACCGACTGGCAGGAGGCCCTGCTGCGGGCTGTTGACATTGTTGGCGGCTTTACCGCGGTTGATGGCGCTACCATTATTAACCGCGAGTATGAGTTGCTGGCATTCGGTGCGAAGATAGCGCGGTCGGGGTTGAGCCTGCCTGTCGACCAGATCATTACCACCGAACCCGTTGTTGACGGTACCCCAACCCCCATGCATCCCGGCCAAAACGGCGGTACGCGCCACCTAGCGGCAGCGCAGTTTATATACGACCAGCGCGATGCCATTGCTTTAGTAGCTTCGCAGGATGGGCGGTTTACCATATTCGCGTGGTCGCCCAAGCTGGAGATGGTACATGCGCATAGGATAGATATATTGTTGTTGTAGCGCACTGTTCTGTTTCATGCGAGTGTGAAACAGATGAAACACGTGAAACAAGATTTCGGCTTAACCTATTGAAAAATAACACTTTGCAAAAACAGAGTGAAACAGGATGAAACAAGGTGTTACGACGTATTCGTCAGTGAGTTTATACTTAGTTTCTTTGATTATTGTTGATAATCAAAGAATTATAAAATAAACAATTTTGATTAAGTGAAACAAAATCACTATTGAAAATTATGCTCAAATTGTAGCGTGTTACATCATAAAGTTTTAATTAGATTTGACCTATACCCGATAGGATGATACAACTAAATATAATACCCGTTACCCTGCTTGCGCAATACCAGCAACTGGTAAATAGTAATTTAGAAGCGTCTTTTGATGAGTTGAAAGATGCCGAAATATCAACAGGTACGTTTAGTTTTTATACATCGGTATCGGCCATCGCCTCATCGCGCATTGAGGGCGAGCAAATGGAGATTGATAGTTACCTGAAACATAAAATGCTGAACACGGAGTATCAGCCCGACCTGGTACAAAAACCCGATGATCTGTACAGGGCCTACCTGTTTGCGCAGCAAAACCAATTAACGGCTGCCAATTTTTTAGCCGTCCATAAATTAATTGCCGCCCACCTGCTGCCTGCCAATAAGCAGGGCGTTTTGCGTAAAGGCAATATGGTGGTTATGGAGCATAAAACCGGCCGCATACAATTTGAAGCCGCAACACCCAGGCAGGTAAAAATTCAACTTGATTTGCTTTGGGAAGACATAGAAATACTAAAAAACCGGCAGCTTACCTGCGCCGAGGTTTTTTATTTCGCATCATTTATCCATATCCTGTTTGTAGCCATACACCCGTTTGAAGATGGTAACGGGCGCGCCGGGCGCTTGCTCGAAAAATGGTTTATTGCCCAAAAACTGGGCAGTAAAGCCTGGTACCTGCAAACCGAGTTAAACTATTATACCAACGTTAATAACTATTATAAAAATCTTAACCGGCTGGGTATATTTTATAATGAGCTTGATTATAACCAGGCCATGCCTTTTTTATTAATGCTGCCAAACGCTTTTAATAGTTAAAATGCCAAAGTTGAGGCAAGTACACAACGCTTTGGCTTATGCTGTATACTTGGCCAACTGGGGGATAAAACACGCCAGGTGGATCACATGCCAGAGTTAGAAACTTCCCACAGGGGGCTTTGATATTTTAATAATAATTATTTAAATTTGATAATATGAGTGTGCAATATCTTTCAAATGAAAAAGGGCAGGTTACAGCAGTACAGTTACCTATAAAAGAGTGGGAAATATTAAAGAGTAAATACCCTGATATAGATCACTTAGATTCCAAATTACCTCAATGGCATAAAGATATCATAGATTCCCGTTTGGATGCTTTAGAAAAAAATCCCGAACTGATCAGGCCCATTTCTGAGTTAATAGGCGAACTGGATAAATAGTCGTGGCATTGGGTGATAACACCAACAAGGGGCAAAAGCGGTAGAATGATTTAGTCCTTCACTTCTAGAAAATAAATAGGTTTTAAAGGAAGCACGCTCTTTCCTGTAACTACCAAACAGCATTTTCCTATTTGATTAGCAAGTGAAGAGATTGCTTCGTTCCTCGCAATGACGCGCGGTTAAGGTTGGCGGTTAAAAAACCATCGGGCTAATCGGCCTAATCCTACAAATCATGGTTCAGACACAGCGCCGGCCGCGTTAGCGATAGTAGCGAATACCGGCCTCGCGCCTAATGCCATGTGCGCGTATAAGCGGATAGCGCGGCCCGCCTCTATGGGCGGGAAACGCCAAAAACATAGTCCTTTATTACTACCTTTGCACCAAATCAAACAAACTTGAATACCGCTCTACCCAAAACCAAACAATTCAACTTTGCCGAAGGCGAGTTGCTGCTGGTTAACAAACCCTACAAATGGACCAGTTTTGATGTGGTAGGCAAGCTGCGCAATTCGTTCAAGCCTTTGAAATTAAAGGTGGGGCACGCGGGTACGCTTGATCCGCTGGCTACCGGGCTGCTCATTATATGCACCGGGAAAATGACCAAACAGATAGACACTTTCCAGGCCGAAGAAAAGGAATATACCGGTACCCTGATATTGGGCGCAACTACCCCATCGTATGATATGGAAACAGAAGTGGATGAAACTTTTGATACAGGCAACCTCACCGAGCAGGAAATACGTAATGCCTGTAAACAATTTACCGGTGATATACAACAATACCCACCCGCACACTCTGCAGTGAAAATTGACGGGGAACGCCTGTACGAAAAGGCCCGCCGCGGCGAGGAAGTGGAACTGCGGCTGCGCCATGTTACCATAAGCGAATTTGAAATAACCCGCATAGAATTGCCCGAAGTTGATTTCAGGGTAGTATGCAGCAAGGGTACTTATATACGCTCGCTGGTGAATGATTTTGGCCGGGCGCTAAACAACGGCGCCTATCTGTCCAAACTAATACGCACCCGCAGTGGCAATTATCACGTAAAAGATGCCTGGGAGGTGACGGAACTAGTGAATGTGATAAGGGAACAAAAAATAATTATTGAATGAATGAATGATTGAATTATTGAGTTGTGAAATTGAGGGTAAATATTAAAACCTTTTACCTTTCACCTTTCACCTTTTACCTCTCTTAAATGAAAACATACCATCATATAGATGAATTTAAGCCCGTAAAAAACGCGGTGGTTACCATCGGCACTTTTGACGGGGTGCATTTGGGGCACCGTAAAATTATATCGCGCATTAAAGAACTGGCCGCTGAAGTAGGCGGTGAAACGGTTATATTAACTTTTTTCCCGCATCCGCGCATGATATTACACCCGGAGGATGAAAGCATGAAGCTCCTTAATACTATGAATGAAAAGGCTGCTTTGCTGGAAGAATTGGGTGTAGATCATTTAATTATCACCCCATTTTCGCGCGATTTTTCAAACCAGAGCGCCGAAGATTATATACGCGATATTTTGGTGAACAAAATAGGCACCAAAAAAATAGTGATAGGGTACGACCACCGTTTTGGCAAGGACCGACAGGGCGGCCTTAACGACTTGCTGCAATTTGCCCCCGTTTACAACTTTGAAGTTATTGAAATACCCGAGCAGGATATAAATGATGTAGCCATCAGCTCCACCCGCATCCGCGAAGCGTTATTAAATGCCGAAATTGAGGTAGCCAATACCTTTTTGGGTTACCCGTTTTTTATTACCGGCAAAGTAGTGCACGGCGACCAGGTAGGCCGTCAATTAGGCTACCCCACCGCAAATATTGTGATAGAAGAACAATATAAACTTATTCCGCACGATGGCATATTCGCCGTTAAGGTGCAGGTAGCCGAGGGCGAATATAATGGCATGGCCTACATTGGCAACCGCCCTACAATTAACGGCATGAGGCATAGCATTGAGGTTAACCTGTTTGATTTTGACCAGGATGTTTATAAAAAATCCATCCGCATGGCATTTATCCATTTTGTGCGTCATGATGTTAAATTTCCAAATCTCGATGAATTAATAACGCAGATAGGGAAGGATAAGGAAGATGTGATGCGGCTTTTGGGTTCATAGATCATAGTTGATAGTTCATGGTTTGATTTGTTAACTTTGTATAATATGGTTCATGGGTCATCTATGATCCATGAACTATGAACTATCAACCATCATGTCCAAACTCAACATAGATAAGGGCGAAAGCGAATTTTTAAACAGCGCCATTACGCAATGGGAAAAGGATGGCCTGGTAAGCGCCGAACAGGCCGAAACATTGCGTAAATCGTATGAGGTTAAAGGGTTCGACTGGATGCGGCTGGCCAAATATTCGTTTTGGATAGCTTTAATATGCGGCGGCGTTTCCTTTACCTTTTTGATAGCTAACGACGCGGTCATCAACTGGCTCAAACAACTTTACTACACACCCGATATTATCATCAGTATTGTTTCCGCAGTAATGGCCGCTTTTCTTTTTTATTGGGGCCGGTGGCGCGAACGTCATCACCCCGAAAAAATATTCAGTAATGAGGCTGTTATTTTTACCGGCATATTGTTTACGGCCTGCTGCATTGCCTATTTGGGTAAAACTTTTGATGACGGTTCGGGCCATTACTCCCTGCTTTTTTTACTCTCGGTTTTTGTGTACGGTTTTTTAGGCTGGCGCATGAATTCGAAGCTGATCTGGCTGTTTGCCCTTGTTTCGCTGGGGAGCTGGTTCGGCACAGAAACAGGCTACCAAACCCGCTGGCACGATTACTTTTTAGGCATGAATTACCCGTTGCGGTTTGTGCTTTTTGGCGTAGTGCTGGTTAGCGTTTGCCATATATTGCGTAATCGCAAATGGTTCGCGCATTTCTGGGAATACACCTACGTGGTGGGCCTGCTTTATTTGTTCCTGTCGCTTTGGTTATTAACCATATTTGGCAACTACGGCGATCTTAACAAATGGTACCCGGTAAAACAGATAAGTTTGTTTTATTGGGGGATAATTTCGGCCTGTACCGCCGCAGGTTTCCTGGTGTATGGCTTAAAAAACAAAGACGATATAGCGCGCGAGTTTGGCATAACTTTCCTTATAATTTTTATCTACACCAAATACTTCGAATACTTTTGGGACAATACCAACAAAACGCTATTCTTTGCCATACTGGCCGCTTCGTTCTGGCTCATTGGCCGCAAAGCGGAGAAGATTTGGAATTTGAAGGGTAAGAGATCAAAAGGTTAAAGAGTCTAAGGTTTATTAAATTGCATAAACAAGTAATCGCATCACAGCGCGCAACTTTCTAAGCTAAAAGATAAGTACCCTATTCACACTTTAAGAAAAATTTGCCTAAATTTGTATTAAAGCGGATGGATAAAATCTACTTAAAAATGCCATGACAACTTTAACCATACAAATACCAGATAAAGACCGGGACTTGTTCGAAAAGCTTGCGGAAAGGCTTAATGGCAAAATCATTAAAGCTGTTGAAGAACATGCGCAACCGAATAGTGTTACAAAAAAGGCTATCGCCGATGCCCGATCGGGAAAAACCAAAAAGATCGAAAATCTTGATTTGTTCTTCAAAAGTCTTTAATGTACGCTTTAAGTTTTACCAATAGGTTTGAAAAAGATTTAAAGCTGATCAAAAAGCGATCTTTAAAAGATTTTAGTCTTATTCACAGTTTTCTCAAAAACGAATTGGCCTTAAAAGGTACAGCAGGTCTTCCCTCAAAATTTCGTGCTCATAAATTATCCGGAAACTATAAAGACAATTGGGAATGCCATGTTAAGGGCGATTTATTGATCATATGAATCGAAATTACCGCAGAAAACGAGATCATATTGGTAAGGGCCGGCAGTCATTCAGATCTTTTCTAACGGAATACCATAAAGCTATAGCGGTTTTCTGCTTCGGCGCCACCGCCAAATAAACCCTTTTCACCACATGGTATCCGGCGAAAGCGAAAAACAAAATAGCGATACCGGTATTTATCATTCTTGTGCTCAGCGCGAATTTACTTTGTATATACCGCGCGAACCGGGCGTACAGCAACAGGCATAAAAACGCCCCGCCTGCCGAACCTAAACTGAATATTACAAAGGCGAAATTGCCGGTCAGTATCCATTCATGTGTGATGAGGTAGGTGCCGGTTATGATCCAGAAAGGGATCTGCATGGGGTTTACAAAGCCCAGCAGGATGCCGTACCTAATACTGTCGTGTTCGGCATAATGGGGGTTGGGTGGTTTTTTGCGGTGCAGCCAGGTAACGGCCCCTAAAACCAGGAACAAAGCAGTCATTACCCAATCAATGATCACATCAAGCTTAACCTGTGCTGACAGCCACTTCGCCGCGTGCATAATAAAGAAGGTAAAGAAAAACTCAATGCAGGAGAACGCGGTAATAAATTGCAGAGCCTGTTTTAATCCCCGGTTTATAGTGATGCGCACCAGCGTTAAATTAATATTCCCGGGCGGTATGTAACCTATAAAGTTGGCTATAAGCCCGAGAAAGAAAGTAAGGAAGATCATTGTTTCAAAGATAGGCAAATGTGAGGTTCCGATAGCTATCAGGATGCAAATGAGGCTGTATCGAAAGTAAAACTCACCTAAGTTAAACAGAATATTATTTCGACTCTATGAAACCTTAGTGCCCTCTGTGTAAACCTCCGCGCCCTTTGCGGTTAATTTAACCACAGAGGACGCGAAGAAAGGCACAAAGTACACGGAGATCTCAAATAATATTTCGCCCTGTTTTTGTAATAAGGACTTTTGAGACGGTCTTTTGTGTTATAGTATGTTAACAACAGATGGATTTCCCGGGCGGCCAAAACCATACCGCATAATTTCTATCTTTACCCCTTATGATGGATTACCAGCTCTACACCTTAGCCAATGGCATCAGGATAATGTATAAATACGCGCCATCGGCAATAACCCATTGCTGTTTGCTGGTGAATGCCGGCTCGCGCGATGAGCCGGAACACCAGGAGGGGCTGGCGCATTTTATTGAGCATTTATTATTTAAAGAAACCGAACGCCGCAATACCACCCAGATATTAAACCGGCTGGAACTGGTAGGCGCCGACCTGAACGCCTACACCACCAAGGAATACACCTGCATACACGCCTCGCTGCTAAATCCGTATTTAGAGCGTACGATCGACTTGTTTGAGGATATTTTTTTTCATTCCACCTTCCCGGAGGAGGAGCTGGAAAAAGAACGGGGGGTAATACAGGATGAGATAGCCTCATACCTTGACCAACCCGAAGAAGCCATACAGGATGATTTTGAAGACCTGCTGTTTAAGGGCCACCCCATAGGTAAAAACATATTAGGTACAACCGAAACTGTCGGTGCATTAAGCCGTACCGATATGAAGCAGTTTATAGCTGCCAATTATAATACCGCCGAAATGGTATTTGCCGTTTTTGGTAATTACCAGTTTAAAAAGGTTATAAAACTGGCGGATAAATATTTTGGAAATCTCGCACCAAATTATGCTAAAAAAAGCAGGGAGATCCCTTCTGCTAATAACGGCGGGCGGCATATTGTGCATAAGCCCATTTCGCAAACGCATTGTTTAATAGGTAACCAGGCTTATTCTTCATCGCACCCAAGCAAAACAGGGCTTTTACTGCTGAACAACCTGCTGGGCGGCATAGGCATGAGTAACAGGCTGAACCTGGAAATACGCGAAAAGCATGGTATTGCTTATACTATCGAATCAAACTATACGCCGTTAACCGATACCGGAATTTTTTCCATCTACTTTGGTACCGATACTGAAAAGACCGAAAAAGCCGCCAGGCTGGTGCATAAAGAATTGAAAAAATTGCGCGACCAACAGCTGGGTACTTTGCAACTGCACCAGGCAAAGCAAAAATTTATTGGCCAGATAGCTTTAGCCGAAGAGAACCGCATGAGCCTGATCATATCAATGGCAAAGAGCTTACTCGATTTTAATTGTGTGGATACCCTGCCGCAGCTTTTTGAAAAAATAAACAACGTAACTGCCGAACAACTGCAGGAGATAAGCAACGAGATATTTGATGAAAGCAAAATGATAACCCTGCTGTTTGAGCCTAAGGAGTAAGGGATGGTGTCGTGTTGCCCCTTAGTTCCAAGTCGAAAGTCTTAAGTCCCAAGTAAAGAAAACGACAAAATTCGACTTATTACTTCCGACTAAAGACTATTGACTTGACACCCAAAATTATACGTTATGCGGCGATGCTGCCTTTGGCGGCGTTTTTATTTCCCCAAAATGCGGGCAATTGCAGCTTTTATGAAAAATTCCGCAGGCGGAAAAACTCATTGAAAATAATACTAAAGCTATAAGGAACCTGTTTTTTAACATGGTTAAAGATGAAATTTCTTTATTTATTTGCCAATAACTGATGTATAGCTCTCGGCAGATAACAACGAATTAATATCAGCCAGGTCTTTAATGGTTATTTTTACCATCCAGCCATCGCCATACGGGTCGGTATTAACCAGTTCGGGTTGGCTGTCTAATAACGGATTTGTTTCTGTTATAGTTCCGGTAACGGGCATAAACAGGTCCGAAACTGTTTTAACTGCTTCAACAGTGCCAAAAACATGTTCTTTATCTACCACTTTACCCACCGAAGGAATATCTACATAAACAATATCGCCTAATTCGTGCTGTGCAAATTCGGTAATGCCTATATAAGCGCTATTGCCTTCTATTCTAATCCATTCGTGGTCCTTAGTGTATTTTAGTTCAGCGGGAAAGTTCATGTTACTATCTGTTTTATTTAGCCAAAAATAAGAAAAGTTTATTCAAACCGTTTAATTAACCTAATTAAACCGTAATTTTAATCAATCAATTGTTAACCTGAATTGTTGGTGTAGAATGAAAAATATAACGCTGTTCCTTTATGCAGCACTTTCAGTTTGTTTATTACAAGCCTGCCACCCTGCAAAAAACACAGGGGCTGCCGATGATGATACGGTGAATATGGCTGCTGATACCTTAAAAAAGGTAGTCGTTCCGATTGATAAAGATGATATAAAATTTATTACCGATATATACGCGGCTTGTATTGCCGAAATACAGTTAGGCAAGCTGGCCAAACAACAGGGACAGGATAAAAGAATAAAAAACTTTGGCGCCATGATGGTGAAAGATATTACAAGAGGTAAACTGCGCCTGGCTGCCCTTGCCAAAGCAAAGAAAATAACCCTGGTTGATTCTGTTACCACGGCCGACCAACAAGCCATCAACAGCCTGGCGAAAAGATCGGGCAGGGATTTTGATAACGCTTACCTGGGCAAATCAAAAACAGATTATAAAAAAGCTTACGACATTTTCCAGGGCGTTGCCAAACATGCCGATGATAAGGACATAAAAGCATTCGCCAACAAAAATATACTTACCATAAAGCGTCACCTGGATGATATTGACGCGATACACGACAGCATGAAATAGTTAATTTATAAAGCTATTTTTGCATAAGCCTGATTAAAACAATATTTTCGGCT
This sequence comes from Bacteroidota bacterium, assembly GCA_013288485.1. Classification (GTDB taxonomy): domain Bacteria; phylum Bacteroidota; class Bacteroidia; order Sphingobacteriales; family Sphingobacteriaceae; genus Mucilaginibacter. Next base: position 17,464 of record JABDBW010000045.1, read on the forward strand.
TTTTCACATAAATATGTCATCACCTATAGTAACCGGTTTAATGGCCTACGGCATGTCGGGAAGGATATTCCACGCGCCGTTTTTAAGCACTAACCCGCAGTTTAAACTGAAGGCCGTAGTTGAGCGGCACCAAAAAAAGATGGCCGCCGCTTACCCTGATATTGTGAGCTATAACTCGGTTGATGAATTGCTGAACGACAGCGAAATTGAGCTCGTTATTGTTAATACACCCAACTTTACGCATTTTGACTTCGCCAAACAGGCGTTGCGGGCAGGCAAGCATGTGCTGATAGAAAAACCCGCCGCGGGTAATGCCGCCCAGATCAAAGAACTATATGAGGTGGCCCGTGAAAACAACCGCAAAGTGATGGCCTATCAAAACAGGCGGTGGGACAGTGATTTCCTGTCGGTTAAAGCCATTATTGAAAGTGGAAGATTGGGTAAACTGGCCGAAGTAAATTTAAGGTACGACCGCTATAAGCCCGAACTGAGCGTTAAGCCGTTTAAAGAAACTAAAGATACACCCATAAACGGAATAGTGTACGAACTTTGCCCGCACCTGACCGACCAGGCCATACATTTATTTGGGCGGCCATTATTGTTTGATAAATTTATTACCATACAACGCGAAAACTCCGAAGTACCCGATTATGTGAATTACCGTTTAACCTACCCGGGCGGTTTGGTGGTTAATTTAACCTCGGGATTGCTGATCGCCGACCCGTTGCCCGCATTTACGGTGCATGGCGCGTTGGGCAGCTATAGTAAATACCGGGTTGATGTGCAGGAGGCGCAGCTGGATAAGGGTATGCTGCCCACCGATGATGCCTATGGCATTGAACCCCCCGCCAGCGAAGGCAGGCTGGTTACCGTTGGTGCCGACGGTGAAAAAAGTATAGAATTTATTCCATCGTTAAAAGGAGATTATTCGAATTTATTTTACGCGGTATATCATGCCATACGTAATAATACGTTATACCCCATAACAGAAGAACACCTAACCTGGCAAATGGAAATGCTGGAAGCTTAATATTATTTATATTTATACCGATGAAAAAATTGATCTTATTTTTTAGCCTTTTGATAACGGCTTTAGGCGGCCAGGCGCAAGCTGTGGCAAACAACCCCGAACAACCCGTAAAAATTGGCACCGGCATACCGGCATACCGCATATTAACAACCGACAGTAACTATGCCACTCCTGCCAACTTGAAAAAGCACCGGAAATTAATGCTTATTTATTTTTCGCCCGATTGCCCGCATTGCCAGCATTTAACCGAAGAAATGAAGCCCAAAATAAAAGAGCTTGGCGATACCCAGATAGTAATGATCACTTGGTCCGCAAATTTTGATATAAGGGCGATCAAGGATTTCGTCCGCGATTACGGTCTGAAAAAATACCCCAATATAACCGTGGGTACCGAGGGTTATACCTTTGTGGTAAAAAATTATTTTAATGTGCAAACAACACCTTACATTGCCATTTATAACAGCAACGGCAAACTGGCAAAAGCATTTGATAAGGGGCCCGAAATTGATAAACTGGTAACAGCGGTTAAAAACGCTGATAAGTAACGTAAAAGCGTTCTGCTTAACTTAATGATTTTCTTCCTCATCAACTTTAGCTTCCGGCGGTACACTGGTTTCACCGATAGCGAAATACTGTTCCAACTCGGCCAGGGTTGATGAACTGGTGGCTATATCTTTAATTATCTTTCCTTTTTCCATTAATAATATACGGTCGCAAACATCGGTAATATGATTAAGGTCATGGCTCGAAACAAGGGTGGTCACTCCCTTTTTATTTACATCCTTCAATATGTTTTTTAACCTGAACTGGGTGGTAGGGTCAATGTTGGCAAAAGGTTCATCAAGCATTAAAAACTCCGGCTGCTGCAACAAGCATGAAGCAATGCCCACCTTAGTTTGGTTGCCTTTTGAAAGGTCGCGGATATATTTGCCTTTCTTTAATATTTCACCGTTAAAAAAATCGGCGTACCCGGCTAAAAAATCATCCACGTGCGCGCGGGTTTGCTGGTGCAGGCCGCCAATAAAATAAAAATATTCTTCGGGGGTAAGGTAATCTATCAAAAAGCCTTCATCGAGGTACGAGGCCGTATAGTTTTTCCAGTGTTCGTGACCCGCAACAGGCTCATCGTTCGATAGTACTTCGCCGGCTTCGGGACGTATCAGGTCCAGTATCATACGGAACAGGGTAGTTTTGCCCGCGCCGTTATTGCCTACCAAACCAACGCTTTCACCTTTCCTTATCTCCAGTTGCGGAATGTTTACAACAATAACGCCGCTATAAACTTTCTTTAGATCTTTTATCTGTATCATTATTACTTGTTTCTAAAACCTTCGGTTATTTTAAATTTTCGTTTGTAAAAATCGGCTTCTAATACTTGTATCCAGTAGTTGCGGGTAAGTATGCCTGCTATACCTATTACGGCTATTGCGGCAAGGCCCAGCCCTGAATGCTTTATAATGGCGAATGGCAGGTAAATAATATAAGGGGTAATGTACAACGGCAAGCCTATTAACAACTGCGACGCACCCACACCTTCCCAGTTAAATGATGCCCCCCTGCTCAGGTCTATCCGTTTGGCGTTTCGGTTGGCAAAATATAATACAATAGTAACGCTTACGCCCAAGTTCCACAGGTACATTATAAAGTGTATCAGCAATACGTGCCAACCAAAATATACATAAGGGATAGTCAGCAAAAATGCCGCAGTTGACGCGACGGTGAATAATAAATACTTACCCTTTAAAAAATTGGTAAAGTTTACCTTACTAACCATCAAACCATCAAAATGCGAGGCCTGCCAGCTATACATAAACTGTCCGTAGCTGATAATAAAAAACCCAGTCATGAACATACCTACAAAAACTTTAAACCCGTCGCTGTCTTTTAACCCCGGCTTACCATAAAATATTAACCCGTAAAACAGGAAAAGCAGCGACATCACCAATGAGGAACGCGGGCGTTTATTACGCAGCATTAGCTTGATCTCATTGGCAACCAGGTCGCCGGTAGCGCCGAAGTAGCTGAGTATAGGAAACTCGGTGCTGCTTTTATACTTATCTTTTTTGGCGCTTAACTCTTCGAGGTAAAGATTTTGTTTGAGGTAGATGAAGTTCAAATAAAACATGCCTGCACCCAACAACACAGGTACCAGCGCCAAAACAGGGTGATGTATTAAATTACCAAAAAACAGGTACGATATGTTGCGGATTGAAATGAGGTGCCACATAAAATCGGACAGCCCGATCAATACCATTACGGCGGCCACCATTAAAAATATCCAGCCGTTTAAGTTTGCTTTGCGCTTAATGTACAGCGCCAGGTAATTATTAAAAATAGAGATGCCGAAAATAGATATGATAAATGCCAGCGCAACCGTTCCCCCCGCATCATGCAGTACTACTTTAAAAATAAACGGGAAGAAAAGTATAACGGGCCATAAATTAAATACCGAGAACATGGCGGTTAGCGCCAGGTATCCAACAATGGTATCGCGTTTAATGGGAAGCTGCAAATAGGGTTGTACGCGTAAGGTGGGCAGTTCCTGCAGCTGCAACCGCGAAAATAACTCAAAAAGGTAATAGATGAGAATTATACCGCAGAAAGAAAATACCAGGGAATCGTTCGGAAAAAAATGCTTCAAAAATTTATCCATGAAAAAGCCC
>JABDBW010000046.1 GCA_013288485.1 Bacteroidota bacterium
ATTGCCGCCGGTGTTAAAGATTCTATTACCGCCGGCACCGGGTCGGCTTTTGAGGAACTGGAAAAGTTTCGCGAAAAAAACCCTGGGTGGTTAACCGGTTTTTTGAGTTATGACCTTAAGAATGAAACAGAGAACTTATCCTCTGCAAACCCGGATCATCTTCATTTTCCTGACCTGTATTTTTTCGCGCCAAAGCATTTAATATTAATTAAGGGCAACGAGGTTGAAATTGTTTCTGACGACGCCGATGCCGCTTTTAAGTATATAGACCAGCAAATACCCGCCGTTTCAAAACCGGGCGATATCAACCTGCGATCGCGTTTTAGTAAGGCGGAATATTTAAATACAGCCGCCAAAATTAAAGAACACATCAGCCGGGGCGATATTTATGTAACCAACTTTTGCCAGGAATTTTTTGCGGATAACGCGGAGATAGATCCGGTTGCCATTTTTCTACAGCTTAACCGCATATCGCCCACCCCATTTGCCGCATTTTATAAATGGAATGATAATTATGTCCTTTGCGCGTCGCCCGAACGTTTTTTGGCCAAACGCGGCAATAAACTGGTATCGCAGCCTATTAAGGGAACAGCCAAAAGAGGCGGCAGCGACAAGGAGGATGAAGCCATTAAACAAGAACTACGCAACCACGCCAAAGAACTACAGGAAAATGTAATGATAGTGGACCTGGTACGTAACGACCTTACAAGATCAGCAAAACCCGGTACGGTTAAAACCGAAGAATTATTCGGCATTTATACCTTTAACCAGGTACACCAAATGATATCGACCATTGCATGTGAGTTGCAGGATGGAATTTCAGCCGTTCAGGCTATACGCAACACTTTCCCCATGGGAAGCATGACAGGCGCACCCAAGATCAGTTCAATGCGGCTGATGGAGCAATATGAGCGCAGCAGGCGTGGTGTATACTCGGGGGCCGTAGGCTATTTTAGCCCTGATAATGATTTTGATCTCAATGTAGTGATCAGGACCTTATTATATAATTCAACAGAAAAGTATTTGTCGTTCCAAACTGGCAGCGCTATTACCTATCATGCCGATGCCGAAAAGGAGTATGAAGAATGCCTGTTAAAGGCAAAGGCTATTCTTGAAGTTCTGGGTCAGCCTGCTCCGCGTAGTTAACCGGCTTTTTCTTGAAGAAATTAACTTTCGATTCCCTGCCTTTCAGCAGGCGCTCTATATTTTTTTGATGGGTCACCAATATCAGCAGGCACATACACATCCCATAAATAATAACCGATTTAATATAAGTAGGGAAAATAAAGGTTACGCCAATGGGGTAAGTAAACCCTGCCATAATTGAACCTAACGATACATACCGGGTAATGAGCAGCACCACTATAAATACCGATACGCATAACAAAGCCGCCGGTAAATTAACAGCCAATATCATCCCGAACAGCGTGGCTATTCCCTTACCGCCCCTAAAGCCTGCAAATACCGGGAACAGGTGCCCCATAACCGCGGCAATGCCTAAAGCAAGCTGGTAATTAGTAAATGGTACAGAGTGGTATGCCCCGGTAGTGGTTATACCGATCATAAAGGCCAGGTTAGTGGCTGTCCAGCCTTTTAAAATATCGAGTAGCATTACGGGTATCCCGGCTTTTTTGCCTAATACCCTGAAAGTATTGGTTGCACCGGCGTTTCCGCTGCCATACTCCCTCACATCTATATTGAAGAATGCCTGGCCTATCCATACCGCGGTAGGAATTGAACCGCATAAATAAGCTAATATAAGCGCCGTGATGGAGAGTGGGGTTATCATATCAGCGCAATATTATAAATTGATAATTGTACTAACAAGTTTAATCCTATTTATATGTATCACCTAAAACTTTGAAATTAAACAATAATAAGAACAATTTAAAAGATCAGGCCGCTTTAACCGCCTTTAAACTGAGGTCGAGGCAGGTAACAGAATGGGTTAGGGCGCCTATGGATACATAGTCGACCCCGCAATTGGCATACTCGCGTACATTATCAACCGTAATACCGCCCGATGCTTCAGTAATATACCGGCCCCCTATCATATTCACGGCCTGCCGCAGATCGTTGAAGTTAAAATTATCCAACAATATACGGTCAACGCCGCCGGTTTGCAAAACTTCTTCCAGTTCGTCCATGTTGCGTACTTCGATCTCGATGGCGAGTTTTTTGTTTTGATTGGCTACGTACTGTCGCGTGTTTTCTATCGCTCTGCTTATGCCGCCCGAATAATCTACATGGTTGTCTTTGATCAGTATCATATCATACAAACCAAAACGGTGGTTAACCCCACCACCTATGCGCACGGCCCATTTTTCGAGGTAACGCATACCAGGAGTAGTTTTGCGGGTATCCAACACCTGGGTATTGGTACCTTTTAGCAGATCGACAACCTGGTCGGTTTTGGTGGCAATGGCCGACATACGCTGCATACAATTCAATACCAAGCGCTCGGCTACCAATATGCTGTGCACGCTGCCTTCCACCTCGAATACAATGTCCTTTGGCTTAACCTCGGTGCCATCGGTTATGAATACGGTTAGTTTCAGGCCCTTATCGACCCGGTGGAAAATGTATTCGGCCAGCTCAACGCCGGCAATGATGCCATAGTCTTTAACCAATAGCTTGGCTTTGCCGGTTGTACCTTCGGGGATGGTGGCCAGCGAGGTATGGTCGCCGTCGCCTACGTCTTCTTTAAGGGCGATATCAATAAAATGGCGTACTAGTTCTTTGTCCAAATCGTGTGTTTTTTAACAGGTCCAAAAGTAATAACATTTTTTGGATGTGATGGTTTGGGGATGTGCAGATATGCAGATGCGTGCCTGCCTGCCGCAGGCAGGGATATGCAAGTGTTTTGTTTCACGCGAGTGTGAAACAAATGAAACACGTGAAACAAGATTTTGAGTTAATTAATTGAAATACAACAATTTGCCAAAACAGGGTGAAACAGAATGAAACAAGATGTAACGACGTATTCGTCAGTGTTTTTATGGATAATTAGTATTTAACTTTTTGATAAACAATTAATTATAAAAATTGACAATTTTAGCAGAATGTAACAAGATGAAACAAAAATTTCGTAAGTCTAAAAATCCTTATATTCGTTATAACCAATTCAACCCAAATGAAACTATTATCAATTTTTAGCGCTTTACGTTGCGTTGCCGCGTTACTGGCTTTTACGCTGCCAGCAATGGCGCAACAAGCCACGCGCGAAAAAGGCGGCCTGGATGCCACAGGCCCGTACCGTGTTGTCGAGAACTGGTTCAAGCCGGGTGTCGAAAACTGGAATCAGCCCGTAACGGGCGTGGCGGTTGACAACCCCAACCGGATATTCGTTGTTTCTTCGGGTCAGCAAATTACGGAACCGGGATCGCTGATCCTGGGGCCCGATGGCGCGACGTTGAACCCGGTGCGTAATTTCACACCGCCGCCTATCCTGAACCCGACCCACGAGCACCTTATCCTGGTCCTGAATGCAGACGGCAAAGTGGTTGAAGATTGGAGCCAGTGGAACAATGATGTCATGCTCCCGCACAGTGTCGTATTAGATCCGCGTGACCGGGAGCGGCATGTATGGGTGGTGGACCGCGAGGGCGACCAAATTCTCAAATTCACTAACGACGGCAAGAAACTGGTGCTTCGAATTGGCGAAAAAGGCGTGCCGGGGACGGACCACAGCCATTTCAACTGGCCGTCATCCTTATTTATCATGCCTGACGGGTCTTTCTACGTGACGGATGGATATCATAACACCCGCGTGGTGAAATTCGACAAAAACGGAAAATACCTCATGGAATGGGGCACCAAAGGTAACGGCCCCGGGCAATTCATCCTGATCCACGACATCGCCGTTGATGCGCAACACCGTATCTATGTTGCCGACCGTGGCAACAACAGGGTCCAGATATTCCGCGAAGACGGGACTTTTCTCGACCAATGGCCGAACATTCCTAACCCGAGCCATTTTTTGATGATGCGCGACGGAACGCTTTGGCTCGTCTCCGGGGCCGGTAACCGGATTGCCAAATTCGACCTCAACGGCAAGCTCATCACCTATTGGGGTATGTATGGCAGGGGGCCCGGTAATTTTGACGACCCCCATACGATCGATGTCGACTCGGCGGGCAATCTTTATGTGGTGGAGGTATTCAACAACCGCGTCGAGAAATTTGTTCCGCGCGAAAGTGCCGACAAGACGCGTCTTGTTGGAAAAAAATTCATCCTTCGAGGCGGACTGAAATAGAAAGGCAGGTTTACGAAGTTTAACTAACTATTGCGGATATTCATCAATAATTTCTGCGATGCCATCACTCAAAACCGGAAGTTTATTAATAATAATATCCCATACAATATCATAATCTACACCAAAATAATCGTGTATGAGACGATTGCGGGTACCGCTCATTTTTCGCCATTCGATATTGGGATGAACAGCTTTAAAATCAGGGTCTAACTTTGTGCAAGCTTCGCCGATTATTTCTAAACTTCTTATTACTGCCCTTGATAATACAGGGTCATCAATAACAGTTTCTTTATCTTTTCCGGCGGTAGCCTTCAAAACAAAGGATATTTCATCTAATATATGTTTTAATAATTCTAACTCAGATGGCAACATATTCTGCCTGTTTTAGGATATTAGGGCCAATATGTTTACTTAAACCCTGAGCGGTAACCAGTTCAACTTTTCTGCCCAGCAAATCTTCCAGGTAAAAAGACAATTCCATAAAATTGTCGTAATTCTTCTGCTTGGGTTCAAACTCAACCAAAAAGTCAACATCACTATCCGGCTTTACGTTGCCGGTAATAAACGAACCAAAAACACTAAGCTTTGTAACGCCAAATGATCTTATTTTCTGTTTATTATCAATCAATGCCGACAATAACATATTTTTATTTTGAACTGTAGTTTGCATATACAAAGTTAAGTAAAGTATTTAAAGTTAAGTAAAACAGTTTTCCAGGTTAGTTCTGACTTTCCCCTGTTGTCTGTAGAATGTTGTAAGTCTAAAAAATGCTATATTCGTTACAACCAATCCAAACCCAAATGAAACCATTATCAATTTTAAGCGCGTTGCTTCTTTTAGCAACGCTCCATTCATCGGCCCAAACCGACAAGTGGACACCCTTGTTTACTAAAGACCTTAAAAACTTCGACATCTTTATCGGTGTTCCGCATACCAGCCTTACCTCGCTGCCGGGCGTTCCCAAAGGTGATGGCATGAAAGGCATACCGCTGGGTTTAAATAACGATCCGCTGCACGTTTTTACCACTGAAATGGTTGACGGCAAGCCTGTTCTGCACATTTCTGGCGAGATATACGGCGGGTTGAGCACCAAGGAAGAATATGGCAATTATCATTTAAGAATAGAATTTAAATGGGGCACAAAACAATATGAACCCAAACCCAAAGGCGCACGCGATGGCGGTATGGTATACCATGCCCACGACCCGCAGGGCCAGTTCTGGACCGCCTGGATGAGCGGCCATAATTTCCAGGCCGAGGAGAAGAACCTGGGCCATTATTACGCCTTTACCAGTGTCGGCGCTGATATTCATGCCCGCAAGATCGATACCAGCAAAAGATCAAAATGGATATATGATCCGGCGTCGCCGTTGACACATTTCGCCGCGATGGGCACGCCCACCAACAGTTGCACCAATTCGGGCGATTATGAAAAACCGTCAGGCGAATGGAACACGTTCGATCTGTATTGCTTCGGCGATAAAAGCATCCATGTAGTGAACGGCCACGTGGTAATGGTATTAGAAAATTCGCGATCCTTAATAAGAACCGGCTCGCCGGGCGCCTACATAATTACCGAAACACCGCTGGTTAAGGGTAAAATTCAATTACAGTCAGAAGGCGGTGAGGCTTATTATAGGAATATGGAGATCGTGAAGATCGATAGGTTGCCGGATTTGAAGTAGGCTGTTAAGCATGGCGGCGATTACTCACCCGATCATCGCTACGCTCGATCACCCTCTCTCCCGCAAGCGGGAAAGAGGGTTGCGATTTTCTAAAAAAATTATTTTATCTTGGTTTATGCAATCCATCATCGAGTTTTGCCGTGAGTTAAGGCAGCGGGAAACATCTGCTGAAAAAGTATTGTGGGAGCATTTGAGAAACAGGAAGTTAGTTATGCATAAGTTTCTTCGACAATATCCAATTTGTGTTTCAGCATTTGGTTACAATAGATATTATATTCCTGATTTTTATTGTTATAAAGCAAAATTAGTGATAGAAGCAGACGGCCCTATTCATTTGCTAAAAAAGGAATATGATAAAAACCGCGACGAAGTATTAACAGCTTTAGGCCTCACCATTCTCAGGTTTGAAAACGAGCATATACTAAATGACACCCAAGCAGTTTTAAATAAAATAAAAGAGCATTTAATTTAAAAAAAATCCCAACCCTCTTTCCGGCTTGCCGGAGAGAGGGTCGCGCTCGAAGAGCCGCGGGGTGAGTAACCGGCGCGCGTTCAACCACATGCCTTTATTCATGATGATAAGGCTCACCCTTCAATATAGTAAAAGCCCTGTACAGCTGCTCGGTAAAAAATAACCGTATCATTTGATGCGAAAAGGTCATTTGTGATAGTGATAGCCGGTCGTTGGCCCGGTCGTAAACCGACCGGTCAAATCCATACGGCCCCCCAACTACAAATACCAGGCTTGCGGCAGTGCTTAATGATCTTTTTTCCAAATAGGCGGCAAATTGTTTGGATGATAATTCTGTTCCTTTTTCATCAAGCAGTACAACATAGTCTGTGGGCGATATTTTTTTCAATATCAGCTCCGCTTCTTTTGCTTTTTGCTGCTGCTCCGTTAAGGCTTTGGTGTTTTTTAGTTCGGGAAGGTCTGCCAGTTCCAGCCGGGTGTAATGCTTCAGGCGTTTTACGTATTTATCAACGCCCTCTTTTAAATAAGCGTCTTCGGTTTTGCCAACGGTGAGGAAAGTTATTTTCATAAAAAACAAATAAACGGTAATTTAAAATATTAGTGGTTATTTAGCCTGATTTTTATTCAGGGCATGGAACAGGATATTATTGATAATTATAAAAATAACGCGGGGCTGGCGGCGCAGGAAGCTGCCCGGTATAAAAAGCTGGCTAATACCTATTCGTTCCTTCGCCTCGGTGTTTTCGCGCTAATAGTCATAGCTATTTATTTGGGTGTGGTTAATGATAATTTTACCATTGTTGCGGTTAGCTTTATTATACTGCTGTTTTGTTTTGCATGGCTTGTATCGCGCCAGAGCGCGTATGAGCAAAAAATGAAATATTTCAATGATCTTAAAAAAATTAACGAAAATGAGATAGCCAGTATACTCACCCGCGACAACTTATATAATAACGGGGCCGGGTTTGCCAGCGAAAAACATTTTTATACGGCCGACCTGGATATTTTTGGCCCTTCATCCCTGTTTCAGTTGGTAAACCGCGCGGCTACAGCGTTGGGCAATACCAAACTGAAAGACTGGCTAAGCGTGCCGGCAAATAAAGAAACTATAGTAGATCGGCAGGATGCGGCTAAGGAAATAGCGGGTAAAAATCAATGGAAATTAGAACTGCAAACCCTGCTTTTATTCGCCAATAATGCAGATGCCAATCAATTGCAAAGTCTTTTTAATTACCTGCATACACCGTTAAACCTGCCCAACGAAAAGTGGCTGGTGAGGTACATTAAAGTGGCCCCGTATTTATTGGTAATCATGGTTATAGCGGGTTATTTTTTGCCGGTTTTTAAACTCATTGCCTTGATTATAGCAATAATGAACCTCACTATCATCACAGCGAAAGGAAGCTATATTGTCAAATCGTCATTCATCGCCGATAAAATAAGCAAGGTATTAGCCGGCTATGCCATTGTATTTAATCAAATAGAAAATGAGGAATGGCATTCGGCCTATAATGCCGCGCTGGTTAAAACGATCAAGGAAAAACAAACGTCTAAAAATATTGAGGAGTTATCTAAGCTTATCAATAAACTGAGCTATAGTATAATTATGATAGTTGGGTTTGTGCTGAATGTGTTTTCGCTTTGGGCGCTTAAACAGATCATCGCTATTGAAAACTGGAAACGCGATAACCATGAAAATCTTGAAGATGCGTTTGATGTTATAGCCGAATTTGAAGCGCTGTCAAGCTTTGCCGGCTTGCAGGTTAATTACCCCGATTGGGCCATCCCCCAAATTGCAGCTAGCGAAGCCTATACCTTAACAGCCAAAGCTATTGGCCATCCGCTTATCAACAGCAAAAACCGGGTACCGAACGATTATGAGCTTACCGATACGTATAAAATTGATATCATAACCGGCTCAAACATGGCAGGGAAAAGCACTTTTTTGCGCACTATCGGCATCAATACGGTACTGGCACTGTGCGGCGCTCCGGTTTGTGCCGCATCTATGCAAGTATCGGTTATGACGATGGTAAGCTATATGCGCATTAAAGATTCGCTCAATGAAAGTACATCCACCTTTAAAGCCGAGCTTGACCGCCTGCAAATGCTGCTGGCTGCCGTGGGCCACGAACACAAAGTTTTCTTTTTGATTGATGAAATGCTGCGCGGCACCAATTCGGTTGATAAGTACCGGGGGTCGAAAGCCGTTATTGAGCAACTGATAGCGAAAAACGCCGTAGGCATGGTAGCCACCCACGACCTGCAGATAGCCCGGTTAGAGGAGCAATACCCGGATTACGTGCGCAACTTTTATTTTGACATACAGGTAAAAAACGGCGAAATGCTGTTTGATTATAAAATGAAACAAGGCGAGTGCAAAACCTTTAACGCTACTTTATTGCTGAAGCAGATTGGGATTGAAGTAAAGTTGGATTAATATTCAAGTACGAGGCATTTTGATGGTTGTAATTATACTATTTTATTACCTGTTGTATTTCATTGTTCTAACCAATTCCCGGTGCCTTTTTGCTGAATAATAATCGTTAGTCACCAATATGGCATGTATTACGCCAGGTATCCAAAAAAACAAAGTCAAAAAAATATTTAAAATAAAAGCACCGATCCGCCCTGTGGTTAATACGGCTACCGGCGGTAAAATGAGGCAAAGAAAGTAACGCATAAATGTTTAGTATAATGAACTAATATACAATATATTCACCGTGTGAAAAATTTATTTGCAAAGTTGAATTTGAGCCTTACCCATTAAAATCATTACATCCGCATTCTTTTTATTTATTACACTTTTTAATAGCTTTACCACATAACAATATACGCAACCATGAACTACTGGCTTGTAAAATCAGAACCCGAAAAATACAGTTGGGAAAAACTAAATAAAGAGGGCCGTACCTTTTGGGATGGCGTGCGTAATTACCAGGCACGTAATAATTTAAGGGAAATGAAGGTGGGCGACCCGGTGCTGTTTTATCATAGCAACGAGGACAAAGAGGTAGTAGGCATTGCCAAAGTGGTAAAAGAGTTTTACCAGGACCCCACCACTACCGACCCAAACTGGGTGGTGGTTGACCTCGCGCCTGTTGAAAGCCTGAAAAGGCCGGTTACGCTGGAGGAAATAAAAGCCGATAAACCACTACAGGATATTCATTTGGTACGGCAGGGGCGATTATCGGTAATGGGATTAAAGCGCGAGGAGTTTGACCGTATTTTAGAAATTAGTAATAACTAATACCCGGTTAGATGAATAAACGCGAGTTTTTAAAAGCCGGATTATTAATGGGCGCGGCAGCGCAGCTGCCTTTAAACAGCGCGGCAGCGGTAAATAAAAAAAAGCCGAAACATAAAAACTGGGTATGGGTAATACCCAACCAAAAGGATACAGAGAGTGACCTGAAAATCCGCTATACTGCCTTTAAAGCGGCCGGTATAACCGGGTTGTTTATTGAGAATGACAGCGAAAAACATTTCAGGGCGGCTAAAGCGGCAGGCTTAGAGGCGCACCGCTGGATGTGGACCATGAACCGACCTGACCTGGTAACCACCCATCTAGAATGGTATAGCAAGAATCGCAAAGGCGACTCGTGCGCCGATAAACCGCCCTATGTAAATAATTACCGATGGCTATGCCCTTCGCGCCCCGAAGTGCAGCAATACCTGGAAAAACAGGTGAGCGATGAGCTGGATAAGGATTACATAGATGGTATCCACCTGGATTATGTGCGTTATTGCGACGTGATACTCCCCGTAAACCTATGGGCAAATTATAAAATAGAGCAAACCAAAGAACTGCCCGAATATGACTATTGTTACTGCGAAGTTTGCAAAGCCAAATTTAAGGAGCAATACGGAACCGATATTTCGGCTGTTCAATACCCCGAGGCAAGCCTTTCGTGGCGGCTGTTCAGGTATAATAATATCACCCGAATAGTGAATAGTTTATCGGCGGTGGCGAAACAGCATAAAAAACTGATAACCGCAGCGGTATTTCCAACCCCCGAAGTAGCGCGCCGTAATGTGCGGCAGGACTGGACCAATTGGAAACTGGATGGCATTTGCCCCATGACCTATCATGGCTTTTACCGCGAAAAAGTAAGCTGGATAGGCGACGCCGTTGCCGAGGGCATCCACTTTTTGGCAGGCTCGTTCCCGCTTTATGCCGGCCTTTATTTGTCTGATTTTAAATCGGATGATGAAATACGCGAGGGGATAAGGGTCGCTTTAAAAAACGGCGCGTCGGGCGTATCGTTTTTTGGGAATGTTACGCCAAATGTTTTGGATATTTTGAGTAAGGAAATGGCGGGGCCGGTATAAGGAAGATGAGTTAGAATTTATAAATGATATTAACCGCCACATCTGTAACCCAGCTCCCAATTGTCGCATCGCGAATTATAACTTTTGGTGGTGACGATCGTATATTTCTTTTCCACGGCGATATGGGCGCAGGCAAAACCACGCTCATCAAATCGTTATGCGAATGTTTAGGTACAACAGAGGTGGTAACCAGCCCCACATTTGCCCTGGTAAACGAATATACAGCTGCTAATGTTAAAATTTATCACTTCGATTTTTACCGTATAAAAAACCAAACCGAGGCGTTGGATATAGGCTGTGAAGAGTATTTTTATTCGGGCAATTATTGTTTTATTGAGTGGCCCGAAAAAATACCTGATATGCTTCCCGCACATTATATCAGCATCAGCATAAAGGTTTTAAATGACAATGGCCGCGAGATAATAGTTGAAAAAATATAAGGTATTTTTCTTACCTTCATCAGCCATAAAAATCATACAGTATGAGTTCAGGGAAATACAGCGGGTTCTCAGACGTTGCCAAACAGGCAATGATGCAGCCCCAGGAATCGATGCTTGAGGTAAAGAACAAAAAAAACAAACTCTATATCGGCATACCCAAAGAGGTTTCCTTCCAGGAAAACAGGCTTCCGTTAACCCCGTTATCCGTTGCTTTGTTAATTAATAATGGCCATGAGGTAATGCTGGAAAGCAATGCAGGCAAGGCGGCAAAATTTTTAGATAAGGACTATGCGGAGCAGGGCGCACAAATAGTATTCGACACCAAAAAGGTTTACGAGGCTGACATAATCATAAAAATTGCCCCACCTACATTGCAGGAAATTGAACTGATGAAACCCGGCCAGATACTGATATCGGCCCTGCAGGTATCAACACTGCAACCTGAGTGCCTGCAAGCATTATTAAATAAAAAAGTAACCGCGCTTTGTTTTGAACATCTGCGTGATGAAGGCAATTCATTAACCGTAGTAAGGGCTATGAGCGAGATAGTTGGCGCGACATCCATACTCATAGCTGCCGAATATTTAAGCAATGTGTTTGACGGTAAAGGCTTAATGCTGGGCGGTATAACCGGTGTGCCGCCTACAGAAATTGTAATACTGGGCGCAGGTACGGTAGGCGAGTACGCCGCGCGTACAGCCATATCATTAGGCGCCGAAGTAAAGGTTTTCGATCCCTCTATTTATAAACTGCGCAGGCTGCAAAACAATATAGGCAGCAGGGTATTTACCTCGGTTGTACAGCCTATCGTGCTGGATAAAGCCATTACTACCTGCGATGTGGCCATTGGCGCCATGCGTGCCGAAGATGGCCGCAGCCCCTGTATAGTAAGCGAATCGACCGTAAGCCGTATGAAGCCTAACTCGGTAATTATTGATGTAAGCATTGACCAGGGCGGCTGTTTCGAAACGTCTGAAATTACCAATCACACCCACCCGGTATTCCGAAAGTACGATGTAATACATTATTGTGTGCCCAATATAGCGTCGCGCGTGGCACGTACGGCTACGTATGCCCTCACCAATATTTTCACGCCAATATTATTAGAGATTGGCGAGCAGGGCGGGATGAAAAATGTGATATGGCAAAAATCGGGCGTGCGCGAGGCTGTGTATATTTACCAGGGCCATTTAACCAATAAGCATATCGGCGAACGTTTTTCGCTGCCTTGTAAAGACCTTGACCTGCTCATTGTTTCACACCGGTAAACCACCAATAGTTGTTGGTTTGAGTTTGGGACCCGCCGACATATTCCGCCCGTACTGGCCTTTTGTGTAAAGGGGCATTAAAATTGCTAAGTAATAACAAAACCTGACACAATATGGCCGATTTAGTATGACAATTTTTAGTAAACAATATCTAAAGAGGATAGGAAAAGTTTTAATAGCCACGTTTAACGGCTTTGTTGATGATAACGGCTTAAAACTAAGCGCGTCGCTGGCATATTATACCGTTTTTTCAATAGCGCCTTTGTTAATTTTAACTATCTCGCTGGCGGGGTTGTTTTTGGGCGATGTTGCTATCACCGACACCTTATACCCGCAAATTAAAGGCTATGTAGGCAGCGAAGCGGCTATTCAAATACAGGAGATGTTAAAAAACCTGCAGTTATCAGGTAAAACTAGCATAGCTGTTATAATTGGAATTGCCACTTTATTGTTAGGCGCCAGCAGCATGTTTATTGATATACAGGAATCATTAAATATCATATGGCGGGTTAAGGCAAAGCCAAAACGCGGCTGGGTTAAGTTGCTTGAAAACCGTTTCTTATCTTTCTCATTAATAATCAGCCTGGGGTTTTTATTATTAGTTTCGCTCGTTATTAACCTGCTTATCCTGTCACTAAGCCATAAAATAGCGCATTTTATACCCGGAGTTACCATTTGGTTAATAAACGGCCTTAATGTAGGAATGGCATTTATAGTAACATCGGTTTTATTTGGTATCATATTTAAATTTTTGCCCGATGCGAAAATACACTGGAGGGATGTACGCTCGGGCGCTTTTTTTACCGCTATACTTTTTATGCTGGGTAAATACCTTATCGGTTTATACATTGATGTTTCAACCAAAAGCCTCTCTACTTATGGCGCTGCGGGCTCATTGATCGTATTGCTGCTATGGATATACTATACTGCCGTAATATTATATCTTGGTGCAGAATTTACACAGGTGTATGCCGAAGCTATAGGCAGCCGTATTGAACCTGCGGAATACGCGGTATCTGTACAGCAAACAGAAATTGAAACGGTAGTAAATACCCTGCCCGCTCAAAACCCCGAGCTGGAGGGTAAACTTAAAACACCTGAAACTCCCCGAGAGAAGAAGGTTTCCTGATCATCGTATTTTTTAGCATAATAATAACGTAAATTAGGTAACTAATTGTAAATATTTTGCTTCACTTTTTGTATTATATAAAGCGTAGCGGTACCGCATGGTTAGCTTGTTTATTGTGTTGTTGTTACTTAACAGCAAATGCGCAATATTTTGACATGGATAGTACCCGGCATGCAACTATTCCGTTTAAACTGGTACGTAACCTGGTAGTAATACAGCTAAAAATAAACAATAAAGGTCATTTTAATTTTGTGCTGGATACCGGTGTTGGCTTTATGCTGATAACGGAACCTTCATTGGCCGACTCTATTCATATTATTAATAAACGCACCATAAAAATATCCGGCTTTGGTGAGGGTAAGGATTTTGAAGCATATACAACCCCGCCATTAAAAGTTGAAATACCCGGCTTGGTGAGCCATAATGTAACTGCTTCAATATTAAAAAAAGACCTGTTTAACCTTTCTAACTATGCCGGCATGCAAATAGATGGTTTGCTGGGTTATGAGTTTTTTAGCCGCCTGGCCGTTAGGGTAAATTTTTCTGACAGCACTATTAATGTTGCCGATCCAAAAGATATGCGTTTTTTTAAAAGAGGAACCCGGATACCCATAAGTATACAGGACCGCAAACCATATTTCACCACAAAAATTGTTTATGCCGATGGTACAGAAAAAAGCAGCAAGCTAATAATTGACCTCGGTGCGGGGCATTTTATATCAATGGAAAATGTAGAAAACAAAACCCGGTTTGAAAAAAAATCGATCAGGGCAAACCTGGGAATGGGTATTAAAGGATTGATAACCGGATCGCTTAGCCGTATAACTGAAGTTGATTTAGGGAAATATAAAATGAGACACCTGATAGCTGCTTTTCCGGATAGTGATACCCGGTCATTAACTATAAAACGTGACGGTAACCTGGGTATGGGCCTGCTAAAGAAGTTTGATATTATATTTGATTATCCCGACAGTGTGATGTATTTGAGGCCCAATGCTGATTTCAAAACCCCCGCCGAACATGATATGAGTGGGTTATCCTATTACTCGGCAGGGGATGATTATAACCATGTTATTATAAATAAGGTTGATCAGGATTCGCCGGCTGATAATATTGGGTTAGAGGAAGGAGATGAATTGGTATCAATAAACTTTAGGCCGGTAACAAAAATGTCGCTCCAGCAAATCGACAATTTATTTAAATCGTCAGATGGGCACGTATTGGTGCTGGTAATTTATCGGGCGGAAGATAAGCAATATTACAGGCTACCCCTTATCCTGAAAAGAAGGATCTAAAAAATATACCGTACTTAAAGCTGACTGATATTCTCGAAAAAAGCAGTCTGCAAGTCTAAAAGCGATCTTACATTTATTTTTTCGCCATAAGCATCAAAGCACAAAAATTTTGAATTTTTTGTATCACCGTCTTTATTTCTTTCAAAAAAGTTAAAAGTTTCAAAAAAATAATGATTGGTTGTTACCCTGTTTTTTTTGTTGGTTTGTGATGTATTGAGCCTAAAACCAATAGTATCCGTCCAATTATGCACCTTTGCGTGCAGGTTAAGCATCGTATTCATAGGTTAATGTTTACCTTGATTAACGAAAAAGGTTAGCCACATGTTTTAACTATTTTAATCATTTATTAACATTTGTTGCTAAATCGGATAAACCATATTTAATAAAATAATGCTGCAGTTTAACAAAACCCGTATAGCCCCAACCCCCAGCGGGTTTTTGCATATAGGTAATGCTTTATCATTTGCCCTTACCGCCGCGCTCGCCCGCAAAACCGGCGCTAAAATATTGCTGCGCATAGATGACCTTGACCAGGAAAGGGTAAACATTATGTACGTGCAGGATATTTTTGATACCCTTACTTTTTTAAACATCCCCTGGGACGAGGGCCCTCGCGACGTTGCGGATTATAAAAAAAATTGGTCGCAACTACACCGGGCCGATAGTTATAAAAGCGCGCTACAACAGTTACAGGAGCAGGGAGATGTATTTGCCTGCCAATGCTCACGAAAACAAATAGACGGCCGTATTTACCCGGGAACTTGCCGCCACCTGGCTATTCCGCTTGATATGCCAAACACTAACTGGCGGCTTTATACAGATGAAAAGGAATTAAATATCCATATGCTAAATGATGGTATAATTAAAACAAAACTTCCCGCTGAAATGAAAGATTTTATAGTGAGAAAGAAAGACGGTTTCCCATCCTACCAGGTAGCTTCACTGCTTGATGATCTATATTTTGGCGTTGATCTAGTAGTGAGAGGGGAGGATCTGTACCCATCAACCATAGCGCAGCATTACCTTGCATCGGTATTGAAAAAAGATGCTTTTCAACATATCACTTTTCATCATCACCCGTTGCTGGTGGAACCGGGCGGAAAAAAGCTATCCAAATCGGCAGGGGCAACATCAATAAAATATTTGCGTGAGCAGGGGAAAACGGCGGAGGATGTTTATGTGGAGATCGGGCGGATGTTAGGTTACTCAGAAGATTTACGAAGTTTTCAAGACTTCGTAAATCTGATCTAAGCAACGCCTTATAAATTTAATTTGAAAAAAATTATTTTATGCGGTAATTTGGCGGCATCATCCTAATCTTATGAGATCAATATTTTTCAACCTTCTACTCACCGTAACGCTGTTTGTTGCTGATGCTTCAATTGTCAGCGCGCAAAAAACAGATGCGCCTTATCTTAAATTTCAAAGCCTTAATGATCTGCCAACGGTGCTGGAATGGCCAGCCACCGTCACCGATGGAAGATATGTTTATGTAGTTAACCCATATACCAGTGCCCGAATTACTACTGCTGTAATAAGGTTTGACCCCAAAACCGCTAAGTGGGCGGTTGCCAGTACCGCTGCAAGCAAAAAAATACAGGCCGCCGCTGCCTGGTCGCCAACTGATAGCCACATCTACGTTTTTGGTGGAACAGTGAATGGCGGATGGAAAATATTTGCCGGTGTGGAAAGCATAAATACAAATACAGGCGAAATAAAAGACCTTGGGATTATTAACCCCATGCCAACGGTATACGGCTGCGCGGCAGCCTGGGATAAACTCATCTATGTTTTTGGCGGGACGCAAAATGCCGATCATACTATAGCCTCTATGTATAGTTTCGACCCGCAAAACAAACAATTTACCCGGCTGGCAGATATGCCCGAAAGTGTGCAAACAGCCGGAGCAATAGTAAACGGCGTATTATATACATTTGGCGGGTTCGATCAGTTTTTAAATACCCAGTCGAAAAATATTAATGCCTACGATATTAAAACCAATACCTGGAAAACCGTAGCCACTTTACCGCGGGGCATATCATCCAACGCGGTTGCTGTATGCGGCGATCTGATATTTGTGGTGGGCGATTATAACGAGGAAACCTTTTTGGGCTATTACAATACCAGCAATAACACTTTTGTAAAACTAAACTCGAACATGACAGGCCACCGCGCCGGCGGCGCGGCCGTAATTAACAATATACTGTATGTATTTGGCGGTAAAACGAATTATAAAACTACCCTGGGTGGAATAAAAACAGTACAGGCAGCGGATATTAGTGGGCTTTTGGATAAGTGAAAAAATCGTGAGGCTTTTGAAAACTTAGTAGGTCTTATATAAACTGTTGTATATTGGTGGTATCTTAATCATGAAACAAGCGCTTATATATAGCACAAAAGTTTGGCTGACTGTATTATTGGTAGGCCCAATAATATTTTCAATCGTACTTGTATCAATGAATAATTTCGGTGAATTTGCCTTTATTGCATATATAACATCAGTTGTATCTATCCCTTTTGAGATATTATTAGGCATACCATCCATTGTCTTATTTTGGCAAATAACCCATTATTTAATTCCAAAACAATATACTGTCGCTAAGGTAAAAGTTTTCCTTAGCCTAACTATCGCGATTATTTGCATCCCATTATTAGTCTTCATGAATTGGTTATTGGTACAATTTCACTTTAATTCGATTATGATTGAGCAAGCTAACTTGTTATTGTTTCCTAGAAACCTTTTTACTTTTATCATTTGTAATAGCCTTTTGGGAATTCTTTGTAGTTGGATTTACCGACTCATACCTTAAATCTCAATTTAACCAGGAGCAACAAAAAGGGCCTGGTCCTAAAACCAAGCCCTTTGCCTTATGCTTTCGCCTTTAAGCTTAATAACGGTAATACTCCGGTTTAAACGGACCGTTAACCGGTACGCCAATATAATCAGCCTGTACCTGCTCCAGTTCTTCCAGTTCAACACCAATTTTAGCCAGGTGCAAACGGGCAACTTTTTCGTCAAGGTGTTTTGGTAAAGTATATACCTTATTTTCGTAAGCTGCGGAATTACCCCAAAGCTCTAACTGCGCCAAAGTTTGGTTGGTGAACGAGTTGCTCATTACAAAGCTTGGGTGCCCTGTAGCGCAGCCTAAGTTTACCAAACGACCCTCGGCCAAAACAATTACATCTTTACCGTCGATAGTGTATTTATCAACCTGTGGTTTAATTTCTATTTTGCTTTTACCGTAAGCGCCATTTAACCACGCCATATCAATTTCGTTATCAAAGTGGCCAATGTTACAAACAATGGCTTTATCTTTTAACGCGCGGAAGTGTTTTTCGCGAACAATGTTTAAATTACCTGTAGCGGTAACAACAATATCAGCTTCAGCAATAGCAGTGCTTAATTTTTTAACTTCAAAACCTTCCATAGCGGCCTGTAGGGCACATATAGGATCGATCTCGGTTACAATAACACGCACACCGGCGTTGCGCAATGAATCGGCCGATCCTTTACCCACATCGCCATAACCGCAAACAACGCCAACTTTACCGGCCATCATTACATCGGTAGCACGGCGTATAGCGTCAACCAATGATTCGCGGCAGCCATATTTATTATCAAATTTTGATTTGGTAACCGAATCGTTTACGTTAATGGCAGGAACCGCTAAAGTGCCATTCTTCATACGCTCATATAAACGGTGAACGCCGGTAGTGGTTTCTTCTGATAGACCTTTGATACCGCTAACCAGTTCAGGATATTTATCAAATACCATATTGGTGAGGTCACCGCCATCGTCCAGTATCATGTTCAATGGTTTGCGGTCTTCGCCGAAGAATAGGGTTTGCTCAATGCACCAGTCAAAATCAACATCGTTCAAACCTTTCCAGGCATAAACAGAGATACCCGCGGCAGCTATAGCGGCGGCGGCGTGGTCCTGCGTTGAAAATATATTACATGACGACCAGGTTACCTCGGCGCCCAATTCAACCAATGTTTCAATTAAAACAGCAGTTTGTATGGTCATGTGCAGGCAGCCGGCAATACGTGCGCCTTTTAATGGTTTTGACGCGCCAAACTCTTTGCGAAGCGCCATAAGGCCCGGCATTTCAGCTTCGGCTAACCCGATCTCTTTGCGGCCCCATTCGGCCAATGAAAAGTCTTTTACTTTGTATTTGGTGTAAGCAGTCTCTACTGATGACATAAGCGTTTATTTTTTTGAAATGCAAAAATAAGATATTTCGCTATTAAAATGAAATGCAAAAGCATACATATTGCAACTATTGTCGCAGCTATGCAATTGACACTGTGAACCTGTACAACGGAGATTGCAGTTGAAAACTTAAATTTCTTTCCCCAAAAACGGATACCTGTAATCCTTTGGAGGATCAAAAGTTTCTTTTATAGTTCGCGGCGATACCCAGCGCTGCAGGTTAAGCATTGAACCGGCTTTATCATTAGTGCCTGACCCCCTTGCCCCGCCAAACGGCTGCTGCCCTACAACCGCGCCCGTTGGTTTATCATTAATATAAAAGTTACCTGCGGCGTTGCGCAAATGGTGCGTGGCTTTAGCTATGGCATCCCTGTCCTGAGCTATAATGCTGCCTGTTAGGGCGTAAATGGATGTTTTATCTACGATATCTAATACCTCATCAAATTTTTCATCCTCGTAAACATATACGGTTAATACAGGGCCAAACAGCTCTGTACACATCGTTACGTAATACGGGTCATCAACCTTAATTACGGTAGGCTCAATAAACCAGCCCTTGCTTTTATTGTAATTTCCGCCCGCTATCAGTTCCACACGTTTATCTGCTTTAGCGTCATCAATATATTTTGCCAGTTTATCGAAAGATACTTCGCTAATAACGGCGTTAATAAAATTTTCAAAGTCTTCAACTGGGCCCATTTTAAATGACGCGATGTCGCGCTGCATTTTCTCCTTAACAGCGGGCCATAATGACGCCGGAATATATGCCCTTGAAGCAGCCGAGCATTTTTGCCCCTGGTACTCGAAGGCGCCGCGTATTAATGCGGTATTAACAACATCCGCGTCGGCGCTTGCATGTGCCAGCACAAAATCTTTGCCACCCGTTTCGCCCACTATACGCGGGTAGGTTTTGTATTTATGGATATTGTTGCCAATGGTTTGCCACATATTTTGAAATACCCCGGTTGAACCGGTAAAATGTATACCCGCAAAATCAGGGTGGTTAAATATTACCTCGCCGGCAACAGGGCCATCCACATAGATCAAATTGATTACGCCCGGGGGCACTCCCGCTTCGCGGAAAACCTGCATCAGCACATTAGCGGCGTATACCTGGGTATAAGCCGGTTTCCAAACTACCACGTTGCCCATCATAGCTGCCGAAGTTGGTAAATTACCTGCGATGGCAGTAAAGTTAAACGGCGTTAAAGCAAATACAAAACCTTCCAGCGGGCGCTGCTCCACACGGTTCCATATGCCCCTGGGCGATATGGGTGGCTGCTGGCGGTATATCTCGGTCATATAATATACATTGAAACGCAAAAAATCTATCAACTCACAAGCCGAATCAATCTCGGCCTGGTAGGCGTTTTTTGATTGCCCCAGCATGGTGGCTGCGTTAACTTTTGCGCGGTAAGGCCCTGCAAGCAGGTCGGCGGCTTTTAAAAATATGGCCGCGCGCTGTTCCCAGGCCAGGTTTTCCCAATCGGTTTTTGCGGC
>JABDBW010000047.1 GCA_013288485.1 Bacteroidota bacterium
ACCAGACTCCCGAGAGCGCGGCGCAGCTGGTACTGACCGATCCGCATTCGCCGGGCCAGCACCGCGTTAACGCGCCCATTACCAATATTGATGCCTGGTACAAGGCTTTTGATATTAAACCCGGCGATAAAATGTATAAAAAACCGGAGGATAGGATTAGGGTTTGGTAGTGTGGTGAGTTGTGAGTCGTGAGTAAGGCTTGGATAATTTCCGGGCCTTACTCATTTTAGCGTATTGTTACAAGGATAAAATGACCGCCTGTAAATCTGTTATCTAATAATACCGAATACTGCCGTAGTTTACCGCGTCATCAGCGCCAAAAGCAAAGAACGGAAAACCAAGGATACCCGCCGGGAAGGTGATCTCATTTTTTGTAGGGCTATAGTTAGCATTTACGGTAGGCGCGGTCATGTTAAAGCGTTTTTTATCAACAGGTTTGCCTAACTGGGCTGCGTTGAAATCGCTACGCCATTCTTCCATGCGCCTTATGTTGCCAAAATAGTCGTTCCGGTTTATTACCAGGCCCTTATATTCCTGCCATTTGTCGGGGTAACCAATTTTAACACTAAACATGGCTAATTTTTTAAGCGCACGGTTCTTGGTTTCCTGGCTCATCCAATCCAAACGTTTAATACGCTCGCCCAAAACCTCTTTCATATTATTTACCAGGTTTACCATATAAGCCTTGGCTTCGGGTTTAAAATATTTGGCTACATATAACTGGCCCAGCAATTCGCCCATGCTGCGGTCAATCAGGGCCGACATGCGCTCGTTTCGCGGTGTTTGCACCTTTTGGCCGCTTGTTACGCTGCTAAAATCAAAAGCCGCTTTTACAAAAGGCGAGCTTAACGAGCCCGCGCTGCCTCTTAACAGGTGCCAGGTCAAATAAACTTTCCAGTCATCAACCGGTGTGGCAGCCAATAAAGCATCTTCTGTTTTAAAAAAATCGGGCTCGGCAACTATTACGCTGTCCTGGCCGGGCATCTTTGCTTTTGGCAAAATTTGCGCCCAGTTTAAATGCGGGGTAATTTTAGTAAAACCTGCAACCGAAAATTTATTATAGGTTTTAGTTGGATCGCGCAGCGCGGTGCGGCTCCACTGCGCTTTGGCTAATTGAGTTTCGATATTAAAAATAGTGGCGGCATTTTTAGCAGCCTGGTTTTCGCTTGTTCCGGTGAGCGTAAATAAGGTAACTATATAACGTTTATAAGCATTTTGAATTTTTACCGTACGCGCGTCTTCTTTTAAATAATAATCGCGATCAGCCAAACTGGTGCCGCCCTGGCTAAAGCCAATAATATTTACTGTAGGATGCTTTGCATCGGGGCTTACGCCAAAGCCCAGCAGCGGGGTTGATATAGCGTGTGCGTGTTCATACGTAAATTCGTTTACAACGTCGGTTAAGCTATTTATTTTGGCTATGCGGTCCAGGTCGGGTTTTATGGGGTCGTACCCTAATTTTTCAATGGCCACGCTATCCATGCCGCTGGCAAACATATCGCCAACGCGCTGTTTTACACTTCCTTTTGGGCCCGGTGTTTTGCTCGCCTCTTTAAGCAGTACCTGCAGACGGTCGGTATTTTGCTGTATCAGTATATTAAAACTTCCCCAGCGAACTTCTTTTGCCGGTATCGGGTTTTTTTTAACCCAGGTTCCATTAGCATATTCAAAAAAATTGTCGCCGGGTTTTACAGACAGGTCCATATTGGCCGGGTCAATATATTTTACGGGATGTTTTGGCTTTGGTTTATCAATAACAAAAGCGCTTATGGCAAGGCATAGTGCACCAGCCAAAACCAGGTGGTTGATCTTTAATTTCATGAGAATAATTGAGTCAGTTAATATTGCAATAATAACATATTTAAGTGTTTGTTAAAAGTATTAACCTCAAATTATTGCATAACCGTTTATCCATCCGTAAACTTTTAATTCAAAACGCTATTTTTGCAGCTTATGAGCATTGCTAAAACATATTTGCCCAAACAGGCCGAGGAGAAATGGTATAGTTACTGGTTAGAACATAATTTTTTCCGGTCGGTGCCTGATGGACGCGAACCGTATACTATTGTAATACCTCCGCCTAATGTTACCGGGGTTTTGCACATGGGGCACATGCTGAATAATACCATACAGGATGTACTGATACGCCGCGCCCGCATGAAAGGCAAAAACGCCTGCTGGGTGCCGGGTACCGACCATGCCAGCATAGCTACCGAAGCAAAGGTTGTGGCCATGCTTAAAGAGCGGGGCATCAGTAAAAAAGACTTGAGCCGCCCCGAATTTTTAGCGTATGCCTGGGAATGGAAAGAGAAATACGGCGGCATTATATTAGAACAGCTAAAAAAACTTGGCGCCTCATGCGATTGGGAGCGCACCCGCTTTACTATGGATGATGAATTATCAGAGGCGGTAATAGATACTTTTATCCACCTTTATAAAAAAGGCCGGATATACCGCGGCATCCGCATGGTGAACTGGGACCCGCAGGGGAAAACGGCAGTAAGCGATGAGGAAGTTGTGCGTAAAGAGGTTAATCAGAAGTTGTATTATATCCGCTATATTGTTAGTCTTGAGTCCGAAGTCCAAAGCCCAAAGTCGACTTTAGACTCTGGACTTCGGACTCAAGACTACCTCACCATAGCTACCACCCGCCCGGAAACTATAATGGCCGACGCGGCAATATGTATAAATCCTAACGATGAGCGATACGTTCATTTACACGGTAAAAAGGTGTTTATCCCGTTAATTCACCGCGAGATACCGGTTATACTGGATGATTATGTAACTATGGATTTTGGTACCGGTTGCTTAAAGGTAACCCCCGCACACGATCTGAATGACTATGAACTGGGGCAAAGACATAACCTGCCCGTTATTGATATTTTAAATGATGATGGCACGCTGAATGAAAATGCGCAAATATTAGTGGGCGAAGACCGTTTCGCGGCGAGAAAAAAGATCGTTGTTTTGCTGGAAACTGACGGTTACCTCGAAAAGGTAGAAGACTACACCTCGCAGATAGGTTTTTCGGAACGTACAGATGCCATAATTGAGCCCAAATTATCTATGCAATGGTTTTGCAAAATGGATGAAATGGCTAAACCCGCTTTAGATTATGTATTAAACGGCGATATAAAACTGATCCCCGAAAAGTTTGTAAATACCTATCGCCATTGGATGGAGAATGTGAAGGATTGGTGTATAAGTCGCCAATTATGGTGGGGACAGCAAATACCGGCATACTATTTACCAAATGGTGAATTTATAATAGCCAAAAACTAAAGAAGAGGCCTTCATAGAAGCAAGACTCAAAACTCAAAACTCAAAACTTACCACTCAAAACTTAATCCAGGATGAGGACGTACTCGACACGTGGTTCTCTTCATGGCTATGGCCCATATCGGTATTTGACGGGTTTAAGGACCCCAACAATGCCGATATTAACTATTACTACCCTACCAACGATCTGGTTACCGCGCCCGAAATTTTGTTTTTTCTGGGTAGCGCGCATGATCATGGCCGGGCACGAGTTTAGGGGCGAACTGCCGTTTAAAAATGTTTATCTCACGGGCATTGTACGCGATAAACTGGGCAGGAAGATGTCGAAATCATTAGGCAATTCGCCCGAGCCGCTGGAGCTGATAGAAAAATACGGAGCCGACGGCGTTAGGGTAGGCATGTTACTCTCCTCACCTGCCGGTAACGATTTGATGTTTGATGAGAAAGATTGTGTGCAGGGCCGTAACTTTTTTAATAAGGTTTGGAACGCCTTCCTCCTGGTAAAAGGATGGGAAGTTGACAGTAAACTCGAAAACCCCAACGGGGTAGCTATTAATTGGTTTGCAAGCAGGTTTAACCACGCATTAACAGAGATAGAGAACAACTTTAGCCAGTACCGTTTATCAGAAGCGTTAATGGCCACCTATAAACTGGTATGGGACGATTTCTGCGCGTGGTACCTGGAGATGATAAAGCCCGCCTACCAGCAGCCAATTGACAGGGAAACTTATAACAGCACCATAGCTTTTTTTGAAAATATTTTAAAAGTACTGCACCCGTTCATGCCTTTCATAACCGAAGAGTTATGGCATGATGAATTATTTGGAAAACGCGATATAATGGACTGCTGCATTGTAGCCCAATTGCCAACTAATGGGGAAATAAATTCCCGCCTGTTGGCCGATGTTGAAATTATACAACAAATAATTACCCAGGTACGAAATATTCGCGGCAATAAACAAATTTCGCCCCGCGAGGCGCTGCCGCTTTTTTTTAAAGCAAATTCGGGCATTAATTATTTAACCTATCAATCAATTTTAACCAAACTGGCCAACCTTAGTGAGCTAGCGCCTGTTAACAATAAAGTAAGCAGCGCCAACAATTTTTTAGTATCAACAGACGAATTTTATGTGCCTTTAAGCGAAAATATCGACCCCCTGGTCGAAGCCGGCCGCCTTCAAAAAGAGAAGGAATATTTAAACGGATTCTTAAAATCGGTAAATGCAAAACTCACCAACGAACGTTTTATGAGCAATGCAAAACCGGACATAATTGAGGTTGAGCTAAAGAAAAAGGCCGACGCCGAAGCCAAATTAAAAATCCTTGACGAAAGCCTTTCAGCATTGGCAAACTAATTGCTTTAATTATTAAAGTTATAAGGCTAACTATTGATTTACCCCATATAATTGGTAGTAATTTGTAGCTATGGCATTTATGCTAAATAATTAAGCATGAGCAATAAAGTAAGGTTTTCTAACTTTTCTATCAACAATATATTGGCCAGTCATCTGTCTATTCTTGACCGTGCCCGTATACGCTTATTATATTATGGTTTAATACTGTCTTTTTTTATCCTGTTTGCTTTATTTGTTGCTGATCTATACCAGCACAATATCATTCTTAACATTACTACAGGCCTGCTGTTAGTTGCTTCGGCTGCACTATTTAAATATCTTACTTACTGGCCCCGCTGGGTGGTTATATCCCATCTCATCCTTATTGCAGGTACAGTTATGAATATATCCGACCTGTATTTATCTATACAAAATGTAGATGTTGTGAGCGCCGAAGTGATGATAATGATAATGCTGTTCAGCTTTTATATGCTGGGGCAAAAAGCAGGGTTAATTTATACGCTGCTAAACGCAATGCCCATGTTAACTTTGTTGCTGCTTCAAAATAATAACAGTTATGTAATTGGCCTGAAGCCCGAAAAGGTAGACGGATCAACCGCCTTTATGGCAATACTTGCCGGTTTCATACTCCTTTTTTTTATATGCAGCCATTTTTATAACGCGTTTATTAAAACTATAAAGGAGCTTAAGGAAACCAGCTATAAGCAAAACCTGCTTACAACCGGGTATGAAGAAGCGATAAAAAAAGCGCAAAAATCGGCAGAAGCGAAATCAGAGTTTCTTTCAACCATGTCGCATGAGATAAGGACCCCGCTTAACGCAGTTATAGGCATGAGTAATTTGCTGCTGAGCGGTGACCCGAGGCCCGACCAGGAAGAGAACCTGGAAGTGATGAAGTTTTCGGCCGCCAACTTATTATCCATCGTTAACAATGTGTTGGATTTTAATAAAATAGAATCGGGCAAGCTGGTTTTTGAAAATATAAAATTTAACCTGCCTGAATTGATGCAAAATATTTGCGGCGGCCAAATTATAGCTGCCCAGGAAAAGGGGCTTTTATTTAAATTAGATGTCGATAACACACTGAGCGACAAAGTGCTGTTTGGCGATCCCACCCGCCTGACGCAGATAATTTTTAACCTGGTAAGCAATGCCGTTAAATATACGTCCGAAGGAAATATATGGGTTAAAGTAAGTTGTTTAGAAAAACGGAATAACAACGTCACTGTTAACTTTTCGGTGAAAGATACAGGGATAGGTATAGCGCCGGACAGGCTGGATATTATTTTTGAACCCTTTACCCAGGAATCGTCAAGTACAATGAAGCAATATGAAGGTGTTGGCCTGGGATTAGCAATAGTTAAGCGCCTGTTGAGGTTACAGGGGTTAGAAATTAACGTATCAAGCAGGCCAAGCTTCGGATCGAGATTTTCATTTGATATGGAGTTCCCGGTATCAGCAGAAAAGGTTACCTGTATGGGTAATGAGCGTCGACAACTGGTAATTGAAAACAATGAAACGTTGAGTTCAATACGCATGCTTGTTGTTGAAGACAATCCCATTAATATATTATTAATGAAAAAAATACTGTTTGGCTGGAACATTGTACCCTCAATTGCCGAAAACGGTGAGCGCGCGGTTGAACTGGTGCAATATGGTAATTTTGATATTATTTTAATGGACCTGCAAATGCCGGTCATGAATGGTTTTGATGCCACTGTGGCCATACGTAAAATGCCCGATCCTAAAAAATCAGGCATACCTATTATTGCATTAACGGCGTCGGCTTTATTTGATATCAGGGAGCGGGTACTTGATTCGGGTATGAATGATTATGTTTCGAAACCATTTAAACCCAATGAATTATTTGAGAAAATTCAAAACCTGATTTCTAATCCATCTGCAGATCTAAATCTTAGTATAGCCGGGTAACTCATCAATAAACTGGTAATTCTTTTCTTCAAAATTAATGCGGCAATAATAATGCTGTAAGCCATTGGTAACGGCCAGTAAAGCTATTTTATGTACTATATTGTACCGTGCAACCTGATCGAACACTTTTTGATCAATAGCAATCGAAGGCGCTTTGCACTCCACCAGTAAAATTTTATCGCCCGCCGAATTAAACGCGATGATATCCGAACGTTTTTGTTTCCCATGTAATTTATGGCCGCCTTCCAGTTTCAGTAACGTTTTGGGGTAGTTTTTTTGCCTGATAAGGTATTGTACAAAATGCTGGCGTACCCACTCTTCGGGAGTAATAATAATGTTCCGTTTCCTGATCTCATCAAATAAGGATAGCTGCCCGTTTTCATCGGTTATTTTAAAAGGATATGGCGGAAGGTTAAGAGGCTGCAGTTGGTCCATTTTCAAAAATATACATAAGATATTAAACAATGGCGTATCATTAATATCGAATAATGAATGTTGAATATCGAATGACGAAGTTACTTCATCATTCAGTGTTCGATATTCGGTGTTCTACATTAATTTATTAACACTGCTCATTTTGATTTGATGATTTTTTACTTTTGACTTATAATGACCGCTGCTGATATTATAAAAGATCTATCCAACCGTAAATACAAACCGCTTTATCTTTTACACGGGGATGAACCCTATTTTATCGACCTGGTAAGCAATTACGTTGAGCATAAATTATTACCCGATGCCGAAAAGGGTTTTAACCAGACCGTGCTGTATGGCAAGGATACGGATATTATGACGGTGCTAAATGCGGCCAAACGTTACCCAATGATGGCCGATTACCAGGTAGTGCTGGTAAAAGAAGCCCAGGAAATGAAATGGGGCAACGAAAGCGATGATAAAAAAGGTATTAACCCCCTGCTTAGCTACCTTGAAAACCCGCTAACCGGTACCATACTGGTGTTTTGCTATAAATACGGCAAGTTTGATAAGCGCAAAAAAACCTATAAAGCCATTGAAAAAAATGGGATTATTTTTGAATCGGCTGCCTTATATGATAGCAAGATACCCGCCTGGATAGAAACGTACCTCATCGAAAAAGGATATAAAATTAACCAGCAGGCATCGTTAATGTTAGCTGAATATTTGGGTAATGACCTGTCAAAAATTGTAAATGAACTGGATAAGCTGATGCTTAATGTGGCTGCCGGGCAGGAAATAACCCTTAAACATATCCATGATAATATCGGCATAAGCAAAGAATACAATGTTTTTGAATTGCAAACCGCTTTGAGTAGAAAAGACGCTTTAAAGGTTAACCGTATCATTAATTATTTCGAGGCTAACCCCAAAGCTAACCCTATGGTGCTGGTATTGGGCAACCTGAACAACTTTTTTAGTAAAGTGTTGATCTATCATTATTCGAAGGACAGATCGCCCCAAAACCTTGCCCGAGAATTGGGCATAAGCCCTTTTTTTATAAAAGATTATGAGCAGGCGGCGCGCAGCTACCCGGATAATAAAACCAAACAAATTATAAGCTACCTGCGCGAATATGATGTAAAAAGCAAGGGTGTTGAATCAAACACCGACGCAGGCGGCCTGATGAAGGAGTTGATGTTTAAGATATTGCATTGAGGTTGCTGTAAAGATATTAATATCGAATAATGAATGTTGAATATCGAATGCCGAAATTCCTTCATTATTCAACATTCGATCCCGATAGCTATCGGGAGGGTGTTCGATATTATTTACCCCCGCCCGAACTGCCGCCGCCCGATGGAGGCGCGCCCATACCGCCACCCTGGTCGTCTTTCTTAAGGTCATCATTATTTACTCCTTTCTTTTTCTCCATGGGGTTGCTAAAGGTTGTTTTACCAAAACTATAGCTAAAGGTTATGCCAAACGAGCGGAAAGGAAACTGCGTGTACCTGGTTTGCGAAAAGCCGGGGCTTGAAATACTCGAGTTAAAGTTTTCATACAAGCTCAACGGGTTAACCATATTTAACCCAAGCGATGCCTTTTTATTATCAAACTGTTTGCGTAAACCCAGCGCGTAGTAGTAAAAACCCGGGTTGGTACCTTGTATAGTATGAACGGGTGAAACGCCTATCCCGAAAAGTTCAGCAATAAAACCGTTATCCATCGCTACCGAAGCGCTGCCGAATAGGGTATACTGTATAGAAGTGCCCTTGCTTGATTGCTGGAACAAATAAGCAAGTGACGGGTCGGGAGTGAAAGTATACGCATTTATACTGCTGCGTATGGTTAATATTTTTATGGGGTTTACCGATCCGTAAAAACTCGCGCCCCATGAGTGCAGGCTACCAATATTCTGATAGCGTGTTAAGGTTGCCGGTAAGGTGTCTTTAGCGCTGATATATACAGTTGGGTGGGC
Organism: Bacteroidota bacterium; assembly: GCA_013288485.1. GTDB lineage: Bacteria > Bacteroidota > Bacteroidia > Sphingobacteriales > Sphingobacteriaceae > Mucilaginibacter. The sequence goes on from JABDBW010000047.1 coordinate 8,959, forward strand.
AATACCTTCTATATGGTCGGATGTGGCTTTGTAATAAACCGAAAAGTTTAGCAGCGACGATTTTATAAAGGTGTTAAAATTCAGCTCGACCGTTTGCGAAATTTCAGGCAGTAATTGCGGGTTCCCCTGTGTTTCGCTTTGTATGCTGCTGGTATTTAAAAACGGGTTCAAAAATTGCAGGCTTGGGCGCTGTATACGCTTGCTGTAGCTTAATTTAATAGTATTCGAAGGGTTAATTTGCTTTTGCAACGTTAAGCTCGGTATAAAAACACCGTACGAACTATGAAATGTTACCACATTGCTTTGCAGTAAACTATTCGGCTGGCCGTCAATTTCAGTATCTTCATAACGCGCACCGGCCATAACAGCATAACCCTTTTTTAAAGTAAGTGTTAAAACACCATACCCGGCATATACATCCTGGTTATAGCCGTAATTGTTTGAGTTTACGGCATCAAAAATATAGTTGCCGGTGCTGTTTAAATTAAAATTACTGTAATCGCTGCTTAAGCGCCTGAATATGCTTTTGCCCCCCGCCTCCACTTTTAACAGTTTGCTTACCGGCAAAGTATAATCGGCCTGCACGGTGTATTCGTTATTGGTACCATTGTTAAATCCGTTCGAGCTTGGGTTTACGGCAGTGTAATTGTACACATAGTTGGTATTGATAATACTGTGGCTCCATTGTGCCGAAATATCAAGGTCATGGCCCTGCTTTTTAAACTTGTGGTCGTAGTCGGCGCTCCAGTCAAACCCCGATAGGGTATTGTTTGATAAGGTTGTACCGGTGTACATGGCGTTGGCCGATGCTATTTTGTTGGCCTGCACCACGTCGCTTTGCGCCCCGTTTATATCAAAACCGCCCTCTGTTAAACGGAAACTGGATGATATGGAATTATATTCATTAAATGAATAATCCGCGTTAAACGACCCCATTAACGCGTGGCGCTTTATGTTACTTGTCGCGTGATAGTGGGTATAGCTGCTGGTATCGCCTTTTGAAATAGTTTGGGTAAAATCAGTAGGCGTGGTTTGCGGCCAGGTGAGGTTACCGCTTAAATTAGCCGAAAAGCTAAAGCGGTTCTTATTATAATTTAAGTTGAAGTTACCGTTGTTTTGCTTGGTGCCGATACCGCCGCTTATTGAACCGCTTACCCCCGATACATTTTTTGATTTGGTAATAATGTTGATAATACCCGCCGAGCCTTCCGCGTCGTATTTTGCCGACGGTGAAGTAATTACCTCAATGGTTTTTATCTGGTCGGCGGGGATAGATTTTAACGCGTCTGATAAACTGGTTGAGGTAATACCCGACGGCCTTCCGTTTATTAAAACCTTTACATTTTGGTCGCCGCGTATAGCCACATTACCGTTAATATCAACCGTTACCAGCGGAACCTTCTGCAAAACATCAGCGGCATTGCCGCCTGCCGCTGTAAGGTCCTTCTCGGCGTTGTAAACAATTTTATCAATGCGGTTCTCTATTAATGGTGTGGTGCTGGCTATGGTAACCTCGTTTAATGCCTTTGCGCTTGGCCGAAAAATAACATTGCCTAAACTTTTATCAGGTTTTGAAGGCGTAGTTTCTACCGGGTTAACAATTTTGGTTGCATAACCTATAAATGATACCTCTATTCTATACCTTCCGGGATGGATGTTATCTAACTTAAAGTTTCCTTTTTCGTCGGCTAAAATACCGCCAACAGGCGATTTGCCAACGCTTCTGAACAAGGTTATGGTAGCATAATCTACCGGCTTTTTAGTAATGGAATCTATAACTGTTCCTGATATTCTCCCCACAACGGACGGCCCACCGCCAACACCAAACTGCGCTTTAGCCGAAATAACAGAACAAATTATTATTAGAAGTAAAATTATACGCTTCATTCTTTAGAAATTTTTTGCTTTTGGAGGCAAAAATACTTCAAATGTTACAATGAAACGCCCTATTTCTTATAATAATACGTCAAAGGGATGTAATACTTAAACTAAGAAGAAAAGTGGATTGCATGATACACTGTTCATAAGTGTTCACGCAGCGTTCACGGGCGTTCACGCTCCAAAACGTGAACATTGTAAAACGCTCTAAACCACCATATTAACAATACGCCCCTTAACTACAATTACCTTTTTTGGTGGTTTTCCATCGAGGTATTTCTGTACATCGGCATTGGCCAGTACAAATTCCTCCACTTCCTTTTGCTCGAGGCTAAGCGGAATGTTCAGGTTCATTTTGGTTTTACCGTTAATGGAAACCGGGTAGGCAAATTCATCCTCCACCAAATAAGCCGGGTTATATTTCGGATAGGACGCATACGATAACGTACCGGCCTTGTTACCCAGCATCACCCAAAGTTCCTCGCAAATATGCGGCGCGTAGGACGATAGGGTAATAACCAGGTCCTGCAAAACCTGGCGGTTATTGCATTTTAGGTCGGTTAGTTCATTTACAGCAATCATAAAGCTGGAAACCGAGGTATTGAACGAAAAACGCTCAATATCTTCCTCTACCTTGCGGATGATCTTGTGCAGTGATTTTAGCTCGGCTTTTGTTGGTTCGGCACCTGATACACTAAACTCCCAGGCATCATTATGGAACAACCGCCAAAACTTACGCAGGAACTTAAATACACCTTCAATTCCATTGGTGTTCCAGGGTTTGCTTTGCTCCAGCGGACCTAAAAACATTTCATACATGCGCAGGGTATCGGCGCCGTAACGGGCAATCAGATCATCCGGGTTAACTACATTGAATTTGGATTTGGACATTTTTTCAACCTCAACGCCGCAGATGTAAGCCCCCTCCCGGCCTCCCCCGGTTGGGGAGGAGATAGAACCATCTTCTAAAATCAATATTGCATTCTCATATTCAGCGCGTGATTTCCTGAACTTATTAATATCTAATTCATCATTATCCACTATGTTTACATCAACATGAATACCATTAAAATATCCAAATTCTGGAACATGATTAGCTTCAGCAACCTCTATACCTGGAAATATAGGATCAATTGTTTTTAACAAATTATAAAACTCTTTCTTGTTTTCCTTTTTTAGATATTTATTTATTAACCCTACTGAAAAATATATAGGATTTTCGTCGGGAATATACCCGGCTAATGTAAAAATTGATTTTTGCAGTCGATACATAATACTACTGCGCCCCTGTATCATCCCCTGGTTAATCAGCTTTTTAAACGGTTCTTCCACAATTACCAACCCTATATCTTTCAAAAACTTGTTCCAGAAACGGCTGTACAGCAAATGGCCTGTTGCATGTTCGCTCCCGCCGATGTAGAGGTCAACATCCTTCCAATATTCAATAGCTTGTTTAGAGGCAAACTCCTTATCGTTATGCGCGTCCATATAGCGGTACCAGTACCAGCTTGATCCGGCCCAGCCCGGCATGGTGGAGAGTTCGTAGGCATAGCCTGCCCCCTCTTGACTCTGGACTCCTGACTCCTGACTCTTATAACTCCATCCCTCCGCTCTGCCCAACGGTGGTTCGCCGCTTTCGGTTGGCAGGTATTTATCTACTTCGGGTAATAATAGCGGCAGGTCGCTTTCGCTTATTAAATGCGGTAAACCTTCCTTAAAATATACCGGCACAGGTTCGCCCCAATAACGCTGGCGGCCAAATATGGCGTCGCGCATACGGAAGTTTATTTTTGCTTTCCCAACACCTATCTCTTCGAGTTTCGCAATTACAGCGGCTGTACCTTCTTTATAGGTAAGGCCGTTCATAAAATCCGAATTTATATAGCGCCCCTCCTTAGTAGGGTCGGCTTCGGTTTCAATGTTTTGTATATCCATGATCGGCACTATCGGCAGGCCAAAATGTTTGGCAAACAAATAATCACGCTGGTCGCCTGATGGCACGGCCATTACCGCACCGGTTCCGTAACCCGCCAGCACATAATCAGCAATATAAACGGGCACTTTTTCATTCGTAAGCGGGTTAAGCACATAGCTGCCGGTAAACGCGCCCGATACCGTTTTAGCGTCAGCCATACGGTCAAGCTCTGATTTCTTTTTTGTTTGGGCGATATAGGCTTCAATTTCACCTTTTTGTTCGGGTGTAGTTAGTTCCCCCACCAACTCATGCTCGGGGGCAATTACAAAAAATGTTACCCCGAAAATGGTGTCAACGCGGGTAGTGAAAACTTCAATAAACTCTTGACTCCTGACTCTTAATTCTTGATTCTCAATAGGGAACTTAACTGACGCTCCTATACTTTTCCCTATCCAGTTGCGCTGCATTTCTTTCAGGGGTTCGGGCCAGTCAATGGTGTCTAACCCTTGCAATAAACGATCGGCGTATGCGGTAATGCGCATGCTCCACTGCATCATTTTCTTTTGCTCAACCGGGTAGCCGCCGCGCTCGCTGAAACCATCTTTTACTTCATCATTGGCTAAAACCGTTCCTAAAGCGGGGCACCAGTTCACCGTACTTTCGCGCAGGTAGGTTAAGCGGTATTTTAATAGCTCTTCTTGTTGTTCGGTTGGGGTTTTAGCCTTCCATTCACCTGCTGTAAAAGCGGCAACTTCTTCATCACAAACCGCGTCAACTCCGACCGAACCATTTTTTTCGAAATGTGCAACCAATTTGGTAATTGATTCGGCTTTATCGGCCGATTTATTATACCAGGAATTGAACAGCTGCATAAATATCCACTGCGTCCATTTATAATAACCGGGCGAACTGGTGCGCACTTCGCGGCTCCAGTCGAACGAAAACCCGATCTGGTCAAGCTGACGGCGGTAAGTAGCAATGTTAGCTTCGGTAGTAACGGCAGGATGCTGCCCGGTTTGTATAGCATATTGCTCGGCGGGTAATCCGAATGAATCATAACCCATGGGGTGCAACACGTTGAAACCCTTTAAACGCTTATATCGTGCAAAAATATCAGAAGCGATATAGCCCAGCGGATGCCCCACATGTAGCCCCACACCCGATGGGTAAGGGAACATATCCAGCACATAATACTTGGGTTTGGTGGATTTATCTTCAGCTTTGAAAGTTTGGTTATCGGCCCAAAACTGCTGCCACTTTTGCTCTATATCTTTAAATTGATAGTCCATTGCTTAATTCGCGGTAATAAGCTGCGAAATTAAGAAAATCTCTATTAGTTTGGTAGTTAATTGTAGCAGACCTATTTCCTCATCTTCAAAATGCCCAAAACCTCGCCATCAGGCAAGGTGGCGTCAACCCTTTTAACGGGTTCATAGCCCATTGCGGTATAAAGCGGCACACCCGGCAGCGTGGCGCCTAACTCAAAACGGGTAAAGCCATTTGCTTTTGCCGCGGTTTCGCAAATAGTAATAATATGGCGGCCTATGCCCTGCCTTACATAGCCGGGATGAACAAAAAACGCCCTTATCCGAGCAGCGTCATGTGTTGGGTCAAGCAGCGGGTCGGCTTCCTCTTTATACTGATCGCCGCCAAATAGCGTGTCACGCTTGCTCCAGCCGCCACAGCCAATTAAGCTGTTATCCATTTCGGCAACATAATAAGTGCCATCAATAATTAGTTGTGTATCCACGCCAAACAGATATTTGAGCGAACTTTCTATTTGGGCATCTGTATAATAACCGGTGCCTAACCCGCGAACAGACAATGCTATTAACTGTTGCAGTTCTGGTATATCCTCAAACGTAGCAAGGCGGGTGGTAAGCGGCATAACTATTCGCTTAATACATCAACGCAATTTTTAGCCAACACGGCAAGTCTGGCATTTAATGATTGCAATGCTGTTGTATCTTTTATATTCCTGTATAATAGTTTGATAAGCGCCAGCGTTTCGTCGCTCGGGTCGCAGGCCTGGGCTTTTTCTAAATGGGGCAACGCTTTAAGCACCGCCTTTTTGTATTGCTCAAATAGCTGCTGCCAGTCTGCCGTACCGGGTGTTGCTGCCTGTAATTTATCGTTCAGTTGTTTTGCTGGTATTAAATACAAATAGCCCAGCGCGCGGTGCGCGACATAAAAATTCGGCTCGGCGGCGGCCACCAGTTCGTAATATGGGATGGCCTTATCTGGTTGGTGGCTATCCTCATATACTTTGGCAATCCCATTATAAAAACTTATCCTGCTTTTCGCCGGCAATTTAGCTGCATTGGGCAATATAGCCTCGCCCAATTTTAGTGATTTAGGTAAATCACCGTAAAATCTTGCGTTGTTAAAATTAAGGTACTGGTCGTAAACCGCATCAGCAGTTTGCGATTTTGCTAAATGGGTAAGGCAGAGTATAAATAGCAGGAGGAATGTTTTTTTAGGCATGGGGCAAATATAAATCAAACACGTTAGACTTACGAAGTTTTTAAAACTTCGTAAGTCTTTCAAGTTCTTTTATTAAATTACACTCATGCAATTTCTACTAAAAAACGGCGCGAGTAAAAAAGAAATGGAAGCCATAGATAGGAAACTTTTTAAAAGAAAAACTTCCGGCGGTTTTAATGCGAAAAAATATAATGGTATGTTGTCTTTAAAAGACGAGCCATTGGCCATTCAATTAAAATTAAGAGATGAGTAGAATTATTAATCATTAAACAATGGCTTTAATACGCTAATAGCAAAATGTTCTATATTGTCTAATTCTACATTTCTCGTTGCATGAAACTTAAACTTCAATTCCTTTATATTGGCGTTTACGTTTTTTTGCGCTTCTTGAAATTGTTTTAAATCCATAATTGAACTTTCAATTAATTTATTCTTTGTGGTTTTATTTAATCTTGGAATATTGTACCCAAGTTTATAAAAATGTTCCACAAGCATTTTCTTATTAAAAGTATGACTTCTGAAATCAGCTGCTAATTCTCGCAAACGAATTTTTCCAGCACGAGTGGTTTTACCCACATATAAAATCTCATCGTCATTCATAACTATATATACTCCCATTTCATTAATAGTCATCAAATCACTGTAATTTAAAAAAGTCGAATTTATAGCCTGATCTAATTCCCTTTTTAACCATTCTATTCTTTGTTCAATCGATCCAGTTCTAAAATATTTTTCCATTGGAGTTTTTTGGCATTAAAATAATTATTCCTCAATGTACAATTAATTCCGAAATCCCACTTCCGAAATCCGAAATCCTCACAAAAATTCCATTCTAAATCCTATCTTTGCCCATGCAAGAAAAAATCCTCATTCTTGACTTCGGCTCGCAGTTTACACAACTCATCGCGCGCCGGGTTAGGGAGCTCAATATTTACTGCGAGATCCACCCTTTTAATCATATCCCCGAATTCGACAGCAGCTTAAAAGGCGTTATCCTTTCAGGCAGTCCGTACTCGGTACGCCAGGAAGACGCCCTGCATTTTGATTTCGCGCAATTCCACGGGAAACTGCCCATTTTGGCGGTTTGTTATGGCGCGCAATATTTGGCGCATTTTCACGGCGGCGAGGTTTTGCCGTCGAGCACACGCGAGTATGGCCGGGCCAACCTGCAATATATCAACCAGGAAAACCCGCTGTTTAAGCAAATACCTTCTGGTTCGCAGGTATGGATGTCTCATGGCGATACCATTGCCAGCATTGCCGGTAATTTTGAGATCATTGCCAGTACCGATAGCGTAAGGGTTGCCGCTTACCAGATACAGGGTACACAAACATACGGCATACAGTTCCACCCCGAGGTTACCCATAGTTTGGATGGCAAACAACTGCTACAAAACTTTTTGGTTGATATTTGCGGCTGCGCGCAGGACTGGACGCCCGATTCGTTCATTGAAACTACCATTGCCGCGCTCAAAGAAAAATTGGGCGATGATAAAGTGGTGCTCGGCCTTTCGGGGGGCGTTGATTCATCGGTAGCGGCAGTATTGCTGCACCATGCCATCGGCAAAAACCTGCATTGCATATTTGTTGATAATGGTTTGCTGCGCAAGGATGAATACCAATCGGTGCTCGACTCGTACCAGCACATGGGCCTCAACATAAAAGGTATTGATGCCAAACAACGGTTTTACGACGCGCTAAAAGGTTTGTCTGATCCTGAAAAAAAACGCAAAGCCATTGGCCGCGTATTTATTGAAGTATTTGATGATGCCGCGCACGAGGTGCAGGACGTAAAATGGCTCGGGCAGGGCACTATTTATCCCGATGTTATTGAATCGGTATCGGTAAAAGGGCCGTCGGCTACCATTAAATCGCACCATAACGTTGGGGGCCTGCCCGATTTTATGAAACTGAAGGTAGTTGAGCCATTAAATACCTTGTTTAAGGATGAAGTGCGCCGCGTGGGCAAAGCTTTGCACATTGATGATAATATATTAGGGCGTCACCCATTCCCCGGCCCGGGGCTGGCTATCAGGATATTAGGCGATGTTGCGCCCGAAAAAGTTGCTATATTACAGGAAGCCGATGCGATTTATATCAACAATTTGCGTACTGGCGGTGTTTATGATAAAGTTTGGCAGGCCGGCGCTATATTTTTGCCGGTACAGTCGGTAGGCGTTATGGGCGATGAACGTACTTATGAGAACGTTATTTGCCTGCGCGCGGTAGAATCGTTGGACGGAATGACGGCCGATTGGTGCCATTTACCTTATGACCTGCTGGCCAAAATATCAAACGAGATCATTAACAATGTAAAGGGAATTAACCGGGTAGTATATGATATCAGTTCGAAACCGCCTGCCACAATTGAGTGGGAATAAGTGGTTACTTTATTTAGGAATAGCGCTGGCAGCGGCAGCGTGTACACCCAAACTACATCCGCCTCCCCCTCCTCCCGTAAAAGTTGAAACTGAAAAACCTGTTGTTAAGCCCATAGTACCCCCGGCAGTAAAACCTCCGCCAAAGCAGGTTACCATCTCGTTGCTGCTGCCGTTTGAGTTAGACCGCCTTAACCCCGGCTCCAGTTATACCGCTGCTGGTTTAAAACAGGCAGGCATTGCGTTAGATTATTACCAGGGGTTTAAACTCGCGCTCGATTCATTGACCGCGCTGGGTTATAATTATAAACTGGTAGTTTATGATACCAAAGGGTTGCCCGCACAGGCCCACGCAATGGCGTACAACCCGCAAATACGGGCAAGCGACCTCATAGTAGGCCCCGTGTTTCCCGACGACCTGAAGGCTTTTACGGGCGTATTAACCAGTGAACGCAAATTGATCATTTCGCCGCTGTCGCCCGCCAAACCATCAACTTTTAATAACCAAAACCTGGTAACCGTTATGCCCCCGCTGGAGTACCATGCAAAAGCCGCGGCCGGTTATATTAATTCGCGCATAAAACCCCGGAAAATATTTATTCTGAAATCAGGGTATTCAGAGGACAATGAATACATCACCCCTTTTAAAAATACTATTGATAGTTTAAGCAAAGGGCAGGTCCAGGTAGTTCAGTTAACCGTGGTAAGGGGGCAATTAAGTAGTTTACTCCCGCAGCTTTCTGCAAGCAGCGCGAACGTTTTTGTTATCCCATCAACCAACGAAGCGTTTTTAATGGTTACTATGCGCGCGCTCGATTCATTGGCGAAAACCTACCCGGTTATTTTGTTTGGCCACCCCAGCTGGGAGAAATTCGGCTTTTTACATGCCGATATTTTGCAGCGGCTCAAAACGCATATTACCTCGGCCGAACATGTGGATTATAAAGCTGCGGCTATGCTGAATTTTCTGCATAGTTATAGAAATGCCTATCATATTGAACCCAGCGAATATGCTATTAAAGGGTTTGATGAGGGTTTGTATTTTGGAAAATTGCTGGGTGAAAATAACGGTGAAATAAATAATTTAGCAGGTGCCGGTTTTACAGGTTTACATAACGATTTCCATTTTATAAAAAAACCGGGGTTAGGGTACATTAATACGCATGTAAATATTATGGATTACCGTAATTATGAATTAAGAAAGACCGAATGAAGGCGCTCAACCAGCTTAAAACATTTCAGCGCATTTTGGGCGAATACCCTGCAGAAACACCTTTAAGCAAATTTTTGCCCGGCTTCTATCGCCAGAATAAACAAATGGGCTCGACCGACAGGCGGGTAGCCAACCGGCTGGTGTATAATTATTTTCGTTTAGGCAAGGCATTGTGGAACACCCCTACCGAAGACAGGCTGATGGTTGCCGAGTTTTTATGCAATACACAGGTCAATTCATTCCTGCAGCATTTTAAACCCGATTGGGCGACTTGTATTAATTTCACCATTGAAGAAAAGATAGCGCTTGTACTTAAAACTTATCCGGCTTTTAAGTTGGCTGATATTTTCCCGTGGGCCGATCAGCTATCACCGGGTATTGATAAAACTGCGTTCCTGCAATCGTTTTTTGTACAGCCCGACCTGTTTATCCATGTGCATAATGGTTATGACCATTTGGTAAAGGCCGAATTGAGCAAAGCAGAAATCGTTTTTAAGGATGAGGGCAATGGTTGCTTGGCGTTGCCCAATGGTACACGATTGGAAGCTATCTTCCCTAACCAGCATTGGTTCGAGGTGCAGGATCATTCGTCGCAACAAACCGCCAGCTTTTTTAAACCTCAAAAATGGGATGCCTGGTGGGATGCCTGCGCGGCTTCGGGCGGTAAATCGCTGCTGCTACATGAACTGGAGCCCAATATAAAATTAGTAGTGTCTGACATCCGCGAATCCATCCTTGCTAACCTGGATGAACGTTTCAGGGCGGCGGGCTTGCTCAAATACCAGCGCAAAACCCTCGATCTTACCCAAAATGTAGATCAAACCCTGCATGATTACGAGTTTGACGGCATTATTTTAGACGCCCCCTGCAGCGGGTCGGGCACCTGGGGACGTACACCCGAAATGATAGCCCAGTTTGAACCGCAAAAAATGGAATTCTTTCAGCGCCTGCAAAAAACCATAGCCGCCAATGTGATCAAATTTTTAAAGCCCGGTAAGCCGCTCATCTACATAACCTGCTCGGCCTTTAAAGCCGAGAATGAGGACGTAGTTGAGTATTTGGTGAAGGAATGCGGTATGAAGCTGGAGGAAGTAAAAGTTTTAAAGGGGTATGAATATAAGGCGGATACAATGTTTGTGGCGAGACTTAGCCCCCCAACCTCCGCCTAATGGCGGAGAAGTTTTTGAAGTAACCCTTTTTCGTGTCATTTCGACCATAGGGAG
>JABDBW010000048.1 GCA_013288485.1 Bacteroidota bacterium
TTCATGCAGGGCGATGTAAACTATAAAGTTTTCGTTGTTGAGTAGCTTTTTAAGATGACCTTCGCCCGGCATTTTATGATCATGCATTTCAAATACATTTGCAAAAAGCAGCAGCATTTGTTTGAATTGTGTAAGGTCAGCAGCGGTTAATTGTTTTATGGTGATATTCAATGCCTGTTATTTAAGTTACTTCATCACCCTGCCCAACCCAAACTGGTCGCCGGCCCCTACGGGTTTGCCGTCTTTAGAATCAACTTCCAGCATTTTTTCGCACTCAACGGTATTATTGCCTTCATCTTTCAGCAGCGTGAGTATCTTACGCGTTTTAACATCTATCACCTCGCCGCTTGAAGGGTAAGCATACTGGCCGTTAATAGTGAAAGTTATCCAGCCCGGCATGTCCTGTACGGGTATAGTTGTTAGCTGCTGGTAAGGTTCAACCCCGCTAAAAATATGCAGGCGCATATTAAAGCCGTCGCAAACCCATAGTTCTTTTTCATCGGGCGTAAGGCCAATGCCGTGGCTGGGGCAGCCGTGGCGCCTAACCGGGCCTTTATCCCAGCCTTCAATTACTTTATGGGCAACTACTTTGCCGGTGGTGAGGTCGCCCACTTCAAAACCCAGCAGTTCGTTGCAGTTTACAAATATTTTGGTTTCCGCGCCGTTAACCGTAAACGGACGTATAAAATTAGCGAATGGCCCTACCTGCCCAACTACTGTATTGGTTTTTGGGTCGGCAATTTTTACCATGGTGTTTTTAAGGTCGGCAAGGTAAACATGCTGGCCCGAAAGGGCATAAATGGTATTATGCGACCCGTTAAAACCGTCGATCACTTTAATGGTATTGCCGGTTTCGCAGTCTATCACTGTCCAGTAATGGCTTTCCAGCGAGGGCAGGTACATGGTTTTGCCGTCGGGCGCTACGGATAGGCGGTCGCAGCCATGTTCAATGGGTTTCTCCCAAATCAGTTTGCCGGTTATAAGATCGATACGTTCTAAAGTTTCCAGCGTGGTAACGTATATGCTATGTAGTGGAATACTTACCCCAACGCCCTTAACATTTGATGGCAGGCCGGTTTTTGGGTGCAAGCCTTTAAAAGCTATGCGTTTTACAAACTTGTGCCCGTGGTCGATATCAAAAAACACCAAACCATGGCCGCCATAACCTAAATAGTCGCGTACACCGGGTACAGCTGCTATCAGGTAGCGTCCGTTAAGTGGTAAGGCTGCTTTTTTAGCGGTATTAGGTTTAGCCACAGGCTTCCATGCTGTTGAAGAAAGCAGGGTAACTGCCGAGAGGAGCGCTATAAATAAACGGATATTGGTTTTCATAATTGCTATAGTTTGAGGTAATAATTGGAAAGGTTAAGGTAAGCAGTCCGATTTGAAACTGCAATAGGTGAATTGTAACAGGGTGGATAGGAAAGAGGGTTCCGCAGGGAAATTATATTTTGATCAGTTGAAAAATTGCATTTTTCTATATTTGTACGTACATTGTTTAAACAAGGTTATTTACTAGGGTTTTTTGATCACTTTGTAACCACTTGTTAGGTTCTGTCGTATTAGGTTAACAGGTACTAAATATAATTTAATGGCCGAAAAAAAAATAACGATACTTTATGTGGATGATGAAGAAAACAACTTGTTTTCTTTTAAAGCCGCTTTCAGGATAAAGTACCAGGTGTTAACCGCCATAAGCGGGGATGAGGCATTGAAAATCCTGGATGAGAAGCCGGTACATATTATTATTACCGACCAGCGGATGCCGAATATGACAGGTGTTGAATTCCTGGAAAAAGTAATAGAAAAATATCTTGACCCTATGCGCATACTACTTACCGGTTATGCCGATATGGGTGCGGTGGTTGACGCGGTTAATAAAGGCAAAATATTTCATTACCTAAGTAAACCCTGGAATGAAGAAGAACTGGATATGACCATTCTACGGGCGTATGACGCTTACCTGGAGAAAGAAAAACTAAAAGAAATGAACGAGAAGCTGGGAATCTCAAACGACCAACTGGAGTTTATGCTGAGGCAAAAGCTGCTTTCATAAAAACAGCATCTATAAATGAATACTATATTCTATAGTTACTTTATTTATTAAGGAGGATAGTTCATCAGCTTTCATAGGTTTGGTTATCATCTTCTTAAATGATCTGTAAGAGTTAACGCGGTTGATATCGGATATTTGCCACGACGAGGTAAGCGCTACTACATAATATTTATTTTGTATCGCTTCGTCAAGCTTTTCAAATTCTTCAACAAACTCAAATCCATTCATTAGCGGCATATAAATATCAAGGAAAACCAGGATGACTTTGGCATCCTTATCAATGTCGCCGGCAGTAATTTGTTCCAGGGCGTGGGTGGCATCAATAAAACTTTTTACACGAAATTTTTTGTTTGCATTCCTGATCATTTTCAAGGCGATAAAATGATCGAGTTCGGTATCATCAATAATTACAAATGATAATTGCATGCAATTATTTATTTGGTGGGGATACTTACCATAAAGGTTGTGCCTTTATTTAAAACAGAGTTAACTTCTATCTGGCCGCTAAGCTTTAGCAAGGCGCTTTTTACATTATACAATCCAAATCCCGAACCGGCCTCCTGCGAACTGGCGCGGTAAAAAAGGTTAAATATTTCGCCGATATGATTTCCTAAAATACCAACACCGGTATCCTTCACCTGTATGTTTGCCACTCCTTTATATACTTCTACTATTAACTCAACAGATTTGGCGTTGTTGCTTTTGTCCTGGTACTTAAAGGCATTAGATAACAGGTTGTTAAGTATAAGTTTTAACGCTATTACATCACTTCGAAAAGGCTCGCGCTGGTTTATTTCTATTTTAAAATCGACATTAGCAGTCTGGGAGTAAATTTTATAAATATCTTTAAATTCCCCAACCAGTTTATTAAAGTCAATATCACTTATGAGTAACTCGCCGCGCTGGAGGCTGTAATAATCGTGCATACTGAGGATATACGTATCCAATTTTTTCAATGATTTTTCCATCAGGAACAGCATCTCCTTCATTTCAACAATATCGTGCATTTCGCGGGACACATTTATAGCCCCTAAAATTCCCGATAGCGGCCCGCGTATATCATGGCTTACACTGTAAGCAAATTTATCCAGCTCACTATATGCTTTTTGTAACTCGTCGTTCCTTACCGAAAGCATTGAATTTGCCAGGTAAAATCTATTTGCTTCTTCAATAGCCGAGATTATTTCGACAGGGGCCCAGGGCTTTTTAACGAACCTGAAAATATTGCCGCGGTTTATAGCATCAATTACCGATTCTATATCGGTGTAAGCCGTTAATAATATCCGCACTGGCAGCGGGTGCGTGCCGCGTATCTCCTCAAAAAACTCAACACCTGTTTTAACGGGCATTCGCTGATCGCAAAAAATAATCCTGATATCCGGGTGCTTAGCCAGGTGGTTAAGCGCGTCGGGTATATTTACTGCGGTGAATACATGGTAATCAAGTCTTAAACTAGCTTTAAAACCTGTAAGATTTTCCATTTCATCATCTATATACAGTATTTTAATTTTCTCTGCCATTGTAATTGAAGGAGGTGGTTATATGTAATAAGTATTTAGGTTTTAGTTAGTTTATATAAAGGTAATGTGGTTAAACGGTAACTAAACTACTTTTGTGTCAAAAACAACAGGAATTTTTAAAATAATTTCAGTGCCCTTGTTTATTTCAGAGGTAACTGTTATTTGCCCGTTATGCTTTTTAATGGTGTTATAGGCTATAGACATACCTAAACCGGTTCCTTCACCAACTTCCTTTGTGGTAAAAAAAGGTTCGAATATCTTTTTCATAGTCTGTTCGCTCATGCCTGTTCCGTTATCTGCTATAGTAATTATTACATTTTCATCATCAACCCCCGTACTTATTTTTATCTCACCCCCTTCGTTATCGCCAAACCGTTTAGTTATAGCATATATGGCGTTCGAGATGATATTTAAAAATACCTGGTTCAGTTTACCGGCATAACACTCAACCAGGGGCAGTTCATTATAATCTGTAATAACTTTTATTTTATTGTTCAGCAGGTTATTGGCAATAACCATAGTTGATTCAAGCCCTTCATTTAAATCGGCTCTTTTCAGGTCATCCTCATCCAGGCGCGAAAATATTTTAAGGCCTTTTACAATTTCGGCGGTGCGAGAGGCGCCTTCGTGTATCCCTTTTATTAAATGCTTTATCTCAACCACCAGGTAATCAAAATCAACCTCTTCTTTATAATCATCAATCTGTTTTTTCTTAGCTTCGGCCGATGAGTCGGACTGGCTTACTGTTTCAATAACGGCCATGGCGTCCAGGATCATTTCGACATCCCTTTTCAACGGATTGATATTAGAGGTCACAAAATTTATGGGGTTGTTGATCTCGTGTGCTATACCGGCGGTTAACTGGCCCAACGAAGCCATTTTTTCTGATTCAACCAATTGTGATTGTGCCTCTTTCAGATCATCTAATGATTCGTTTAACTCATGGGTGCGTTCCTCAACTTTTTGTTCCAGCATTACATTTTGTTCGCGTATGATGCGTTCGTTTTCTTTTAAGGCTTTTACTGTTTCCTCCTGCGATTTTTCTTTCTCGGCTTTGAAAATATTTATTTTATCGGCCAGTGCGAAAGAAAGGAGTATTACTTCTATGGATGCACCTATGGTCATGCTATAATTGGTAAAAGTATTATAGGGCAAAACATCCGAATCTCCCATAAACCAGATAATAATACCCGCAATTAAGGGTATCCAGGCAATAATGAAAAATTTTGCAGGCCTGTATCCGCGTTTTGCAATTGTAATGCATACCGTTAGTATATATATGGCCATCGGGCCTCCAAATGCCTGTATAATTTGATAGCCGGTAAAAAAACTACCTTTTATAATAAAAATAATATCAATTATATATATAGCATACAAACCGTAAGCGATCCTGTCAAGTTTTGGAACAAATTTTTTCGTGTTCAAAAACTTTCGCACAAACTCTAAACCGCTAATATTCACCAGTACGGTTAAAACAAAGAATGACCGTATGGCGACAAAACCATTGTTCGGCCATAAATACTGGAAAGTATAGCCTTCGTAGGTTGTTTGTACCAGGCCCACAATTATTATATAGGCTACATAATACAGGTAAATAGGATCTCGTAAAACGAAATATATAAACAGGTTATAAAAGAACATTACCAATATGATCCCGAAAAAAAGACCGAACCATATATTTTTAGCCAGATCGCTATCTACAATACTGTCTTTCCTCCCTAACGAAATGGGCATCCGCATTTTAAGGATAGATTTTACACGGAAATAATAGGTAATGGTAGAATCGGTAGGTATGGTAAAATTATATACGAATTTGTGATAATTGATCATCCGTGTATTGAACGGATATACTTCACCACTTTGATTAACGCTGAATTTCCCATGATCGGGATAATAAAAGTCAATATTTTGCAGGAAAGACTGCTCAAACTGGAGCATTAAATTGGGGGAATTACTTTTATTGGTTACTTCGACCTTCAACCATACCGGAACCTTAAGCAAGCCAAAATCGGGAACACTTTCTTTGGATGTTATGAAATTTTTCTGATGCTGTATACTATTTATATCCTGTGATGAAGATGAATCAACATAATATTTAATTCCGCTCCCTACAGATAGTATGTCTTTTTTACCATCGTATATTATTTGCGCTCTTACTGTAAGGGTGCTAATAATGCTCAAAGAAATTAACAGGATAAATCTCTTACTAATAGTAAATACCTTCATGTTTTTAAATTCTATTTGTTGAATAAGATCTAAGCATTTGTTAAATAAATAAATGATGACTCAATCGGCCTTCTTAACGACCTTACTTTTGGTTCACCGGCTTTATCAAGCCTAAACATAAATACCGGCTGTTTACTTATTAATTGTGGCAGCAAGGCGTTAAATTTTTCCTTTAGTTTATTAAGCTCCTCACCGAAATAGCCATCCAACATTCCATCATCGCCATGCGCTAACCTTGCCAGCAAAAACATTAATTGTGAAACAGGCTGAAAAGAAACCCCGGCTAAATTTGCTTCGATCCATATACGCTCAACAGCCCGCCCTCCCATTAAAAAATCAAGCTCTGAATATTTAGGCATAGTGATTATACCCAATGCTGATGATGCGGCTACAGCCTTATTTACCATTTTTGTAAATGCAGTGCCCCCCTTAAGTTGTCGTAAAAAGGATATGGCGTTTGCATCTCCGGCTATTTTAAAACCAGCCAGTTCAGATTGTGTAGCGCCTAATGAATTTACATCCAGCCCATCCCTTTTCTGTTGAATTTCTGCAGGTGTCCATCTTAATTCGTTCGTAAAAGTATCATAATGCCCCCTGGGATGTATTATCCTCAACATTTCTGCTGTCGCTAATATTTTACCCAATTCTTTCATTAAATATTCATCGTCCACAATATGTAGTTCTGCACCCTGGTAGGTTTTAATTGATGAGATGAGGTGATCGTAAAAATTTTCCGGTAGTTTTTCTTTTGCCGCCAGGTCGCGGTTGGTAACCCGAATAGCGATTCCCGGTTCCAGGTATTTGGCAATTGCCAGTGCTTCTGCTTTTTTAAATGCTATATGAGCAACTATTTTCTTGTTTGCTTTAACAGGGAAATAGCTGCATTCAGCAGCAAAACCCAATACCGAAGCTTGTATGCCGATATTTTCAATAACCGCCCCTATAGCCACGTACGATCCCAGGTTATTAAAATCAAGCAGCGAGTACGAAAAATGTTCATCATGAAATATAAATAATCCTTTATCCGTATATATTAACTTCCAGGGTTGCGCGTTGCCCCCTGATGGCGCCATAATACCGGCCTTAACTATTTTCGTTATAGTTTCTTCGGTCAAAGCAACGCTTTCTGTTTGGGGAATAAAATTTTTAACGGCTTGCACTATATCATCTTTTGTTAGTTCGGGCGGCCCTATGTAAGATTGGGGAAACGATTGGGCTTTTTCAATTTTCTCATCTTTTATAAGGTCATCTAAATCAATATAATACCTGCCAGAGTCATGGTATTGATTGAGCAAAATACGCCGTGTAACATCGGTAGTAAGCGCACCTCCCAAAGTAACTGATGAGGCCAGCTGCGGCCACGTATTTATAGACTGCTCTACCTCAAGCATAGACGCCTTTAACCGGGTTGATATCGTATCGGCCCCTATCATTTTCAAAATGTAGGGTATCTTATCTTCGTTGGAAAGATCTTTTATACTATCAGGGTCAAGGCCATCAGCCAGGCCATGTAGTATTGGCCGGTTAGGTTCCAGGTCAAAGCGTTCTATATCCATCATACCCCGGTCATTGGTATCCATAACAACCGGTATTTGTAACTCGCGGGCTTTAAAGCGGCTTTGTATTTTAATATCCATGCCGTCGCAAACCTCAACAAGAACATCTAATTTTCCGTCGCCTTTAAAAAATTCATCTATATTTTGTTTGGTTATGCCGTCGTTAAATATTTTTACGGTTAAAAAGGGGTCTATTTCTAATATCTCCCTTGCCGCAATTACCGTTTTATTTAAACCCAGGTTATGCGCGCCGGTGCGTATGCGGTTTAAGTTGCTTAACTCGGCAGTATCAAAGTCTGCTAATCTTATTTCGCCGCAAATACGCTCCATAGCCATTGTTAATGCTATGGATTGCCCTACCGACAACCCAATTATCCCAATTTTTTTTGTTTTAAGTAAGGCCTGCTCTTCGCGGGTTATTTTATACCGGTTGCGGTTAGTACGCACTTCAACAAATTCCTCTTCATCAAGCAAATGCACCAGGCGTTTTGCCCACGGATAATAAACCCATACGCCATATTCATTAATATCGCTGCCAGCCAGGTGTTTCTTTATTAGTTCGGGATACTCGTCCTTTTTAATTTTTATGGATGGATTTTCGCTTTTAACCAGTTCCTGTAGCTGGCCATAAATCTCGTCCTGCACAAAAGTTATTTTTCCCTGCTGTAATAAATCGTCAAGGCCCTTTTTATCCGATGGATCGTTCAACCGTAAAATTAACGGGCTATAAACTTGCTTTAATTGTTCGGAAACTGCCAGCAGGCCTGCTAAATTTTTCATTGATATATTATAAGTACCGCCTATTACGAAAAAAAACGTGTTAAGTTTAGTTTTTAAATAAAATCCCAGTCTTTACCATGGTTGTGAGCTTTCAGCATGCTCTTTTCGGCATTTGCAATTATTACTTTCAAGTCCCATTTATCCAGGTTAGGTATCTGCATTTCATAGTGTATGGTTATTTTCTTTCCCCTAAGTTCTTCAACACGCACTGTATTTAAATTTTCTCTTATTTTAAGTATGGCGTTCTTGTCTTCCTCGTGGGCCTTGCTTAAATCGGCTACGTCTTTTAATAACATTGTAGTGGCTACCAGGTCAAGTTTAGGGTAATAAAATGTGCCGTCGTTGCCTACGCTTTCTTCCAATTCCATACCAACGGCCTCTACCGGCTTTACTGTATACGGTGCACATAATGCAAAAAGCGACCGGATACCGATCTGGTACGATATTGCCACCGCGGCCCGTATTAAAAATATACTGCCTACACCATAACCGGCAATTTCCCTTGAGTTCCATAAGCCGCAAAGCTCGCCGGTACCATGTCGCGCGTATTTCCAAACCAGGGCATAAATACCCTGGTCCATAGCTCCTGTTGCCTGCTCAATAGGCAGGGGTTCCGTTCCGCCCGAAACATTCACACGAGCGCCCCCGTATACCCTCTTACCATTTAATGCCTCTACCACAATTACAAACGCGGCAGGGTTATTTACCCATTCATTTTTACTGTACGAAACTTTAGTAACACCTATATTGGTTAAAACATGGGTATGGCCCTCAATAAAAAGCGCGCAGGTTTCAGGCTCGTCGATCGCTCTGAAGGCCCTAAGCCTTACTTCGGGGTTCTCTTTATTTATGATAGGGGTATCCATCTGTATTCATTAAAAGTAATCAATAGTAATGGTTAAAAAGGGTTGCCAGTTAAAATGATAATATAACCAGCTATGTTTCAGTGCAACAAACTTTACAGTTATATTGGCAGTATCTATTTATAATTAGGTTTAGCGTTAATAGGTTTAATTATGGAAATTTAATAATTAATTTTTTAAAATGGCTACTTGCTGTTAAACTTTAAATTAATAATTGTCGGTTAGTTTAAGTTATAAATATTTAATACTGCAATAACAGGCACTAAATTAAGTATTAATAGGTTTTTTCCGCGCTTTTAAGTTATTTAAGGTAATTTTGAACTTATCATTATACTGTTGGTTTTAAATTAACGTTATTGCCTGGTAATTGAGGTTATTATATCAGCGCAGCGTAATAAATATGAGAAAAAACTACTTGAAGTTTCTTCCGGTATTAACAGGGGCATTAATTTTAGTAATGTTGGCTGTTTCCTGCAAAAAAGATCGGCCAGTGGTTGTTCCCGATCCTGTTAATTTTGCAAAATTAGGTCTATATGAGCAAATCGGTACGGGGAACGTTGGCAGGCGCATATTTATCGCGGTTTCACAAGTAGGGACCCAATCATTCGCCGCATCACCCTATGGTTTAGTGTTTGATACTGGGTCTACGGGGATGACCATAGATGCTAATGGCCTGTTGCCGGCTTCCATGATCACCTCATCGGGCATTCAGGTAGCAGGCGACTCGGTGACTGTAAATGGCATAACCGTTACTACGCAGCAAGCTATAGTAACTTTCGGCGGTGTTGACGGAGAAACGCAGGAATACGGCAACCTGGCCTATGCGCCCGTAACTATCGGCGATGTAAACGGCAGCGTAACTACGCCGCGTATACCTATATTTTTATATTATAAAATTGTAGATGTAACTACCGGCAAACAACTGGCCGCGCATTCAAATGATGTTTTTGGCGTAGCCCCCGGCGTTAGTTTTGCCAGCAGGTTTATAGCCAGCCCGCTAAGCTATTTTAAATTGGCTGATAACATTACCAGTGGTTTCAGGCTGCCCGTACTTAATAACGCAAGCTTTAATACCAGCCCCACTTATGTGCCCAATTCGCTTTATATAGGGCTAACACCTAACGACCTGAACGCCTCCGGGTTTGTTATGCACCCGCTTGGTTACTCGGCTATTGGCGGGTATTCGCCTAATATAACTTCAACTATAACTTATAATGGGCAATCTATTCCCGGAACTATTTTGTTTGATAGCGGTACGCCCAGCAACACCATTATTGAAAACAGCGCGGCTACAAGCAACATGATCACTTTGCCCGTTAATGCAAATGTATCCATTCTTACCGGGCAGGGGTTTAGCTATCAATATACCACTGTAAGCAATTATAATGTAACCGAGGTGGAGAACCCATCATACTCGCGCGATAACAGGACCATTTTTAGTATCAACTTTTTTTTGAGCAACGAATACCTGCTTGATTACACTAATCATCGTATCGGTTTAAAAAACAATTAAACAGGCAGATCAACCACAGGCCCTATAATAATGATAGACGGGAAAGTGAGCTTTTTGCTTTCGGCCAATGCGGGGAGGTCTTTAACCAGCCCTTTAACCGATTTTTGATGCGGCAATGAGGCATGCTGAATAATAGCGGCGGGCATATCGCCGTTACCGGCTTTTATATAAGTAGCGGCAATAGTATCCAGTTGTTTCATCCCCATATAAATTACAACGGTAGAGTTGCTTTGCATAGCCAGGTTAAGATCGGCAGATAGGGTGCCGTCTTTCTTGGTGCCGGTTATTACCCATATCCCTTCGCTGATGGCCCGGTGGGTAAGCGGGATATCGCCAAAACCTGCTGCCTGCATACTGGTAATACCGGGTATAAAATGAGTTTTAATACCCTGCCCGCGCGCATACAATATCTCCTCAAATCCCCTGCCGAATATAAACGGATCGCCGCCCTTTAGCCGTACCACCATACCTTTGGTAAACGCGAAATGTTTTATCATTTCATGTATCTCTTCCTGCGGGGTATAGCTGCCGTAAGGCTGTTTGCCTACGTAAATGCGGTCGCAGTCTTCGGGGGTAAGGTCCAGCAATTGTTTGTTGGCCAAATTATCATAAAGCACCACAGGGGCCCGTTGCAAAACTTTATAAGCTTTAACCGTTATCAGTTCCGGGTCGCCGGGGCCTGCGCCTATAACGTATAGTTCGGGAATGATGGCGGGGTTGGTCATAGTTAGTGTTTAAATACAAATATAGCTAATGTAAGGCCATTTCGCCCGCCATGCCTAATCTCCAACCTCTAATCACTATCGCTACCTCTCCAGTTTAACAACTACATAAGGGGTTTCTTTATTCAGATCGGGATATATAAAACCTTTATTGTTGTTATCCATAAACTCCAGCAAATACATCAGATCCCATGTGGGGTTTACCTGGTCGGCGGGGATGGTGGCCTGGTACATATCCTTTTGGCCCGTTGGGGTCATTTGCAGCGACTGGAAATCTTTGTACTGGTCAACAGCGCGATAAGTAAGGCGCACCCATTTTAAGCCTGCCGGGGCGCTTACTTTTACCGTAATGGTAATAGGTTTACCTACCGGCGCGGAAGTTACCGGTGTATGGCTGATGGTAAAATATTTGCCGTTATCCGCATCAGTAGCGGGTTTGTAACGCGGCGCCGGTTTAACGGGGCCGTTTGGCACAAAGTTTTTGCGTTGCTCTTTCAGCTTGTCCAGGCCTTTGTTTAAAGCTGCCAGTTCATCTTTCCAATGGCCCGAAAGGTTTTTGCTGCCTATCAATATCGGGTCGGCATACATATCGCCTGCCGCGTTTACCATTTGCTGCCAGGCATCGGTGGCCTTTTGCTCCCAGGCAATGGCCTCATCAAGCGCCGTTACATCCTGCGTACGCAGAAATAAACAATAACTAACCGCCGCCCCAACCCTACGCGAATGGTACAACGCCAGGTCAGCCAGCATTTTCAAATCAACCATCGTTGAGTTAAACTCTTTATTGTTTTTTGTGCCGATAGTTTTTTCGGCGGCATCAACTTTTTTAGTAATGCTTTCCGAAAGGTCCTGCAGCCACCTGCTGCTTGTTGACGGCAGCGTTTTAGCAGTTTCTAAAGTGCCTAAAAGCACCTGCGCCTCCTGATCATAGCTGGCAAATTGCTGCAGGTCGCTGCCCTCGGCTTTTGCATACAGCGGCAGGTCGCCAAGCCGTTGTTTTTCGGGCCATGCGCTGGTGGTAGGGAAGAAGCTGTAAGGGTAGCACGACGCTATTATACGCGGCATAACCCAGCTTGCCTCATGCAGTGCCGACTCAACAACAGGCGCGGTTTTAACACCAAAACGGTGCTCGAACTCCTTATCCCATGTGTCGGTTGGCGTATGCGGGTCGTAGCCTATTAGCCCAAACATCTGGAAGAAGTTCCAGTAACGTTCAAACTCGTAATTATAATATTGGTATTCGGGTTTCAGCAGGTCGAACGGTTTCATGTCATGCGCCTGCGATTCCATCTTGGTTGCCAGTGGTTCGTATACCTCGTAAGCGCTGCTATTATATAAATGAGTGCTTTGGGCAAAGCGGCGCACGTATTCGGGGTCGCCCCATAAAAACGTGCGGTTGGTGCCGCCGTTCCATAATTTCCATAGCATTTTTTCTTTCTGCGGATACCTTAGCATATCGGCATACCCGTGCCTGCGGTTTTTTTGATCTTCGCGGTTAATATGTGTGGGGCTATAGGGCAAGCCCATTTGCTCCATCCAGAATTTAGGTACTATCCTGAATTTTATACCCATATTTTCCGCGGTATGTATCACAGAATCGCTTAAGCCCTTGGCGTGAATATCAACTTCCAAATTCGGCGCGCTCTCTTTTACCGTGCGTAAAAAATTTAAGCCGAATTCCAGCAGTTCACTGTCTTTTAACCCGCCCTCGTTATTATCTTTAAACAACACAGCATCAAGGTTAGGCATAACCTTAACAAATTTACTAAAAGCGGCCTTTGTATAGGCCTTCAGGTTATTGGCATCAAGACCGCCAACCTGCCACGGTTGGGGGTGCCCTTCTTTGTAGGCAAAGGAAGGGTTACCACCCGCTTGCACGCCGCCTTTGTAAATATGGTCCCAAATACCTAACCGCACACCGATGCCCCGATCATGCGCCATTTGAATAATATGGTTCATTGTAGCCAGGTTGCGCTGCTGCTGTTCGGGTGTAATATCTTCCATTTTAACATCCGGGAAACCATCTACATTAAAAAAGTAAGGGTAACAGGGCGCCAGGAAACCGCCATTTTCATACCCGAACATGATCTCGAGCATGTTAAACCTGTTCTGCGCCATCATATCCAGGTATTGGTTCCAGAAGTTTTCGTCGTAAAAACGGCTTTCCCAGTACCTGCGGTTCATGGTGTACATAGAAAGGCCGCGTTCTTTTACATAAGGGCTTTGGGTAATTTCTTTTACATACCTCATGGGCGATAGCTTATCGCTCCAGCTAATGCGGTTGGCTACATCTAATAGCCCATACATTACACCTTTATCATCAAACCCGCCAATTACCCACACTGTTTTATTTTTCCGCATGAGCTTATGAATGGCAAGTGCCTCGGGTTCCCGGGCTATTTTATAATTTTTTAACAGCTGATTTGCAGCACCGTCCCCGGATGAAAGCCCGGTTACAATAATGATTTTGCCCTTTGCCTTGCCGAGCGATGCAACCTGCTCAAACGAAATATGTTTTGCTTTAAGTGCATCGAATAATTTGGTTAGGCCATGTGTATACGGAACCCCGGGTGTTTTATCGGCAATAACCGACACTTGCGGCGTGCCGGCAGCCGCGTAGCCGGCTAAACCGGCTGACAAAACAAACAGTACGGCAAATAAAATTGCCCTTTGTGCAAAGTTTAATAAAATTTTCATTATGGCTGCTATGGGTAATAATTTGATATTGGTTGGCCTAAATATAGGTTATTTGTATAATTGCATTTGGTAATTAACTCAAAAGTTACATTGCAAAATATTAAGCAATAATATTTTATGTTGATTTAATATTATTTAAATCTATCTTTATCACATAAATTTAAAACATAATGCAAGGAACAGTAAAATTTTTCAATGAAAGCAAGGGCTTCGGATTCATTAAACCAAACGATGGTAGCAGCGAAGTTTTTGTACACGCCTCAGGCCTTATCGACAATATTCGTGAAAACGATAATGTCACCTACGATGTAGAACAAGGTAAAAAAGGGGTAAATGCGGTTAATGTAAAAGTAAGCCAATAAGCTATCATAACAATCGTATTGAGCACCCCGATTGATCGGGGTGCTTTTTTTATGCCTTGGTTTTAGCTAAAGTTGCTATAGTTTATACTGCGTTTTTAAAGCGGGAATAAAATTTAAAATAATTAAAACATTAGTTTATTTTAAATGTTATAGAGAATTTACGCCTTTGCCAAAATTTATCAATGAATAAAAATAAAAGAAAGATCATTATTTTTGATGATGATGAAGACATCCTTTCTATCTGCAATTACATTTTAGAAGACAAGGGCTGGGAGGTGCATACTTTTACAAATTGTAATAACATAACCAAAAAAGTTTCGGCCGTAATGCCTGATGTGATCCTGATGGATAACTGGATACCTGATGCGGGCGGCATTGTTGCCACACAAGCGTTAAAAAAGAACGAAGGGCTAAAAAGCATACCGGTTATTTATTTTTCAGCAAACAGCGATATTCAGCTGCTTGCCAGCCATGCGGGCGCCGAAACCTATTTAGCAAAACCTTTTGACCTGCTGGAATTAGAACGCGTAATCAGCACGGTGTTAAAGTAAAAAATCACTATAAAAAAAGAACCCCTGGCTGTTTATCAACCAGTGGTTCTTTTTTTTGATTCTAATATGATTATTGAGGCGGAATACCGCTACCGCCGCCGCCGCCGTTACCGCCGCCGCCAAATCCACCGCATCCGTTACCGCCACCACCATTGCCGCCGCCGCCAAATCCACCACCGCCGTTTCCACCGCCGCCATTGCCGCCTCCACCAAATCCACCGCCGCCAAAGCCACCACGGCCATTACGATCTCCGTTACGGCCGCCTCTTCCATTACCATTCTGGTTTGGAGCCCTGCCCGCAAACTTTTGCAGGCGTAAAGCGAATGTAAGCATATAATAACGGCCAAGCCTGTTGGTATTGGTCTGTGTCATGGTATTTCCGCTGGTTACATTTGAAAAACCGGTGTTTTCATTGAAGAGGTCGAAAGTTGCAAAGCGTATAGTTGCCTTGTTGTTTGCGAGGAACCTCCGTTCCACATAAAGGCTCAATATATTAGGATTGGTTACATTAACGCTGCTGGCATAGCCATAGTTATATTGTTTATTGTAATCATAGCTGAACGTCCAATCGCCAAAGTAATTTTTACCGGTTAAACCTAACGTTAATGTTCTTATATCAGTGTTTTGACTAAATAGCGGGCCGGTTAATGAATTGCTTGTTTTGCTTATAGCATAGGTGCCGATTGCCTGTGCGTCAATAACATCAAGTATGTCCAGCCTGAAACGTGCACTTGGAGTTAACACCAGCGATTTTGCTATATTTCTAAGCATTGGAGAAGACACGTTATTACTGTCTATACTGCTTGTAAAGCCCGGATATTCTGTATAACTGGCTGTACCGCTAAATATTACGGTGTATTTACGCTCATCCCATGGTTTTGAGAATACCACTTGTCCGGAAGCAGCGCGATAACCGTTGGTATTTACGTATTTAGTTAGAATGGTATTTTGGTAACGCGATAAAGTAGGATCGGTCAAAAGCGCCCCTTTACTAAATTTGCCATAAGTGATCTGATCAGATGCCACGTAATTATCGATCTGTGATAACGACGCGTTAATAAACATAATATTGCCCGAAGTAATACCAAATGTATTGTAGCGCAAAGAAAGGGCATTTGTAAATTGTGGTGCCAGGTCGGGGTTACCTTGTGTAAGATACAAAGGGTTCGAAAAATTGGTAACCGGCTGCAACTGCGCAAAGGTTGGCTGGCTGCTGGTGCCGCTATAATTAGCGCTAAATGTTTCATTTCGCGAAAAATTATAAACATACCTGGCCGATGGTATAATGTTAAATTCAGTCACATGGGTATGTAACCCGGTAGTTATTGATTGCCCGTCTAAAGTAGAAGGCTGTACGCCCAAACCTAAAACATAATTATATTTTGTTTCAATAACCCTAAAGTTTAAGCCCACCTTATTGGTTGTAAAAGTGTAATTATAATTATTGCTCAGTAAAGCGTAATTATTGTAGCTATTAGCTGTTGATAAAGTATCGGTTTCAGTATCATTAGCCGTATACGTATGGTTAAAGGTATAATTTAACTCGAGGTACGATACTTTACCCAAAGGCTCGAGGTATGATAATGTGCCCCCTACTGTTGAGGTATTGTTGTTTGTATTGATAACCTGGTTAGCCGGTACACTGGATACCCCTGTGGTATAAGTATTAACCGGGTTATCGTACGAGGTGGTTTTTGCGGTGCTCGCATTTAAGTAAATGCTTAAATTACGGCGGTTAGGGAACCTGTGGTTATATAAAGCAGTTACCCCAAAAGTTGGCGAAGTTGAATTATTAGCATCTTTTGTTGTGTACGCCTTGTTTGTAACCCCGTTAATAATATAATTATCAGTTTCAAATGAACTTGAATTTGTACTGGCGTATGAGAAATTAGGCGATATTTTTAAATAATTTATAGTATCGGGTTTATACTCCACATTAAAAGTAA
Source organism: Bacteroidota bacterium (assembly GCA_013288485.1). Taxonomy (GTDB): domain Bacteria; phylum Bacteroidota; class Bacteroidia; order Sphingobacteriales; family Sphingobacteriaceae; genus Mucilaginibacter. The sequence goes on from JABDBW010000048.1 coordinate 16,794, forward strand.
ACCGGTGATTAATGGGGTTATCGGTCTGTTGCTTGTCAGAATTACTTGTGCTGCCAAATCCGCTATTGGTTTGTAAAGTAGTTGAATGGGTTTGTGTAGTATTATCCGAAAAACTATAACTGCCGTATACAGCTGTGTATTTACCCCATTGGTCGCGGTAGTTTGTACCAATAGCATGCGCGTTGGTAATACCATCTTTAACACTAGCCAGGCCGGCACCGCCGCCCGTACGCGGGGCACCGCCGCCGCGTGCTCCTCCGCCACCGCCAGTACCACCGCCGCCGGCTCCGCCGCCGCCATTTCCGCCACCGTTTCCACCACCGCCGCCATTTCCGCCACCACCGCCGCCGTTAAAATTAAAGGTATTTGCATTGGTGTTATTTAAATTACCTAAAATAGTTATCTGCCTGTTACCTTTAAAATCAAAAGCATTTACAGAACCTAAATACCGGTTATCATCAGTAACACCGGGTGCACTGGGCAACATATCCTTGCCATAACCTGCGGTTGCCTGCAGCGAGTAACCGAAGTTTTTATCGGCCCTTATGGTGAAGTTTAACACCTTGTTTGGCTCGCCGGTCCTGATGCCGGTTAAATTAGCCTGGTCACCATAGTCATCAATTACCTGTACGCTTTCTAATATATCGGCAGGTAGGTTTTTAGTGGCAGCAGCCACGTCGCCGCCCATAAAATCTTTACCGTTAATACGCACCTTGGTTACCGCTTTGCCTTGTGCGGTAACATTGCCATTCACATCCACATCTACTCCGGGCAGCTTCTTTAATACGTCCTCAACAGGTGCATTATCCCGTACCGGATAGGCGGCAATTTTATAATCAACTGTATCTTCAGTAAATTTAACGGGGTTAACACCAACTATGGTAACTTCTTTAAGCTGCTTGCTTTCACTTTTTAAAACAATAGGAGGGATATTAAGAGCAGTGGTATCATTAGCAGCAAAACTAAAATGTTTTATTACCGCCTGGTAACCAAAGGAGGATATATAAAGTGTAATTTTAGTGCCTTTAACACCCGGAAAAGAAAATTTACCATCCAGGTTAGTTACAACAGATGAACTATCTCCCAGGTCGGATTTTAATTTAACAGAGCTGCCGGGCAACGTTTGTTTGGTCGAATCTATCAGCGTTCCATTCACCGCGCGACCTTTTTGCGCATAAGAGTTGTTTACAAGAAAAAAAGCAAGAATTAAGGGGATAAAAATATATTTCATAAGATTTTATAAGACTCGGGTTATTACTAATATTTATAAGAAAAAAATTTAGACGCAAAGGTTCAATTTATATTACGTTAAATAATAACAACAATACGATTGTTACATTATTTACAGCCCGAATGTTTGGTTAATACCACAATTGTTACATTTATAGCCCTAAAAATCAACAACATTACTGATAAAAGCAAACCTATAACTAAACTTTCAGTTAAATTATTATTTTACTTCTGCACTTTCAAATTCCTGGCCAACACTTTCTCTCAGGTCATACAATAGCCATTGTTTTTTGGCTATAGCCTGCGCTTTTGACCTGAGCAGGTCAATAAAATCATTTACCCCAACCGGCTCATTGCCATTACCGTGTATTAGTACAATACTGCCGTCTTCGGGTTGCTGCCCTTTGGCCAGCCAGGCGTCGGTACCAATAGGTATCAACCCGAAATCAGTAATGCGGTAAACCAGCCGCTGATCAGATACCAAACCAGGGAACCTGAAAAAAACAGAGGGGAGCAAGCCGTTTTTCAACATGGCCTTTTCTGTTTCCAGCACTTCGAAATTAATATCGGTACCGGGTTCTAATAAAAAATTCTCTTTAAGCGGCAGGCTTTTGCTTACCTTATGGTTATAGGAATGGTTGATCCAGGTAATATAAATTTCGCCTTTTTGCTGCATTTGTTTTAGCCATTCAAGGTCGTTCGGGTGCTGAAGCATCCATATACCGGTAATAGAAAGCGCCACGGGCACAGGTTTTTCAATCTTTTGAAAATCAGTGAATATGCCGGTAAATATTCTTTTATCAAGCGGCCGGCGCGATGGGCACAGATCGGCAGTAAGGCTTATGCCGCTTTCTTTGGGCATACCACCTTCTATGCCGGCATCCTGTATTTTTAACGATTGCTTTTCGGCGCTGCTTAATGCGTTTTGATAAGGCGTATTTTTAAAATAAGCCCTTGCTTCGGGCATAGTAAGTGCTTTAATTTGGTAAAAATCGGGTTCATCAATTTTGGTTTGCAATGTTTGCGGGTTTACCAGCAGGAAATATTTTTTTCCTTCATTTTCAAACTGGCGCAGTATCATCCAGTCCTGCGGAAAATGTTTG
>JABDBW010000049.1 GCA_013288485.1 Bacteroidota bacterium
TAAAAGGAACGCTATAAATTCGTTATTGGGTTATTTTTTCGGTTTGTAACCCTTCCAAAGCCATTCCAGTGCTTCGGGAAGTGTTTGGTTTCTTACTTTACCATCTACGTGCCCGGCATTCTGCGCAAAAATAAACTGGTATTTATACTTCTTATCTGCCAGTGCTTTTGCCATAAGTTCATTACTCAAGGTCCAATCGTGCATATCGTCGCGCATGGCGTTTGGATTTAAAAGGTCCTTGTCGCCTGTTTCTATAAAGATGCGCAACGGTTTTGCCTTACTTTTCGGAATAATACTTTTAGCAAATTCCCAGGCGCCACCCGGTGTTTCGGGGTTATAGGGCCATTGCTGGTTTACAAAAGTACCCGAATAGGTAAGCACACGGTGATACAATTCAGGATGATACCACGCCATGATAAGTGCGCATGACCCACCTGAGCTGCCGCCCATGGTGGCGCGCCCGTCAGGGTCCTTTGTCAGTTTCACATTGGCCGTACTTTCAACCATTGGCAGTATTTCCTTTTCAACAAATTCTGCATACAGGCCATTCATGGTATCATATTCCAGGCCACGTTCGCTGCCCTGGGCATCGCCCCCCCCGCTTGCTATAGCTATGGCGATCATAGGCGGCACTTTGCCTGCGGCAATTAAGTTATCCAGGGGCTTAAACACTGATTTGTCTCCGTCGGCAGTGACTATAAAAGGTGCGGCAGTGCCTGCTACATATTGTTTTGGAACATATACCGTTACGACGCGGGTATAAGTACCGGGATGGCTGGTGGTAACAATTAAATTGGCGGGATTTGCCGGGTCGGGCGTACCAAAGGTATTCCGGTCGCGCACAATACCGGGATAAATTTTACTGTCCTTCGAATCCCAGTTAAAAGTGAATATTTGTCCTTGCGGCACGCCGGGCTGCACCGTCATTTCGGGTGCGGGGGTATGCGTAGGGCCAATAATAAAATTTCCATAGTCATCCGGTGTTGGAATAGTGCCATCCGGCAATTCCTTTGCCTTAACAAAGCCGGGTGTGTGCGGGTCGCGCGAGGAACAATATGAGGTGTTGTTGCCATACTTCAAAGAAGGCCTGGATAATAAAGAAGAGGTTATCACCATCTTAGAAAGCAATACGCATCATGATCACTGCTGCAGGTTGGAGGATGCAGGCATAGCTCTTGAAAGTAAATTAGAAAATGGCCAGTTAAAAGTTTTGGCATCAGAAGATACCTATCTTCAAGGGAATACTTTCACCGCCGACCGGATGTACAATATGCTCGAACAGGTATTAATTAATGCACAGGATGGACCTTATGGCACTGTGCGCACCTGTGGCGATATGGAGTGGGCGCTTAAAAATCTGCCGGGAACAGATGAATTAATGGAGTATGAAGCGCGTGTAAACCTGTTGACACCAAAATACGAGTGCACCTTGCTTTGCGTTTACGATATTAATCGCTTTAGCGGGCGTGCAATTGCTGATGTGCTTGCATCGCATTCTCATGTTATTTTGAATGGAAAAATTCACACCAACCCTCATTTTGTAGAGCCACTCGAAATGCTAAAACAGCTACTGCACCGCCCGAAACGTCCGTTAGCAAACGATAACTAAAAGCCCTGAAATTGGCGGCCTTGCTGCTCTAAATTTGGAACTTCGGATACATTTGCGCGCAGACTAAATCTACACCTGTTTTATACAATCACCCAAAAGTTTTAAATCTTCAAAAAAGTTCGGTATTTGTCCTGCTACTTAAAGTTAAAAGCCTCCAATTGAAAGATTTGAGGCTTTTTTGTTTAACTACGGTTATGGTTTCTATACTTAATTCCGGGATTGCAAATCCAGACTAACAGTTAGTTTTGGTAATTCAAATGATTAATGGCTGATAAAATTTAACAATTTTGGGGTTTTATTGTTAAATGATGAGTAAGGCAAATACCTTTAAATTGAATATAAATATTATATATATCATACTAATAATGTTATGAAAATAAGCAAGTACATAAGGTTAATCAATGCGTTATTTGTTCTACAAATATTGGTAGCTGGGCCCTTTGCAGGGAACGTTTTTGGGCAGACAAAAACAGAAGAGCAACCCAAAACCCCCGAACAGACAAAATCCGTTACACAAGTAATGGTCCAGGCAGCGCAGGTGAATAACTTTGTGCAGCGATTTGATGATAAATTTTTAATAAACCTGGCTTTGCAGCGTAATGACAGCGAAACAAAAGAAATGCTGTTTTTATCTAATTCACTGGGGTATGTTGCCTATGCCGTACCCGCCGCATTAATGGTTGGCGGTATTGTACGGCACGATAGCGAGATGCGCCAAAACGCCTTATATACAGGCAGCAGCGCAGTGGTAACTTTGGGTTTTACCCTGTTAATTAAAACTATATTTAAGCGCCGCCGGCCATTTGTGCAAAATTTAAAGATCGTCTCGGTTTACAATGCAGGCAGTACCTCATTCCCGTCGGGGCATTCATCAACAAGCTTTGCGGTAGCAACGGCGTTGTCAAGGGCATATCCAAAATGGTACGTAATAGTTCCTTCGTATTTATGGGCGGGTTCGGTAGCCTATTCGCGTATGTACCTGGGCGTACACTATCCCAGCGATGTTTTTGGCGGAGCCTTATTGGGCACTACCACCTCGTTGTTATTAAGGCCGGCTATTAAATAAGTTTACATAAAAACTTTCAGGGATATCCAATTGGCGCCATAGTAACAGTTTGTGGTTCTGAAGCAGGTGCAACGCGTGTGCTTTATTTAAATCCGGGATTGCAAATCCGGACTAATGGAAGCTTTTTTGTTTTGCTTATATTGGAATAATTAAGGCAAGTACCCCCCTCTGCCCATGCGCTGTATTCTCATCACAAAATAATTTATAAAATAAATTTTATTGATCGTTTTAGCTATAAAACAGAGCTAAAAACATACCTATTTCAACAACTCACTCCAAATAGTTGTAGATAAATGGTTTATAAAAAATCCGGATGATTTGCGTTTTCGTTAATTATAACAGAAGTGTAAGGTTTAACCCTTCAACTGCCTGTTTAAATCTTTAATCATTTAAAAATATAACCTATGAAAATCAACCTTAGAAAAACGCTCATCTACACATTTTCAACACTCGTGCTATTGATAGTTGTGTTATTTGTTCACATCTATTGGGTTTACCGCCCCGCACCTGATGCTTCTACCGAGGCTATGGCACGGATAGACATTAAACAGTCAATAACCCAGGACCAGGCTAATAAAATAACGGCCTGGATGGTACATCAAAAAGGAGTAGACCACGTTTTGGTAAACCCCGAAACAAAAATTGTTGTATTTACTTTTTTTACGCTTAAAGCCAATGGCAACCAGATCACCAATAATTTCAAATCGGCCTTTCATTTAAAAGCAGAAAGATTTATGCCCGGCGACGATGATCAAAGTAACAGCTGCCCGGTAATTGGATCATCTTACGCTTATAAAATATATAAACTCATTTCAAAAATAATTTAACCTTAAAAAAAACAAAACATGAAAAATTTATTCTTTTACGTATTAACGGCTGGTGTTGTATTCTCGGTATTCCTGGCTTTGTCATGCAGCAAAAACAACAGCGTAGCGCCCGTAGCTACAGTAACCGTAGCACCCACATTATACGATTCATTAGGCGGCGTTACTCTTGTTGCCGACCCAACCCATTCAGGAGCCATGATAGAAAAAGGCCGGTTAGGCATTCGTTCGGTTATTGACAGCACTATTTTTGTGATAGCTGCGGATACAAAGATCAACCCGCTTTTTACTGTATTACTTAGCGAAGTTGGCAAAGGTAATTTAACCGGGTTTACTGCATTAAGCAACAATTTAACTGTATTTGTCGCAGTTGGTTCGGGCGCCAAAGATTATACCTATACCGGTTTAAGCATGACCGCCGCCCATAACCCGGCTACCAACTCGCGTATCAGTGCCAAAGTTACGGCAGCACAGTTTTCGCAGTTTGTAAACGATGTGGTTGCGGGCGCCAATAAAAACAAGCTTCCCGCCAACCTTATTAATTCATTAGGTAAAATATTAGTGAGTTTACAGGCGCAGGTTGTCCAGGGATAATAATCCATGGGCTGCTTACGCCTACTACAGAAAAGCCGCTCTGCGAAAACAGAGCGGCTTTTCTGTAACTACTGCCCAAAAGGACACTTAAAACCAGGGTGAACCTAGGTTGGCCCATCTAAGTCCCCCTGAAAAAAATATTATATCTACTCCCTCAACAAACGATGTTCTTTCTTAAACTCCAGCGGGGTTTTATTCATTAATTTTTTAAAATACCGGTTAAAGTTCGATAAATTATTAAAGCCGCTGTCGTAACATACCTCGTAAATGGTCATGTCTTTTTCCAGTATCAGGTTGCAGGCATGGGCCACTTTAACCTCCAACAAAAAATTATTAAATGTTTTGCTTGTTTTCGACTTAAAATAGCGGCAAAAAGCTTTAGCGCTCAGATTGGCTATTGATGCAATTTCTGTAAGCGTGATCTTTCTTTGAAAATTGTCAGAGATATACTGGAACACACTATTTAACCGGTGGGCTTCTGATTTTTCAACTTTTTCGGGGTGATATATGGTGTTGATGTATTCTTTTTCTTTTGAGAAAGCTATTTTTTCAAGAATGGCCAATAAAGTAGTGATCCGCTCCAGCCCTTTTGCCCTTGATAATTTGCTAATTAATTCTTTCACCTGTAATTTGGTGTTGCCGGTTATTTTAATGCCCTGTTTTGCTTTCTCTAATAACGAGTCGATATTTTTTAATTCGGGGATATTGAAAAATTTATCCCCTAAAAAATCATGATGAAAATATATTACGGTTACATCCAGTTTTAGTTTAGAGTTTTCTGTAAAATATTCAGGGTCGCAGCGCCACATGTGCGCCAGGTTAGAGCCCACCAGGCAAAGCTCGTCCCGCTCAAAGCGGTACACATCGTTTCCTATAAATCTTGTTCCTCTTCCTTTATGTATATAAATGAGCTCTATTTCGGGGTGAAAATGCCATTGATTATAAAAGTTGTCCACCTTCGAAATAGTGATAGACGATTCGGGCTTGAGCTGAACTTTTAATAAATGCGGTTTCATGTATAAAAGATATAAAATCTACCTCATAAAGGCATATTTTATCAAATATAGGTTACTATAGTATCAATTGTTGCGAATTGGTTGTAAATTTTTTTTGAATAAAAAAGAATATCTTTGATTATACACGTTGAATAGGTATTCGTAAACCAAACCAATTCATAAACCGGGTTATTGCTTGTTTTTATTTGGTATACTATTCAGCCCGTTATGGGGCAGTCTGAATCTCGTTATTAAACAGAGCGGTAAACTTTGGTTACATTAATAAATACATTATAATACAGTAAACCAATTTAATACACTAAACCAATTTAAAAATTTACAATTATGAAAGTTTATTTGATCTGTCTGATGTTAGTTCTCGGGTTCGTGTTAACCCTGCACTTGTCCATGAATGGACAAGTATTCTCCATTTTAAAAAACCCACGAATGGCTAATGCCATTTTCTGGATTATCGGCGCCTTAACCGCCATAATTATTGGCCTTACCGACTGGGATCCTACTGTTTTTGCACGTTTAAAGGATGTGCCTCTTTGGTTGCTCACGGCAGGTGTAATGGGCGGCTGCCTGGTATTTGGCATCTCTTGGACCATACCTAAGTTAGGAGCAGGACCTGCTATTTGTTTAATGATAGCCGGCCAAATGATAACCGGATTGATTTTTTCACATTTTGGTATACTGGGCTCACCTGTTGAACCCATTTCGATGGCAAAAGTTGGGGGGGCTGTATTATTATTAGCCGGTGCCCTTATTGTAACACTTGGTTAGTAAAAGACTTTATTTAATAATAGATTATGACAAATATAAATTCATTTAACCGCAGAGATTTTATGCGATTGGCCGGTGTTGCCGGCGCTGCGGCAGTACTTGCCCCGAACTTTGCTTTTGAAGCAGCAAAAACGAGAAGGCACCAGATAGGCGCGACAGGAATACTTTGGGGACCGCCTGAACCCGGATTAAAAGACATCGCGGCATTAGGTTTCGTTGGTTATGAAACCTTCGGAAACGTAATTGAAAGCTGGGATAAAACCAAAGGCGGCCTGGGGCCATTGTTGGAAAAGTACCAGACACCGCTGATATCGTCATTTTGCTCAGGCGATGTGCGTGACCCGGCTAAAAGGTCGCGTGATATAGAAAGCCTGAAACGTTATTCAAAACTGGTAAAAGGTTTAGGCGGCAAAATAATAGTGTATTGCGCCGACGGAGGAAGAAGGGATTACGACTATAAGGCGTACAAACAGAACATTGTTGACTCCATGAACGACTATGCCAAAGCCATTACTGATGAAGGTTTGATTTGCGCTTTACACCCGCATACCGGAACCCCGATAGAAACGCAGGAAGAAATTGATTGGGTAATGAATGCGGTTGATACCAAGTATATGCGGTTTGCGCCGGATATCGGCCAGATACAAAAAGGCGGTGGCGACCCGGTAAAAGTTGTAAAAGATTACTTATCGTTGGTTGAACACATGCACCTTAAAGATTTTGCCGGCCAGGATCAGCTAAAAAATGGCTACCAGGGCTATTGCGCGTTAGGCGAGGGCCAGGTTAACCTTACAGCCATTCTTGACATGATGGAGAAAAAGAAGAAGTTAGGCGGTATGATCATGTATGAGCAAGACGGTCCGAACAGAAACAGGCCAGCGCTGAGGGAAGCAACCGTTACCAAAGATTACCTGGTTAAACTGGGCTATAAATTTGAGCCAAAAACAATAGCGGAGGCGGCTACTCCACCGGCAGCAGCTCAATAATAATTAACAAAATAACACCTTATTAATAAAGATGCTATATGGCATCAATACCATCGGGGTTTGTTCTTTAAAAAAAGAACAGGCGCCGGTGGATTAAAAATAACTATGGAAATTCTTAATAACTACATTAATAACAGTTGGGTAAAAAGTAAGGAAACAAATACAACTGACGTTATAAACCCTGCTACGCAGGACATACTGGCAAAAGTTCCTTACGGAAGCGGTACAGCAACAGATGTTGCGCAGGCAGTAGCGGCAGCCTCTGCGGCATATAAACTCTGGAGCCAGGTACCGGTGATGAAAAGGGTACAGCCGCTTTATAAACTAAAGCAGCTGCTGGAAGAAAATGCCGAGGATATTGCAAGGACCATCACCTTAGAGTGTGGTAAATCATTGGCCGAGTCGAGAGGCGAACTGCAACGGGCCATTGAAAATGTGGAAGTGGCTTGCGGTACACCTATGCTGATGCAAAGCGAGTTTTCTGAAAATATTGCCGGGGGCGTTGATGAATTTATGATACGGCAGTCATTAGGTGTTTGTGCCTGTATTGCTCCGTTTAATTTTCCGGGAATGATACCTTTCTGGTTCCTTCCTTATGCTGTTGCCTGCGGCAATGCATTTATTTTGAAGCCATCAGAAAAGGTTCCCCTTACTATGATGAAGGTGTTCAAACTCATCGAACAAATTGATCTGCCGCCTGGTGTTATCAGCCTGGTACATGGTGGTAAAGATACGGTCGACGCGTTCCTTGACCATCCCGAAATAAGGGCGATCAGCTTTGTTGGTTCTTCTAAAATTGCAAAATATGTGTACGCTCGCGGCGCAGCCAATGGCAAAAGGGTACAAGCACAGGGTGGTGCGAAAAATCCGGTGGTTATTCTGCCTGATGCAGATATTGATATGTCGGTACAGATAGTGACTGACAGCGTATATGGTTGTGCGGGGCAACGTTGCCTGGCCGCCTCAAACATTATTACCGTTGGCGACAATGGCACTATAAAAGATGCTTTATACGAATCGGCGAAAAAAAGAACAACGGGTTATGGCTTAGATGAAACCATGGAAATGGGGCCGGTTATCAGCAAAGAAAGTAAGGAAAGAGTAGAATATCTTATTGGAAAGGCCGAAAGCGAAGGTGCTAAAGTTTTACTGGACGGAAGAAAGGCAAGCATTAACGGTTTTGAAAGAGGAAACTTTATAAGACCTACCATATTGGAAGGCTTGCCTTTAAACGGCGAGGTGATCCGCACGGAGATATTTGGCCCTGTAATGAGCCTGATAGAACTAAGCAGCGTTGACGAGGCCCTGAGTTTCATTAACAATAATAACTATGGCAACATGGCTTGCCTGTTTACAAGCAGCGGTGCCAATGCCCGTAAATTCAGAAGCCTTGCAGATGCCGGAAACATCGGTATCAACATCGGCGTAGCTGCACCTATGGCGCAGTTTCCGTTCAGCGGATGGAAAGAGAGTTTCTTTGGCGATCTGCATGGCCAGGGCCGCCACGCAATTGAGTTCTTTACCCAAACAAAAGTGGTAATAGAAAGATGGCCCAAAGAATGGGCGAGGAAATTTTAAGCCCCACCCAAACCCTCCCCGGTAGGGAGGGCTTTTAATAAATAGTCCAAACAAAGTCTCCCCTACCGGGGGAGATTTAGAGGGGGCTGAATTAATTAAATTTTTATACGTAGTTAATCATTAATATTCATGTTTAAGAAAGCATTTTGTCCCCCGTTTAAATTACAGACAAAACTGAATTTTTTAGGTATTGACTGTGTTGTTACCGACCTAAGTCATACCATTAGTACTGAAGACCCGACATTTATCGGTCATCAGCGAACCCTGATATGGAGCCACCTTTCGCACGAAGAAACGCAGAAGATGGGATTAACCAAACCACCCTATTCTTACAAGGTAGTTGGTTTTACTATGTGCGATCATTCAAATACGCACGTTGACGCGATCAACCACGTAGTGAATGAGCCTGATGCGCGCGCAGTTAACGAACTTCCGCTGGAGTGGTTTATGGCACCGGGTGTTTGGTTTGATTTTTCGCACAAAGAACCAAGCAGCTATATAACCAAAGCTGATATTGAAGAGGCGATAGCTAAAACAGGTGTTACCATTAAACCCCAATCGGTAGTTTTATATTACACCGGCTGGTATAAAAAATGGAAAGATAACTTTGGGTACATCCGCGATTATCCGGGTGTTGACAGAAGCGCGATAGAATATCTGAATGACCTGGGCGCGATATCTATAGGCGCCGATGCGCCAAGTATTGATAGTTATAATGAAGTGGCTATTGTACGCGAACAGCCTGCTCATATCGTATGCCGCGAAAGAGAAATATTAAATATTGAAAACCTGGCACAGGTGGATATGATACCTGCTCACGAATTTTGGTTTGTTGGATTGCCACTTAAAATTAAAGGCGGCTCCGGCTCTCCGTTCAGGGGTGTAGCGATAGTGCCTGAAAGTAACATAAAAAAATAAGTATGAGCTTACCTAAAGAAATGGACGCCCTGGTATTAAAGGGCGTTCGTGATTTTTCTATACAAACAGTACCTGTACCGCAGCCCGATGCTGATGAAGTTATTTGCGAAGTTGATACCACATTTATTTGTGGTACCGATCCGCATATCATAAATGGCGATTTCCCCGGCTTTTGGCCAACGGGTTATCCCTTTATTCCGGGCCATGAATGGTCGGGCACCATTGTACAGTCGGGGCCAAAAGCGCTGCTTTTAGGCTGGAAAGAAGGCGACCGTGTTTGCGGTATCTCGCATTGCGGATGCGGCTATTGCGCTAACTGTATGAAGGGCCGCTTTAATAACTGTTTAAATTATGGGCATGAAGAACGCGGCCACAGGCAGTATGGGCATTATACGCCCGGTGCTTACGCCCAATTTATGCGTACATCTGTAAAAAGCATTTATAGGGTTCCTGATTCTATGTCGTTAGAATATTCAGCCTGCGTTGACCCTTTGAGCATTGCTTTATACACGGTAAAGCGTTCGCGTATGCAGCCCGGCGATGATATTTTGGTTTTAGGAACAGGGCCGCAAGGCTTAATGGCCATACTTTGCGCCAAAGCCTTAGGTGCGGGCCGTATCCTTGCAGTTGGCAGCGGCGACCGCTTAAAGAAAGCGGAAGAACTTGGCGCTATTCCTATCAGCTATAAGGATGGCGACGTGGTAGAAAAGGTAAAAGACCTTACCAACGGGCTTGGTGTTCCTGCTGTGCTGGAATGTGCAGGTACAAGCGACTCAATACGCCAGGCTTGTCTTGCCGCGTCAAAAGGCGGGGTGGTTTCTATTATTGGTATCCCGCATTCAGATCCGGCACTCCCTATGAAAAGAATTGTACTGGATGAAGTGGAACTAATTGGTAACAGGGCCAACCCCAATACGGCGCAGGAAGCAATTGACTTGCTGGTGAATGGCCGCATCGATCTGAACCCTTTAATGACGCATCGTTTCCCGCTAAAAGAATTTGCAACAGCGCTTGACGTTTTTGAAGGCAGAAAAGAAGGCGCTATTAAAGTGGCCACCAAGCCAAACGGAATGAATTAATCTAATTATACTGACCAAATATAAAATCAAGACCAATGAGCAACAAAGTAATGATCGTAAGCGGTGGAGCATCCGGATTAGGATTAGCAGCTGCTGAAAAATTTGCCAAAAACGGCTATAATATTGTCCTTATCGACATTAACGATGAAAAAGGAAAACAGGCAGAAGCAAAGATAAAGGGAATGGGCGTTGACGCTGTTTACTGTCATTGTGATATCTCTAACAACGCGCAGGTGCAGCAAGCTGCCAAAACAACAAAAGAACGCTTTGGCAGGGCCGATGTATTGATCAACAATGCCGGCCTGGAAGTACGCGGAAGCATTTTACAATGTTCGGAAGACGATTGGACACGTTTATACGATATTAACCTTAAAGGGATTTACTATATGTCGAAAGCATTTGCGCCTATGATGATCGATCAGGGCAAGGGCGCTATTGTAAATACCGGTTCTATATTGGGTTACCGTACAGTTGGTGAGCGCGCGGCCTATTCATCATCAAAAGGAGCTATTGATACATTAACCCGTACGATGGCTTTTGATTTGGCCGAGAAAAACATCCGTGTTAATTGCGTGGTACCGGGCGCTATTGATACGCCTTTGCTAAGAGGTTCAATAAATGATTCTCCCGACCCGGCCGGAACAGAAGCCTTCCTGGGGTCAAAAAGTGTTTTTGGCCGTATGGGAACCTCAGCAGAGGTAGCAAATGTTATGTACTTCCTTGCATCAGATGATGCGTCGTTTGTAACGGGCGCCGCTTACTTTGTTGATGGCGGCTGGTCAATTATGTAGTTGATTTTTATAAATTTTTAAAAATATTGTTTTGGTTTATTTAGAGGATAAAAGAGCGTTGATAAATAAAGGAATTACTCACCTGTTGCAGGTAAAGGATTCTGATATAAGGTTAATGAATTTGTACCAGTGCAGGTACGCTATAGATAATTCTATTCACATAGGCGGTGCTTCTTCGGCAACTATCCCTATGGTTAGTCTTTTTTACGGCGGTATTATCGATCTCAATATTGAGCAACCAACCGCATTAGACCAGGATATGTTTGTGCTGAGCAAAGGGCACGCGGTAGCTACATTAGCTTCCATCTATGCTGATATTGGATATTTTGATCGTTCTGTTTTAAAAAATTCGCGCTCTGTCTCCAGCATATTGAATGGGCATCCTGGTCCGCTGTTGCCTGGTGTGCATGTAGCCACAGGCCCAATGGGGCAAGGTATGGGAGTAGCGCAGGGTTTTGCTATTGCGGGGCAGCGTTCGCCTAAATTTGATGTATATACCATAACCGGCGATGGTGAACTGCAGGAAGGCCCAATTTGGGAAACGGTAATGTACTCGGGCTTTAAACGCCTGGAGAATTTATGCGTAATGGTAGATAATAACGGCGGCCAGCTGGATATAGTGAACACGCTGCATTTTCCGCATAATAGTTTAAAAGATACATTCAGCAGTTTTGGATGGAGGGTGATGGAGGTTGACGCTACCAAATACCACACTGTTTACAGCGCTTTGCTTCAATTTAAATACGGCGAGCGCGATGGAAGGCCAACGGCTATCATTTGTAAATCAACAAAAGGGCATGGCGGACTTTCTGATTATATGAATACGCACAAGGCCACCATTGCTAATGATATTTTAGACCAGGAAGATAAGCTACAGATACAACAACGTGCTGCCAGGGAAAAAGACTTTTTTAAATTCTTCGATCAATTATCAAGAGCAGAATATGCATCAGAAAGAGATACTATTCTCAGGCACGCTGAAAAAATGGGTTTCAAAGTTGAGAAAGGTAAACTGGTTATTGTAGAAGTTCCGGTTAAAACAAAAAAAGCCCCTGTTAGAAATAAAAAGATCAACTATTTACCTGAACAATTGCCGGCTGTTGAAAAGGGAAAATCTTACGCCGGTAGCAAAATTATAGAACTATCCATGAAAGCCTTCGCGAAGGATGAAAGGATATTCTCTGTTGATTCGGACCTGGCCTCAACAAGCGGTTTACAGGCCGGAGTTGGCTTTGTTGATAAATACCGCGCGTTAAATGCCGGGGTAGCCGAAGCCAATATGATGTTGCTTGGAGAAGCGTTTGCCATATTGGGCGGCAACTCATGGGTGAGTACTTTCTGCCCGTTCTTTGATTGGAAAGTGATGCGACGAATTGCCGTTGGGCACCAGGAACGGCTGGAAGTGATAGCCGAGAAAAATGGCTGGTTATCCGAGGGACATGCATTGGACCTCACCATGGTAGCTACCGCTGCCGACCTGGAAACACAATCAAACGGCGCCACGCATATGGGCAATGATGATGTAATGTTGTTTAACGAAGTTGCGCAGCTAAAGATCATCAACGTTTCCTGCCCGCAACAGTTGTTAGGTGTATTGAAATGGATAGTGGAAGGCAACAAAGGCATGATCTATATGCGTATTTTGAGGTCACCTTCCAATGCTATATACGATGCTGATTTTAAGTTTGAATTTGGTAAAGCATACCACGCCAGGCAATCGGCAAATGCCAAAGCTACCATTGTTAGCTCGGGCCGCGGGGTATATGAAGCGTTGGATGCTGCAAAAAAATTAGAAGAGCAGGGTATCAATATTAATGTTGTTGACATGCCTTCGATTGATGAAGCTGCCATTATTGAATTGTACCGTTCGGGCAAACCTGTATTTATTGCCGAGCAAAATAATGGTTATCTATGGTCGCATTTCCGCAAGGTATTATTTGAAAAAGAAGCCAATATCAGCACCAAAAACCTTGTTGCCGTTAATACTACCACAAAAGGGGGACTGCATTACATACACTCAGGCACTTATCCCGAGTTAGCGGCGCATTATGAATTGAATGGCGCCAGCTTAAGTGATAGAATTTTAAAAACTCTTAAATAAAAATATTATGACCATTATACATGAATCAGATGTGCCTGAAATATCACACCCGGGCAGGTTTATGCGCTGGCTGGCCAGCGAAGATTCGCTAAACGCAAACCATTTGTCATGCTGTGTTATCCGTGTTTTACCGGGCGAGGCTGTGCGTCCGGCGCACTCGCATCCGCAAAGCGAAGAGCTGATCTACATTATAACCGGTAACGGTAAGGTGATGATCGAGGGTGAAGTAGGCGAGGTAAAGGCCGGTTCAGCAATTTTATTTGAACAGGGCAAGGTTCACATGCTAAAAAACACCGGGGACATTGAGATGAAGGTGATCTGCTTTTTTGCCCCTGCTACCAATATTGATAACTATAAAATGTTTGAAGGTATTGAGTTTCCTGAATAGAAAAGTTCACCCCTTCCCCTATTTTTTAAGTTAAAAGCCTTAAGTCGAAAGATTTGAGGCTTTTTTACATCTATCTAAAAAGACTCATTTAAATTCAGGAAAAATCCTTTATTGTCAAACTTGCCCCAGGCATAATCAAGTGCCAGGTTAGTGCGGGTAGCTTTGTTGAACAACACCCGCAACCCACCGCCGCCGCCCGGCTGAAAAACCTGGAAAAGTTTGGTGCCTTGCTCGTCGTTAGCGCTTTGCATGCTTGCAAAAGCAACCCCGCTGATAAATTTGTTGGCCAGTATCGGGAAGCGAAACTCAGCTTCGGTATCGTTATATTCCGTCCCTTTAAAGTATTGCGAGGTATAGCCCCTGCCGCTCCTGGAAGAGCCATCCCGCGCTGTGCCGGGCAATTCAAGGAAAGGTATGGTGCCGTACGCCAGGTACGAGCCCCAGTTCCAAAGGGCAAGTACCGTTTCGGGGTTCACCTCAGATAAGCTGATATATTTCCTTAGATCGGTAGTAAATTGTACCGAATTTTTTGTACTGCCTATCCATGTCTGATTAATACGGACCCCCGCATCAAAATAAATACCTTTATAGGCACGGTTGGGATTATCGCGCGTGGTATATTCTACATTGAAAAGAAAGCCGTCTGCCGAGTAATGGTCCTGCGGGAATCCGTGCCGGTTATTATACACACTTAAGGGCGTCGCATTGTTAACCGTGTCCTTGAGGGTAATATCCCGCCTAACCTCAAATGACATTCCGGCCCCAACAAAAAAATGTTCTTCCACTTCTTTATAAACTTTTTCCCTCACATTAAAATAGTACGAATGGATGGAATTCCCTGTATGGGTGGGGTCGGCCAGCACTTTATCTGTAGCGCTGCCGCCTTCAACATAACGGCCTATGCCTAAACCAAAGTCGGGCGTCAGCGATTTTGCAACCACCAGGTTACCCTGGATGTTCCACTTGTTACCGGGCGTAAATATATTATGATTAACATAAAAATAAATAATGCCTTTGGTGGTAATGGAGGCCGATGTTGCCCCAACAGAAAGCAGTGTATTAGGGTCATTATCCAGTTTTATACCAACCACAGCCTTAATTCCGAGCTGGGCGCCAATGGTAGGGTTGGCAGCAATATTGGGAACAACAGTTATACCCGAGTTTTTATGCAAGCTGTCGGTTTTTCTTTTAGGATGCAGGATATAACTGGTTAGGTCGCCAAAATCGTATTGCTTATTAAGGTTTGCTGTCGGCGGCGTAATCTTTTTTCCTTTAGCGCCCAAAGAATCCGCCTTATGCGAATCAACCGGCACAATTACCTGGCTGTGCGCAACCCCGCCGATGCCGGTCAATAATATTAATAAGAGCAATTTCAATGAAGAAAACTTTTTATGGGGTGGCTCAACTTGGAATATCAGGGGGAACGGGTTCAAATTTCTGCAATTAATTTAAGCCATAGCGGCCTTTGGTAACTTTAAACCAAATATACGGTTAAATGTTTTGTAGGAAGATCATTGAGCCGGGTATCAAAATAATAGACTATCTTGTCCCTGCTTCCGGAACAGGCATTGAGCGCCTTATAAAAGGAAGCCTTTAATGAAAGTTAAAGTCTTTTTATTAAGAATTGTTGCAATAAACATATTATAATTAGTTAAAAATAACTATAAAGAAATTTTTATTTCTATTATATAAATATTTTATTTAAATTTAACAATTATTCCCAAAATGAAGAAAAAAATCCTTGTAATTGAGAATGACGAAAGTATTCTTGAAATGGTTTCGTATGTGCTGAAAGAAGAAGGGTATGAGGTAAAAGCCTACCATACACAAAAATGGCTTTTTGAACATGTTGAAGCATATAAACCAGATGCTATAATACTGGATGTGGTCAGGCCTACTGCCCAGGGTACAGAAATATGCCGTACGCTAAAAGCAAACCCCAAAACAAAGCATATACCGGTTATTGTTTTCTCTACTCATTTAAAAGTAATGGAAACCATTAAACGGGTATGTGCCGATGAAGTTGTACCCAAACCGTTTGATATTTCGCAATTGATATCCGCAGTAGAGATACAGCTGGCTTCATAACTTTTTCAAAAAATAAATAGGCTTAAAGGTGTACCCCATTCAAAGGCCGCCTTACGGGCATTTCAATGAAAAACGTTGATCCCTTGCCCGGAATACTTTTTACCCATAATTTACCCTGGTGCCCGTTAACAATTTCCTGGCTTATATACAAGCCTATCCCTAATCCCGACATATGCCCGGCTAAGTTTTCTACCCTATGGAACCTTGAAAAAATACGTTTCAATTGGTCGGCGGCTATCCCGATACCAAAATCCTGTATAGATATAATGATACGATCTCCTGAGGCCTTTGCCCTAATAATTACCTTTTGACCGTCGGGCGAATATTTAACCGCGTTGGAGACCAGGTTAATGATCAACTGTTCAAACCGCTGCTTATCGGCCTCGATCATTAACAGTTTATCGGGGCAAAGAAGTTTCATTGTGTGTGACGAGTTAGTATACTGCATAATATCTTTAATATCATTCAGTAATACGCGCAGGTTAAAAACTGTATAAGAAAAGGGCAATTTACCGGCTTCAATTTTTGAAACATCCAGCAAGTCGGATATTAAGGAGGTTAACTTGCTTACCTGCAGGCTCGCCTTCGAAACAAAGGCCTTGCTTTTACCTTCAGGCATATTTCGTTCAACTATTTGGAGATACCCTTTAATGCTGGTTACCGGGGTCTTTAATTCATGACTGGCCATGCCGATAAATTCGTCCTTCATCAAATTAAGCGCCCTGATCTCTTCATATAATTTAGCATTTTCAAGCGCAACCATTGCCTGAACAGCAATAGCAGAGGCTAAAAGTTCATGCTCTTCTGTAAACTTTCCCGGCTCGGGGTGGCCAAAAAATAACCCGCCAATAACAACGCCTGAAGTAGAAAGAACGGGCAGCGCCAGGTAACTCTCTATGGCAAAATGAAGGGGCATACCATAAAGAGGCTTGTCTTTACTGTAGCCTGGCTCACTGGTCACCTGGTCTATTTTAATAATTTTTTCTCCGTTAAAAGGGGAATGAAATATGCCGGTATTACCATGCGTTTTAAACAGTTCAATGGCTTCCGGGTTACCGGATGAAGCGTAAAGTGTATTAACCACCCCTTTTTCATCGATCTTATTATAAAAGAATATACCGAAACCGGCCCCAGTTAACTGCATGGTGGCATCGGTTATTTTTTGCAATATAACCCTGGCGTCCATGGTCGCCGTTATTTTTTTACCGAGCGCATTCAGTATTTCTAAATTTTTAACATCTCTGTGCAGCCGGTTTTCTGTTTGTTTCTGCAAAGTGATATCGCGTGCAACTTTAGAGGCGCCGATTATTTTTCCTGTAGAATCTTTTACAGGAGAAACGGAAAGAGAAATAGGTATTTCCCGGCCATTCTTGGCAATGCGGATAGTTTCAAAATGGTCTACTTTATTCCCTTTACTAATATTGCCTATGATCACCTCCTCTTCGCGGAGCCGTGCAGGGGGTATCAATAATGAAATATGTTTGCCTAATACTTCTTCTTTGGTATACCCGAACATGCGTTCGGCCGCCTTGTTCCAACTGGTAATCATACCTTGCAGGGTTTTACTGATTATCGTATCGTCAGAGGTATCAACAATTGCCGCAAGCAAAGCCTGGTTTTCGTCGGCTTTTTTTTGAAAGGCAATATCCCGGGCAATTCCGGTAAAATCTATCAGCGTAATAATTGCGCCTATCAACGTTCCGCCGGCATCAAATTTAGGTACGGGGTAAGGTAAAATATTTCTATAACTTCCATCCGGCCGCTGTATTATTATTTCCTCCCCCTCTACGGCTACCCCTTCCTTTAACGTTCTGGCCATGGGACAGGTATCTAAGGGTAAAGGCGTCCCGTCAGGATTAAATATTTTCCATGAACCACACCAAAGATCTTTACCTATTTCCGGCTCCCTTCCCCATAGTTTGGCTGCTGCGCTGTTAAAAGAAGTTATGCGGCCCAGGCTATCGCAAGTATACACTGCTACGGGTAACTGGTCGAAAAGTTCTGATGCCTTAAGATCCTGGATACTTAATTTACCTATATTAATATTATCAATTACAGTGTTAGTAAAAGCCATGTTTTATAAATATAAACCTTTATTTCTCCTCAAGAACACCTTCACTATATTTTGGCATAGTAAACTTAAAACAGGTACCCTTCTCTAATTCACTTTCTACTTTTATTGTACCGCCATGGGTTGCAACAAAATCCCTTACCAGGAACAAACCCAGGCCCGTTCCTTTTTCTTTACTTGTCCCCAACTGCGAGCCCGCACTAAAACTTTCAAATAGCGTATCCCTTGTTTCTTCCGACATTCCCACTCCATTATCTCTAACACAAATTTCTACCATACTGTCAACCGGCTCGGCGGTAACCATTACCGTGCCGCCGCCCTGGGGGGTATATTTGATGGCATTAGTCACTAAATTCTGTAATATAGACCTGAACATCAGCGAATCCGCATGGACATATAGGTGATCATCCACATTATTCTCCAGCTTTATTTTCTTTTGTACCGAGTTTTCCTTTAACAGGTCAAGCGATTCATCGATACAATGCCATAAGTGCAATTTTTCCGGGCTGAAATTGGTTTTTTCGCGCTGGT
>JABDBW010000050.1:0-5726 GCA_013288485.1 Bacteroidota bacterium
TCGTATCACCAGGCATAGGGACATTTGGCATAAGGGCCAGGTATTCGTTATAATATATGAGGCTTACAGTCAACTGGCTGGGGAGAGGTTTAGGATATGGGGGGTATATGGGATAAAGTGAGTCAATGGCGCAGCCGGGAAGCGGGTTTTCCCTTCCCCAGCCTGTTGGCAAAACTGTATTATCAATAAATATACGTTTTTGTTGTACCGAACCGGCGCTTATATACCCCAAAACAGGTTCGGAGCTATCCGCAATATTATGGATGTTACCGGTTATTGACGATGGCTGCGCGTCGAATATGCTCCCCAGTTGTTCCGTGTTCTTTTTTAGCAATTGCCAAAAATTAAAGGCATCTTCAGTAAGCGCGTATTGTTTTACCAAAATGCTGTATTTTACCGATATTTTTTGCGAAGGAGAGGGTATGATGGTAATAGGCACCTGGTATATTACATCGCGGGTAAGTTTGGCTGATGAAGCCAGTACAACATCAGTAGAAGTATTACTGGCCCAACACGAAAAAATACGCTGTGCCAGGGTACGAAAATTGATCCACCGGTTATTTACTTCAATATACTCAGAATCATAGTTGGAATGAAAATTCCACGTTTCTGCATAACTCCAGCGGTAATAGCGGGTAGCGTTGCCGTCGTCATGTGTGTTGGCATATATTTGCACGCCGTTGGCAGGCAGACTATAGCCAACGCTGTCAATAGGCGGTGAGTTCTTAACGGGAACAAAATCTGACAGGTAGGTTGTATGGGTGTTGGTATTGGCGATTATCCGCAAACGGTATTTGCCCGTGCTGCTTAAACTAAGCGGAGCGCTGGCATAAGTGCCCGGGGTAATTTCTTTTAACAGGTAGGAAGCATTGGCATCGCTTTCAACGGTAACTATGGCGTGTGTTTCGGGTTGGGTAGTGGTTTTTGCATTTAACCTTACCGTACGGCTCAGTTTAAAAATGGTAGAATCTGTGCCGGTATTGATCACCCCCTCCACCACCAGGTAATTAGTGTTTGTTGTAATTTGGGGCGGGGTATAAGTTTCACGGCAGCCGAATAATGCGGCTATTAGTACTATAGCTAGTATAACCCTTGCTGATGTTTTCATGCCAATAATTCCTGGTTTACAAATTAATTCGTAAATATAATTTATTGTGGCCAATATGATGGTTTTTTATTGCTGCCCCTTAAAGTGCAATCAGCGCATATACGGGTGGAGGCATAATAGCCTATTATTATGCCGCTACCATTTACAATAGAATAAAGTGGTATTTGATTAAGGATGGTGTTGCCATAAAAAGTACCGTAACCGTCTTTCATCAGCACAACATCATAGCCACAATTATTGTAAGCAGATCTGTCCGACCCCCATTCTTTCGGCCAACTGGTATTAAGTAATGTTATGCGCTTTTGCTGCACCGTACCCGCGCTTATATAGCCAAATACCGGCTCTGTTGCATCATTAATATTGTGGATATTCCCTTGTATTTGCGATGGCTGCGCGTCGAATATACTACCAAGCAGTTCTGTGTTCTTTTTCAGATTTTGCCAAAAATTAAACGCGTCCTGTGTAAGGGCATATTGCTTTACTAAAATGCTGTACCCTAAACTTAGTTTTTCTGAAGCCGACGGCACAGTTGTAATAATTGAATTATATATTACATCCTGCGTTAGTTTGGCTGATGACGCTAACACTATATCGGGTGATACATTGGTGCCCCAGCAACTAAAAATTTGCTGGGTAAGCGTACGCGAAATGATACTTGTGTCAACTGCAATATACCCGGAATTATACATTGAATAGAAATTCCATGTTTCCACGTAATCCCATCGGTAATAACGGGTATTGTTACTGGCATCGTGGGCATTCACATATATTTGCAGCCCGTTGGGTTGTATGGTATAACCGAGGCTATCCATAGGCGGCGAATCCTTAGCTACAGTAAAGTCTGACAAATACGTAGTATGCGTATTGGTATTGGCAATTATCCGCAGGCGGTATTTGGCCGTGGTGCTTAAACCCAATGCGGGGCTTGCGTAGGTGCCCGGCTTAATTTCCTTTAAGGGGTAGGTGGCGTTGGCATCGCTTTCAACGGTAACTACCGCGTGTGTTTCGGTTTGCGTGGTGGTTTTGGCATTCAGCTTTACGGTACGGCTCAGTTTTATAATGGTAGAATCTGTGCCGGTATTGATCAATCCTTCTACTACCAGGTAATTACTGTTTGCAGTAATTTGGGGCGGGGTATATTGTTCGCGGCAGCTAAATAATAGAACTGTTAATATTATACCCGTTATAAATTGGAGTAATACTTTCATAGTTCAAACATCTTTACAGGAGTACGTTACACTTCTAACGGTAATGACAATTAACTATAAGACAGGGGTGAGCAGGAAATGAATTATTGCCAAAACGCAGGTTTATTGATAGATCCCCCGGCCATTCTGCAATCTGCGCAGTATACGGGTACGGCATCGAAAAGAGTATCAGGGCCGGCGTGAATCTGGTATATACTGACGGGTGTATAAAGAAACGGTGGTCCCTGCACTGTTCCAAAAAAATAAGCAGCATAGCCACTCATGGGAACTATTATCGGGTTATAAGGATTATCAGTGTATGGCGCGCAAGGTTTAAACGGGCTGTCTGCCCCCCAACCCGCCGGTAAAACCTTGTTATCAACAAATATGCGTTTTTGCTGCACCGAACCGGCGCTTATATAACCCAAAACAGGTTCAGAATAATCAGCGATATTATGAATATTACCGGTTGTGGAGGATGGCTGCGCGTCGAATATGCTACCCAACTGTTCCGTATTTCTTTTTAGCAATTGCCAAAAATTAAAGGCATCTTCAGTAAGCGCGTATTGTTTTACCAAAATGCTGTATTTTACCGATAGCTTTACTGAAGTAGCCGGCACAAGGGTAATATGCGCCTGGTACATTACATCCTGGGTAAGTTTAGCCGATGAGGCCAGGGTAATATCGCTTGAATTGACATTCTGCCAGCAAGTATAAGTACTCTGGGCCCGCGTGCGCTGAAGTATATGATAATTAACCACAATAAAACCCGGGTCGTACAGTGCAGTATAGTTCCATGTTTCCGAGTATTCCCAGCGGTAATAACGGGTATTATTGCTGGCATCGTGCGCGTTGGTGTATATCTGTAACCCATCTGGCTGTATAGTGTAACCAAGGCTGTCGATAAGAGGCGAATTTTTAACCGGTACAAAATCTGATAAATAGGTGGTATGGGTGTTGGTATTGGCAATTATCCGCAGGCGGTATTTGGCGGTGTTACTTAAACCCAATGCGGGGCTTGCGTAAGTGCCCGGCTTAATTTCCTTTAGGGGATAGATGGCATTGGCGTCGCTTTCAACCGTAACTACCGCGTGTGTTTCGTTTTGGGTGGTGGTTTTAGCGTTTATTCTTACCGTGCGGCTCAATTTAAAAAATGGTGGAGTCTGTGCCGGTATTTATCAATCCTTCTACTACCAGGTAATTACTGTTTGTGGTAATTTGGGGCGGCGTATAGGCCTCCCGGCAGCTAAATAAAAGAGCTGGTAATGTTATACCGATTATATGCACGAGCTTTTTCATTCAGCTAATCTTTCCAGAACGGAGGCTTCTTATTGTATCCTTTCAGGGTACAATCCGTGCATTCGCGAATACCGCCTACGTATCCTACTAAAACACCAAAATTATCAAAATAAGGTGCAAGTGGTAAATATTGCCCGGTATAAAAATAGGTCGCATAGTTGCGAATGGGAACATCCATCTGTGAGGTTGGGTCGGTACTGCAAGAAAAATAAGAATCCAGGGGCACCCAGGAAGTTGGCAGGACGGTATTGCTTATATATATCCTTTTTTGTTGTATTGTGCCGGCGCTCACATACCCAAATACAGGTTCGGATGCATCGCTTATGTTATGAATATTGCCTTTTACCTCAGATGGCTGCGCATCAAATATACTGCCCAATTGCTCGGTGTTTTTTTTAAGCAATTGCCAAAAGTTAAAAGCGTCTTCGGTAAGTGCATATTGTTTAACGTTAATACTATACCTGATACGTAATTTTTCGGCGTTAGACGCAACAAATGTTATGGGCGCCTGGTACATTACATCCTGGGTAAGTTTAGCCGATGAGGCTAATACAATATCTGTTGAATAGACATTGTTCCAGCAGATATTTACATTGTTATTAACCAGATCACGATACATAAGGTATCCGGGGCCTTGTGCGGGGTCAAGTACAGGTATATAAACTGAATTATAAAATGTCCGAAACTCCCATGCTTCTGAAAAATCCCACCGGTAATAACGGGTGTTGTTAGTGGCATCGTGCGTATTGGCATATATTTGCAATCCGTCGGGCTGTAGGGTATAACCCACACTATCAATAGGCGGCGAATTTTTAACCGGTACAAAATCTGATAAATAGGTGGTATGTGTATTGGTATTGGCAATTATCCGTAAGCGGTATTTGGCCGTGCTGCTTAAACCAAGCGGAGCGCTGGCGTAGGTACCCGGCGTAATTTCTTTTAAAGGGTAAACAGCGTTGGCATCACTTTCTACCGTAACTATAGCATGAGTTTCGTTTTGGGTGGTGGTTTTGGCATACAGCCTTACGGTGCGGCTCAATTTAAAAATGGTAGAATCTGTGCCGGTATTGATCAACCCTTCCACCACCAGGTAGTTGCTGTTTGCTGTAATTTGGGGCGGCGTATAAGCCTCCCTGCAGCTAAATAAAAGGGCTGTTAATGTTATACCTGTTATATACACGATCTTTTTCATTCGTCTATTCTTTCCAGAATGGCGGTGGCTTATTGTATCCCTTCAAGGTACAATCCGTGCACTCGCGTATACCGCCTGTATATCCTATTAAATTACCCGCCGTATCAAAAACAGGCGCAAGTGGTAAATATTGCCCGGTATAAAAATAGATATCATACTTGGGAATGGGGACAGTTATCTGTGAAGTTGGGTCAGTACTGCAAGGAAACAAATAAATATTCAGGGGCACCCAGGAAGTTGGCAGGACGGTATTGCTTATATATATCCTTTTTTGCTGTATTGTACCCGCGCTGATATACCCGAATACAGGTTCGGATGCATCACTTATGTTATGAATATTGCCATTTACCTCCGATGGCTGCGCATCAAATATACTGCCCAGTTGCTCGGTGTTTTTTTTCATAAGTTGCCAAAAGTTAAAAGCATCTTCGGTAAGTGCATATTGTTTAACGTTAATACTATACCTGATACGTAGTTTTTCGGCGTTAGACGCAACAAATGTTATGGGGGCCTGGTACATTACATCCTGGGTAAGTTTAGCCGATGAGGCTAATACAATATCTGTTGAATAGACATTGCTCCAGCAGATATTTACGTTGTTATTAACCAGATCACGATTTTTAAGGAATCCTGGGCCCTGTGCGGGGTCAAGTACGGGTATAAAAAGTGAATCATAAAATGTCCGAAACTCCCATGCTTCTGAAAAATCCCACCGGTAATAACGGGTGTTGTTAGTGGCATCGTGCGCGTTGGCATATATTTGCAAACCATCCGGCTGTAAGGTATAACCTACACTATCAATAGGCGGCGAGTTTTTAACGGGCACAAAGTCTGACAGATAAGTTGTATGTGTATTGGTATTGGCAATTATCCGCAAGCGGTATTTGGCTGTTTTACTTAAACCCAACGCAGCGCTTGCGTAGGTGCCCGGAGTAATTTC
>JABDBW010000050.1:5826-18163 GCA_013288485.1 Bacteroidota bacterium
GTATGTGTATTGGTATTGGCAATTATCCGCAAGCGGTATTTGGCTGTTTTACTTAAACCCAACGCAGCGCTTGCGTAGGTGCCCGGAGTAATTTCTTTTAAAGGGTAAACAGCATTGGCATCACTTTCTACCGTAACTATGGCATGAGTTTCGTTTTGGGTGGTGGTTTTGGCATACAGCCTTACGGTGCGGCTCAATTTGAAAATGGTAGAATCTGTACCGGTATTGATCAACCCTTCAACCACCAGGTAATTACTGTTTGCCGTAATTTGGGGCGGCGTATAAGCCTCCCTGCAGCTAAATAGTATAGCCTGTAATATCATAACTGCTATAAACCGGATCGCTGTTTTCATGCTAATTTTGTCTATTTTAATTTATCCATAACTGTTTTATAACGGCCAAAAAGATGGCTTGATATTCGTACCACGCAAAGTGCAATCGGCACAGTTACGGCTTGAACCAACATAGCCTTGTGGTGCCGGAAAAGGCGGGATGTAATATTTTTCAAGTGGTATTTGATTAGGGGCGCCGCCCAAAAATATAGCAATATCCTTGTTTAGGATGGTGTCTTTCAAACAATTATTATAAGCAGATTTATCCTGCCCCCATCCTTGCGGCCAGCTGGTATAAAACACCGTTATACGTTTTTGCTGCGATGTGCCCGCGCTTACATAACCAAATACCGGTTCGGTGCTGTCAGTAATATTGTGGATATTTCCCTGTATTTCCGATGGCTGCGCGTCGAATATACTGCCAAGCAGCTCCGTGTTCTTTTTTAGGTTTTGCCAAAAATTAAACGCGTCAAGCGTAAGGGCATATTGCTTTACAAAAATGCTGTAACCTACACTTACTTTTTCTGATGCTGACGGAACGGTTGTAATAATTGTATTATATATTACATCCTGTGTTAGTTTGGCCGATGACGCTAATACCAGGTCGGTTGATGCGCTGGTATGCCAGCAAGTAAAAACGTCCTGTGCAGGCGTGCGCACTGCACAACAAGCAGTCCCGTTTTGGTCTGCAACATACTGTGAGTCAAACATAGGATGAAACTCCCATGTCTCCACGTAATCCCAGCGATAATAGCGGGTATTGTTGGTGGCATCGTGCGCGTTTACGTATACCTGTAACCCGTTTGGCTCTATGTTGTAGCCAAGGCTGTCTATAAGGGGTGAATCCTTACCTGCTGTAAAGTCTGATAAGTAGGTAGTATGTGTATTGGTATTGGCAATTATCCGCAAGCGGTATTTGGCTGTTTTACTTAAACCCAACGCAGCGCTTGCGTAGGTGCCCGGAGTAATTTCTTTTAAAGGGTAAACAGCATTGGCATCACTTTCTACCGTAACTATGGCATGAGTTTCGTTTTGGGTGGTGGTTTTGGCATACAGCCTTACGGTGCGGCTCAATTTGAAAATGGTAGAATCTGTACCGGTATTGATCAACCCTTCAACCACCAGGTAATTACTGTTTGCTGTAATTTGGGGTGGTGTATAAGCCTCCCTGCAGCTAAATACCAGTGCTGTTAATGTTATACCTGTTATAAATTGGCGCAATATTTTCATATTTCAAACATCTTTACAGCAGTAAGTTACACCACTAAACGTAATGACAATTAACTATAACACAGGGGTGAGCCGAAAATGAATTTTATTGCCAAAAAGCAGGTTTAGTAAGCGTTCCCCCGGCTGATCTGCAATCTACACATTGTACGGGGGCGCCATCGAAAATTGTGTCACCGGTAATAGTTTCGCTGTGTACATCGACCGGTATGTAAAGAAAAGGCTCGGGCGTAGTTCCCAGGGCTGGATAAAAATAATTTGCATAGTCCATCTTATAAACCTCTACCGGGTTATAGGGATTTGGTGGAATGTCATAAAATGGCCTGCAAACATTAAACTGGCTATCCGACCCCCAGCCTAAAGGTAAAGCGGCAATACCAACAAATATGCGCTTTTGCTGCACGGCACCGGCGCTTATATAACCCAAAACGGGTTCAGAACTATCAGCAATATTATGAATATTACCGGTTATTGATGATGGCTGCGCGTCGAATATGCTCCCCAGCTGTTCCGTATTTTTTTTAAGCAACTGCCAAAAATTAAAGGCATCTTCAGTAAGCGCGTATTGTTTTATTAATATACTGTATTTGGATGATAGTTTTACTGAAGACGACGGCACAAGGGTAATAGGCGCCTGGTACATTACATCCTGGGTAAGTTTAGCTGACGAGGCCAGGTTAATATTAGTTGAATTGGCATTCTGCCAGCAAGAATAAACACTTTGAGCCAGCGTACGCAGGGCTATGTGGTTATTCACGGCAATAAATTGCGCGTTGTACAATGATTGATAGATCCATGTTTCTTTATATTCCCAACGGTAATAACGGGTGTTGTTAGTGGCATCGTGCGTATTTACATATACCTGCAACCCGTTTGGCTGTATGGTATATCCTACGCTGTCAATAGGCGGTGAGTTTTTAACAGGCACAAAATCTGATAAATAGGTGGTATGCGTATTGGTATTGGCAATTATCCGCAGGCGGTATTTGGCGGTGCTGCTTAAACCAAGCGGAGCGCTGGCATAGGTGCCGGGCGTAATTTCTTTTAAGGGGTAAATAGCATTGGCATCGCTTTCTACGGTAACTATCGCGTGTGTTTCGTTTTGCGTGGTGGTTTTGGCATTCAGCCTCACCGTGCGGCTCAATTTAAAAATGGTAGAATCTGTGCCGGTATTGATCAGCCCTTCCACTACCAGGTAATTATTGTTTGCTGTAATTTGGGGTGGTGTATAAGTCTCCCTGCAGCTAAATAGCATAGCCGGTAATATCATAACTGCTATAAATCTGATCGTTGTTTTCATGCTAATTTTGTCTATAACTTATTGTCCATAACTGTTTTATAACGGCCAAAAAGATGGCTTTTTATTCGTCCCGCGTACAGTGCAATCAGCACAATAGCGGCTCGAAGCTATAAGGCCGGCACCAACAGGGTTGGGGTAGAGCGGTATCAGATTGGGGGCGGGCCCATATAATCTTTCAAAATCCGCGGGGGTAAGCAAAGTATCTGCTGCACAATTATTATAAGCCGATTTATCCTGCCCCCAGCCTTGCGGCCAACTGGTATAAAACACCGTCGTACGTCGTTGCTGCACCGCGCCTGCGCTTACGTATCCAAAAACAGGTTCGGTACTGTCGGTAATATTGTGAATGTTCCCTTGTATCTGGGATGGCTGGGCATCAAATAT
The DNA here is from genome assembly GCA_013288485.1 of Bacteroidota bacterium. Classification (GTDB taxonomy): domain Bacteria; phylum Bacteroidota; class Bacteroidia; order Sphingobacteriales; family Sphingobacteriaceae; genus Mucilaginibacter. The sequence goes on from JABDBW010000050.1 coordinate 9,070, forward strand.
ACTACCCAACTGCTCTGTGTTCTTTTTAATATTTTGCCAAAAATTAAATGCGTCCTGCGTTAGTGCGTATTGTTTTACCAATATGCTGTACCCAATGCTCACTTTTTCTGATACCGCCGGAACGGTTGTAATAATGCCCTGGTACATTACATCCTGTGTTAGTTTGGCCGTTGAGGCTAATACAATATCAGTGGATGCCGCGGTGGCCCAGCAGGTCCAAATATCCTGGGCGGGAGTGCGTGTAACGATTTGTGTGCCAATTGCAATAAGCCCTGAGGAATACATAGGATGAAACTCCCATGTTTCCACATAATCCCACCGGTAATAACGGGTATTGTTAGTTGCATCGTGCGCATTCACGTACACCTGTAGCCCATTCGGTTGTATGGTGTAACCAAGGCTGTCAATGGGCGGCGAATCCTTCGCCGCTGTAAAGTCTGATAAGTAGGTAGTATGGGTATTGGTATTGGCAATTATCCGCAAGCGGTATTTGGCTGTTTTACTTAAACCCAACGCGGCGCTTGCATAAGTGCCCGGCGTAATTTCTTTTAACGGATAGCTGGTATTGGCATCGCTTTCAACCGTAACTATCGCGTGTGTTTCGGGCTGGGTAGTAGTTTTGGCATATAGCCTTACTGTTCGGCTCAATTTAAAAATGGTAGAATCTGTGCCGGTATTGATCAGCCCTTCAACAACCAGGTAATTGCTGTTTGCTGTAATTTGGGGCGGGGTATAGGCTTCGCGGCAGCTAAATAGTATAGCCGGTAATATCATAACTGCTATAAACCTGATCGCTGTTTTCATAGCTAACTTTGTTAATTAACAAGTTTATCCATAAATATAGTTTAAAGCGGCCAAAAAGAAGGCTTTATATTCGTTCCGCGCAAAGTGCAATCGGCACAGTTACGGCTCGATCCCCACCAACCTACCTGGTATCCCTTGTCAAAAAGTTTATCGAGAGGTATTTGATTCGGGTTGGCGCCCTGAAATATAGCTTCATCCTTGAATAGGATGCTATCTTCTAAACAATTATTATAAGCCGATTTATCCTGCCCCCAACCTTGCGGCCAGCTGGTATAAAACACTGTAATACGCTTTTGCTGCAGTGTGCCCGCGCTTACATAACCAAATACCGGTTCGGTGCTGTCGGTGATATTGTGGATATTTCCCTGTATTTGCGATGGCTGCGCGTCGAATATGCTGCCCAGCAGCTCTGTGTTCTTTTTTAGGTTTTGCCAAAAATTAAACGCGTCAAGCGTAAGGGCATATTGCTTTACCAAAATGCTGTAACCGATACTCACTTTTTCTGATGCTGACGGAACGGTTGTAATAATTGTATTATATATTACATCCTGTGTTAGTTTAGCCGATGACGCTAATACCAGGTCGGTTGATACGCTGGTATGCCAGCAAGTATAAATGTCCTGCGCAGGAGTGCGCGGAACAGGTCCTATTCCCGCGTTTACAACATACCCTGCGTCAAACATAGGATGAAACTCCCATGTTTCTACATAATCCCATCTGTAATAGCGGGTATTGTTAGTGGCATCGTGCGCGTTTACGTATATCTGTAACCCGTTTGGCTCTATATTGTAGCCAAGGCTGTCTATAGGGGGCGAATCTTTACCTGCTGTAAAGTCTGATAAGTAGGTAGTATGCGTATTTGTATTGGCAATTATCCGCAAGCGGTATTTGGCTGTTTTACTTAAACCCAACGAGGGGCTTGCATAGGTACCGGGCGTAATTTCTTTTAGGGTATAGATGGCATTGGCATCACTTTCAACTGTAACTATGGCGTGTGTTTCGGGCTGGGTAGTGGTTTTGGCATATAGCCTTACAGTACGGCTCAATTTAAAAATGGTAGAATCGGTACCGGTATTGATCAGTCCTTCTACTACCAGGTAGTTGCTGTTTGCTGTAATTTGGGGCGGCGTATAAGCCTCCCTGCAGCTATATAATACCGTTGTTAGTATTATGCCTGTTATAACCCGCAATACTTTCTCCATCACTCAAAATTACTTCTTCACTTCAAAATTAAAGTATTGGGCCCCGGCATTACCATCAGCGGTAATACCCTCAATTATACCTATATATTTACCCTGCTGATCGGAAGTATAGAACGTTAAATTATCATTGTCCTGTATGTGGGTGGTTACATTTGGCGCCCAATATAACAGGCTCCTGAAATCAGGCAGGCGGCTGTTAACCTGCTGCTGTGTTTCATAAACCGGCGAATAAAATTCGCGCCGCAAGCTTAACCCTTCATAATCAATTATCACCGCCTTAGGGTCAATTTCAAAACCGCCAACATCGCCTTTATAAGTGCTAAAGCTTAATATGCCCTCGGCAACAGCCGGGCCATAAAAATAGCGGTTGTGTATAACATCAATCCTTTTGACTTTTAACGGGTCAATGGTATAGGTTTTATCTATATCAAAAATGGGTATGCCGTCAATTAATACAAGCGGTCCCTCTTTAACATAATTATCTTCATTATACATGGTTATTTGGTACTTGCCACGCGATTTAGAAGTAAGCACCCAGGTTACATATTCCTTTAAAACCTCTTCCATTGTTGGGAACCGAACAAATTCATCAAGCAGGAAGGATTTATCCGGTGGGCCATAAAACGCGCCCGAATCAATAATCGGTTCAAAAAAACGGTTGGCCTTATCAGCCGAATACAGGTTTTGCACCTGCATACCTATGCTTTGGGTTTGCAATATGGCCTGCATTTCTTTTTTTATACTTACCGGCGGCAATACCGTGGTGCTGTATTTATCTGAAAACGGACTTTCCACCTCGATCCTGTACGTCGTGTCTACTGATGTAAAATCAGTTTGTGTCACAACTTCATTCGGGCCGTAAAAAGGCTTGGTATTAAATAAAAACCGCCCGGCGTAATCGCTCTTAGCCGTGTATAACTGCACGTTTTTACCCGGTATGCTTAAATAACCAACTATACCAAACTGGTTAACATTTGTTGAGTTACTTTTTAATTTACCTGTTATAATAGGGCCATTAAATTCCGGTAAAAATTCCTGGTGAAGGTTTTGCGCGGTTAAAATGTCGCTCCAATTAAATCTCCTCCATCCCTGGGTAAGTAATAAATTATCCAGGGCTTCGGCTGTTGCAGCATCATTACTTTTTAAATAATAGCCCGGCGACTCAATATTCCCTTTCAGGTCTGAACTTAGCCATAAATAACTTAAAATATCATTCTCATCGGCTGTTTGTAATGAATCTACCTTATAAATTGCTACAGAAAGGTTTCCGCTTACCTGTTTTTGATCCTGGTCTTTCGCATACAGGTTAACACTTACCTTTTTACGTGTACTGTATTGAGGCTGATCTGTTGCGGCTGTTACCAAGAGTTTCTTAGTTGGATATTTAAAAATAAGCCGTTCGCAAACAGGTTGTTTGCTGCTGTTAAAAACAGTAATACTGGTAACACCATCGTCCAAACCGGCCTTATTAATAATAAAACCTGCCGATCCGTTTTCAAGCGGTTTTGATTCTGCTATTTTTGTTACCCCGCGGGTATGTACCAACAGGTAAACTGTAGAGGACTGGTTGGCCGGGCTACTCTTTACAACTATGTTATAGCTGCCATTGCCCGGGGTTACCTGCATTACATACCCCTCATCATTTACAGTGGGTAAAGGTTTTATAATGGGTTTGGTGCCAGCTATACTAATAACAGCACGATAGTTATTGTTTGCACCTGGCGTAAACATAAAACTGCCCATGCCAAATTTTAACGGGTTAAATTTTACCAGGGTATCATTACGCTCATTAATTATCGCCCCATTAAAGTTAACACCCCTGCCATCACGGCCGGTAACTTTGAAAGCTATTTTACTGGGTATGTTTTTAACCAGGTTTCCACCTTCAGGAAAAAGTTGAACATCATAACCTAATGAAGTGTCTTTAACGGCAAGCGGTGTTTTTAAGGTGTTAATAATAGTGATAGCTTTTTCGAAATAAAAATCGGGGCTAAAATTCTTCATCCAACTGGTGTACACCCTTAATTTATAATTACCATTATTTACAGATACAGGTATATATATTGAACCATTGCCCATCGCGTTTTTTAACCCGATCTTGGCTTGCACTACCGTATTGTGATTGTTATCTATTATATCAACGTAGGCAACCTTGCTCATATCAAGCGGCTGGTTATTACCTGCATTTACAGCATAAATTTTAAACCAAAGTATTTCGCCGGCCAGGTAAAAACTTTTATCAGTATGTACATATAATTTTTCCTGCAGGTTATTTTGCCGGTAATCTTCAAGGTTTTTCTTCAAATCAGTTAATAATTGTGCATGGGCGGGTTTAGCAAATAAAAAACCTGCTGTGAGTACAACTATTAACCATGTATGAATTCTCATTTTTTTCATAATTACTGCCACATTAAAATGTGATATTATAATTAACAAACGGTATAGGGCTGGCGAATATTGAAAGTTTATACCCGTTAATAATGCCCCCCTGTTCGGTAAAGAAGGTTGAGTAAGCATTTTGACGTCCTGTTAAATTATATATGCCAATTGTCCATGAACTATGCGTAAGCTGGTGTATTCTATGATTGCCTTCAATGTTAAATGAAACATCGCTGCGGAAATAATCAGGTATACGGTATTGATTCCTGTCTGAGTAATAAACCCTTTCTGATCCGGCATAAAAATACTTGGCTATAGGTAACGTAATGGGCCGGCCCGTACTGTAAACCGTATTTAACGAAAAGCTATAGCGGTGCGTGAACTTATAATTACCGGTCAAATTGAAGCTATGGGGCTTATCATAATTGGCAGGATAGAAAGCGCCCCCGTTTATCAGTTCGCCGGCATTCGGATTGCTTTGCTGCAACAATGTACGTGAGTAAGTATAACTCACCCATCCGTTTAGCGCTCCTACATCCTTTTTTACTAAAAACTCGGCGCCATAGGCTTTACCATGAGTTTCAAGCACATCTGTTTCTATATGATGGTTAAGCACTAATGTAGCGCCGCTTTTATAATCAAGATAATCCTGTATACGCTTATAATATATTTCAACCGAGGTTTGAATGGTGCTTCTTACAACATTTTTATAAATTCCCAGTGATATTTGATCGCCATATTGCGGCCTTATATTGGGGTCGCTTAACTTATATATATCTGTAGGCGATATGGCAGTTGTGTTAGATATAAGGTGTAAATATTGCCTTAATGTATTATACCCTGCTTTAATAGAAAGGTCATTGTTGATCAGATATCTTGCAGATACCCGTATCTCCGGCCCCCCGTAAGTTTTAATATTCTGATTCTTACCGTATTTAACGCTATCCACCAAATTTATAGTAGTAACAGGTAGTCCCGGCGCATATTGATTAATGGTTTGCGGGCCTAAATAGTTGTACAAAGAGTAGCGTATCCCTGCATTTATGGTAAGCTTGCTGGTAATATCATACTTGTCGCCAAAATAGGCGGCGCTCTCAAGTGCCTGTTCAGTTGGCACAATATCCAATGCAACTAATGATTTGCTGCCATCGGGCGAGTTGGTGCCCGGCTGCAGTTTATAATAAATTGAACTTATGCCAAAATCAATACTGTTTTTTGCGTTGGCATAATAATTAAAGTCGGCCTTAAAATTAGCCTGGCCAATATTAAATTGAAACTTATAAGCATTTACAGGGTTAGCCGTGCTTGCCACACTGTATTGATAATCGTCAACACCGGCTGTAATTACGCTATAAAGTTTATTGTTGAAATTATGCTTCCATTTAATTGATAGTGTTTTATTGCTGTAAGCATAAGTTGTATCGCTATTTAACTTAAAAGCGTCGGTGCTATAATAGCCATTCAGGTATATATTATTGTTTTTATTTATTTCGCTGCTGACACCCAGGGTAAGATCACTAAAAGATGCCTTACTGTTTTTATAGGCTGCGGGCAATAAGCCGAGTAGCCAATTTGCATAGGTTGTACGCCCACCAATAATAAATGATGTTTTTCCTGAATCAATAGGCCCTTCAATACTTAGCCTGCTGGTTAATAAACCAATACCGGCCGAACCTGTAAATTTCTTCTTATTTCCCTCGCGGTTGGTTACATCCAGTACCGACGAAAGGCGGCCGCCGTACTTTTCGGGGATGCTGCTTTTATATAGTTCAATATCCTTTACAACATCCGGGTCAAAGGCCGAAAAGAACCCAAAAAAGTGTGCCGGGTTATATATAGTGGCGTCATTAAGCAATATCAGGTTTTGATCTGCCGATCCCCCGCGCACATTAAAGCCTGTTGTAGCCTCGCCTACTGATGTTACACCTGGCAGCGTTAATACCACACGTAATATATCTGCTTCGCCAAATACCGACGGTATATTTTTTATAGTGGCCATGCTCAGTTTCATTGCCCCAAGCTCGGTACTTTGCACGTTCATCGCCGCCCTGTCTGCAGCTACTACAACCTCTTTTAAAGTGGTTATCCTCTCCTGCATTTCAATGTTTATTTCACCGTTAGCGTTAAGCATAACCTGCCGTTGCGCATCTTTCATTCCTAATGCCCGTACTATCAGCGTGTGTTTGCCAAAAGGCATGTGTATTATATAATGGCCAAACGGATCGGTATTAGCGCCAGCTTTAGTATTTGGTTCGTATATGGTAGCGCCTACTAAAGCCTCGCCGGTTTTAACATTATGCACATACCCCGATAGTGTTAAATTACCGGTGGACACTGTTCCATTAGTTACACCGATCTGATAAAGTTTATTTTCAGCGGTAGCTTCAACTACCTTCTTATTGTCATCTACAGCAAAGGCTTCAACATTAGCTTGTGCGGCATTAGCCGGTTTGTTATTGTTAAAAAACCCATCAGAAAGTTCTGTCTTTATTTCGCGGCCCCTGGTCATAAAAACTTCCTGGCCATTTATGGCAAAATGATAGCCCGTGTTGAATAGTGCCAGTTCTAATATAACGCTAACTGGTTTCTGGTTTGCCTGCAAGGTAATTCTAAGGCTATCTAAAGCAACGGGGTTATAATAAAAATGATAAGTTGTTTTTGATTCAATATCAGCAACAAACTGGGCTATTGTAGCTTGCTTGAAGTCAACATTAATTAATTTTTCATTCCCCGATTGCGAAAAAGCGGGTTTGAAGAAAAAAACAATACATAAAAAAGTTATGTAAAAATATCTCATTCCTTATGGCGTTAATTTATCATAATATACCACTACCCTAACAGTTGCCTGTTCCTGTGCATCCTTAAAAACTATATTATTATCATTAATATATTTTCGCAGTTCCTTTCTTTTATTCTTTAATATGGAAAGCAAAGTGTGCTGGTTTCCTGCAGGATAATATATATTTCCACTTTTTACGAATACCTGGTCATCTTCCGGAAAAGTATTTAGCGAGCCGGAGGTTATAAACAATGTTCTTTTGCGCTTAACCAATATTTCTGTTTTGCCACTGTATAGCTGATCATATAAGCCCGCTTCTAATCCGTTCTCTGCATATTTATAAACAAAATGATGGTTTAGCAATGTAAAGTCTGTTATTTTTTCGGTAATAAGCGTATAGCTGGAAGTTATATTGTATAGCTGTACAACAAGTACGTTTTTATACAGATCATATATCATCGGGACATCTGTATAGGTCATGCCGTCATAGGTTACCGTGCCTTTGTCCCACGTCAGCGCGTCACGAAAAAACACATTGTACCTTCTTAGCCTGCTATAGGGAACATATTCCTGGCCATTATATAAGCCCGATTGCACCCCAAGCACCTGCTTAAAATGAGCGATGGCATTATTAACCGGCAGCTGATACAACCCGCTATCGGCAGCGCGCTGCTGGGCATAGCTATTGGCAGCAAATAGCAGTAGGGTAAAACAAATTAACGGCTTTATGTTAATATTCATTAGTGGATAAGCTGCGTGTTTAGGTTTTATTAATTGGTTTTTAAATATATAATAATAATTTTTAAAACAAGTATAAAAACAGCAAATTATGCAGTTAAACCCGGCCTTAGTTATACGGTAATTTAATAATTGCATTTTCTATCCTGTAATTTAGGCGGGGTTTCCGTTATTTATAGTAATGACAATTAACTACAAGGCAGGGGTTAGTGTAAAACTATTTTTTTTTAAATAATTTGTTCTGCCCGAAGCATTCAATATAACTGGTAGCTATTTAGGCAGATAGCTATTTTTTATTCTTTACCGCGCTATACAAACACAAAAACAAATTGGCGATCACCATCACCAAATTACCGGCATAAAAAAACCCCCTGATCTTTTTTTTGACCAGGGGGTTATAAGCGTTGATTTACAACGTGTTAGTTGTTTTAGTGAACTACAGCCGCTACAGTATTGCTATAGTTTGCCTGGCCACCACTTGAGCCGGCGCCAACTATTGAAGCGCGCCAGTAGTAGGTACCCTTAGGCCAGTGGGTTAAAGCCCACCTGATACCGTATACCTGTACTGATGCTCCATTCATTATATCATTTATCGGAAGCTTCAAATCTGTTCCGTAAGTATATGATTGACTAGAGCTCGCTGCTGACCAAACTACACCGGATGTTGTACTATTAATAGTAAAGTTCCATTTGTCAACATAATAATTACTGCCCGGTGCGTTAGGGCTCGTACCCGAGAAAACCAATGGGTAGTTATTTACATAAACTACCAGGTCACTGCCACCGGTTAGGTTATTGTTAGCAAAAGCGGCCTGAACCGAACGGGTAATATTAACGGTTACGTTAGTATCAACCACGGCTATGGTTAACCTGAAATAAGGGTATACCTTAAAGTTGGTTACCGTATTTCCACCCTTTGTTACAGTTATGTTTGTAGAGTCGGGTACGCCGAGAGGTTTAGCCGCGGTTGGGGCAACCTGGCCGGTGTATATCCACGGGCCTGAGGCAGACGTTGGGAATGCCTTGTAATTCTCTGCAAAAACATACGAATTAAAGTAGGTCCCATCCTGTTTAAGCACATAAGTAAGGTTTGACGGTATAGGATACAGTACCGGGTCATTTACTAATAACGTGAGTGTGCCCCCACTGCCGTTTTCACTGAGGTTAAGGGGGCCGCCTATTTCGGCGTCGG
>JABDBW010000051.1 GCA_013288485.1 Bacteroidota bacterium
ATACCGATCCATCAGCCCTGCCATTTGATGTTATTGCCAGGAGTGATTATACCAAAGTTGGGAATTTTACACCTGTTATACCCCAGTTAACCAAATTGCATGAGCAGCGCATGAGCGTGAGTCCAAGTTATAAAGCGCTATTAGAAGAAATTGCTGAATATAAAAAGAGTGAAGCAGAAAAAACGGTTAATCTGAATGAGCTGCAACTAAAAAAACAACGCGATGAAGATGAACAAAAATCGCTTGACCGGGAGAACACTTTGCGCGTTGCCCTGGGCCACAAACCATTAAAGAAAGGTGAAACAAAACCAAAAAATGAAGACCTTGACGCGTTCAAGATAGAAGCGGGGCAGATATTGGTAGATTATATTAATATTGATAATAAAGTTACCCGAATTGGTGAGTTGCCTGTAATGAGCCCCCCTAAGTTTTAAAAAAAGATATTTGAGATATTAAGACGTACGAAGTTTAAAAAACTTCGTACGTCTTAATATCATTTCAAACTAAAAAACTCTAATCCAACATCGCCGCTTGTACCGCCGGCAATATATACCTGGTGGTTCAATACCGCGCCGCCAACACCATTCCTTGCTTTATTCAGGCTTGGGGCTGTTGTCCATTCCCCATTAATTTCAGGATCAAAATAAAATACATCCTTTTGCGGGCCATTAGGTTTTGTGGCTGTGGCGCGCTCGCCGCCTATATAGAATATTTTATTATCAAGGTTTACACAGGTCCCCCCGCCTGTACCCAATGGCAGTTTTGCGGCAAGTGTGCTCCATTTGCCCGTTTTAAAATCATAACAATCCACATCCAGCACCACTTTATCAAAAAATGACATAAAATTATTCGCGTCATGTAAACTGGTATTGCGCCCGCCAACAGCGTAAAGTTTATCTTTTACAACCACAGCCATGCCATGGTCGCGTATATGCGGCGCATCGGGTAACGCTGCCCATGTATTGGTGGCAGGATTATAAACATCAAACATATTGGTTGTGCTGCTTGTATGGCCATGCTGTATGCCACATACCAGGTAAAGTTTGCCTTTGTATTCGGCGGCGCCTGCGCCGGCCCTTCTGCGGCCCTCGGGCAATCTGGCTAATTGCTGCCAGGTATCCGTTTTAGTATCGTAACTATACGTGTTGGCAAGCGGTATTTGGTTAGGATAATTTCTATCAGAAAAAGCATCCAGCACATAAACTTTATCACCAAAACTTACCGCCTGGAAATGATGCATTATTGCAGGCGCCTCAGCTCCTTTTGACCATGTGGCTGTGGCAGGGTCAAAAATATCAACAGGCATTACAGGGCCATCCCCGCCTAACAGGTATAATTTTCCGTTAACTGCGGCAAACCCGCATTCGTTTCGCGCACCAGGTGTGTTGGTTGTTTTTACCAGGTTCCATTGTGACTGCGCGTTGCAGGGCAAATAAGTCGAAAGAGTTATTAATGCTGATAGTATGAAGCCGCGATTTTTCATATAAACCAATATCGCATATAAGTTTTAAAAAGTATAATATTATATCTTAAATTTGTATTATGAACATACAAGCTGAAAAAATCGAATCAATTAAGTTAATAGCTGATATTGATAGCGAATCCGTTCTTAAGAAAATTAAATCCATTCTTAAATCAGAAAGAAAAATGGATGAGACTGATCGCATATTAGCCAACCCCGCGATGGTTAAACGGTTAGAGGAAAGTCGTCAGCAATTAAAAGATGGTAAAGTAGTAACAATGTCTGTAGATGACTTATTCGTAGGATAACATTATTATTCATGCTTTAAAAGAGCACTATTAACACATAACAAAAAGCCCCGCTTAAAATGAGCAGGGCTTTTTAGTATGATAAAAGTGAGAAACTAATTATTCTCCCTTTTCTGCGTTTTCTTCGTTGGCAGCCGGCGCTCCAGGAGTTTCTTCAGCGGCAGGTGCTTCTGCTTCGGGGGTTTCTTCAACTGCTGTTTCAGCAACAGGTGCTTCAACTTCCGCTTCGGCAACAGGAAGTTCCTCTGCAACCGCTATATCTTCAACGGGTGCTTCCGCAACTACTATATCTTCTACCGGGGCAACTTGTGCAACAGGTGCTGCTTGCGCAACCGGCGTTTCGGCTGTAGTTTTACCTTTACCGGCACCACCACGACGGCGGGTTGATTTTTTAGCGGCTTGCGCGGCATCAGTACCGTAAACGGTATTGTAATCTACCAGCTCAATGATGGCCATTTCGGCGTTATCGCCTAAACGGTTTTCCAATTTAATAATACGGGTATAACCGCCGGGGCGGGTTGCAATTTTCTCGGCAATTTCGCGGAACAGGATAGTTACCGCGTCTTTGTCCTGCAGGTAGCTGAATACGGTACGGCGTGAGTGCGTAGTATCATCTTTTCCTTTAGTTAAAATAGGTTCTACATAAACGCGTAAAGCTTTTGCTTTAGCTAAAGTAGTAGTAATACGCTTGTGTAAAATAAGCGATGCGGCCATGTTACCCATCATCGCTTTGCGGTGACTGGTGGTGCGGCCCAGGTGATTGTGTTTTTTTCCGTGTCTCATTTGTTTGTTTGAATTTTCACGTGCATACCGTTGGGCGGCTCTTTGGTCAAGCCCTCGGAATTATGCGGTCGCTTAATTGTTTGTTATTTAGAGTCAAGAATTAAGACGAATTTCTTGGGTCTTGATTCTTAACTCTTGATTCTCCTTAATTATTCTTCGTCTAATTTAAATTTCGACAGGTTCATACCAAAAGATAATCCTTTTGATTTAACCAGGTCCTGAATTTCAGTTAATGATTTTTTACCAAAGTTTCTGAATTTCAGCATATCAGCTACATCGTACGATACCAGGTCAGCCAGGCTGCGGATGTCGGCTGCTTTTAAGCAGTTTAACGCACGAACGGAAAGGTCAAGATCAACCAGTTCAGTTTTAAGTATCTTACGCATATGTAAAATTTCCTCGTCAACTTCTTTGGTTTCCTCTTTAGCTTGCGCCTCCAGCATCATGTTTTCATCGCTGAACAGCATAAAGTGCTGAATCAAAATTTTGGCAGCTTCTTTCAAAGCATCTTCCGGATGAATTGAGCCATCGGTAGCAATATCCAATACTAATTTTTCATAGTCGGTTTTTTGCTCAACGCGATAGTTTTCAATGGTATATTTTACGTTTTTGATGGGGGTGTAAATAGAATCGATAGCTATTACACCAACATTCGCATCCGGGTTTTTATTCTCTTCGCTTGCAACATAGCCACGGCCCTTATTGATGGTAAATTCAATTTCGAGCGTTACCGATGAATCCATATTGCAAATAACCAGGTCGGGATTTAAAACAGTAAAGTTATTGGAGAATTTGGTTATATCGCCTGCATTAAAAGTATCCTGGCCATTAATGATCACAAATACTTTTTCGCTGTCGCCTGATTCACCTGTCTTTTTAAACCTTACTTGTTTCAGGTTTAATATGATCTCGGTAACGTCTTCAACAACTCCTTTTATAGTTGAGAACTCATGCATTACGCCTGAGAAACGTACAGAAGTAATTGCATAACCTTCAAGTGATGAAAGTAATATACGACGCAGGGCATTACCAATGGTTACTCCAAAGCCTGGTTCTAAGGGACGAAATTCAAACGTTCCCTCAAAATCGGTCGACTTCTGCATGATAACCTTGTCTGGTTTCTGAAATGCTAATATTGCCATTTATATCCTTTATTAATTGTTTACTAATTGGATTGATTTAAACCACAAAATGACTGACAGAATATGCCAATCATGGTGTGTATTATTATCGTTATTATTTTGAGTATAACTCGACGATCAGATTTTCCTTGATGTTTTCAGGAATTTCGTCTCGGTTTGGATAGTTAAGGAACGTGCCCGATAAATTATTGGGGTCCCACGCTAACCAGCTGTATTTGTTAATTCTATGGCCGGCTACCGAGCTGGTGATCGCTTCTAATGTTTTTGATTTTTCACGAACTGCTATAACGTCGCTTGCCTTTACTAAGTAAGAAGCAATGTTTACTACTTCGCCATTAACGGTAATATGTTTGTGGCCAACCAGCTGACGGGCGCCTGAACGTGTAGGCGCAATACCTAAACGATATACCACGTTATCTAAACGGGCCTCCAGGAATTTTAATAAGTTTTCGCCGGTGATGCCTTCTTTAGCCGAAGCGCGGTGAAACAAGTTTTCGAACTGACGCTCTAATACACCATAAGTGTATTTAACTTTTTGTTTCTCCATTAACTGTACCGCGTACTCTGATTGCTTTCCTCTTCTTTTAGAAGCGCCATGCATTCCGGGCGGGTAATTTTTTCTTTCTAACGCCTTGTCCGGACCGAAAATCGGTTCGCGGAACCTGCGCGCAATTTTTGATTTTGGACCTGTATATCTTGCCATTATTTGTTGTTTTTAAAGTATCATGCAACCTTTTGCTGCTGAATCTTAGCTTTAAAAAATCTGTTAATTAAACTCTTCTTCTTTTTGAAGGACGGCAACCATTATGCGGAAGCGGTGTAATATCCTTTATAGTAGTTACTTCAATACCCGAAGTTTGTAAAGTACGTATAGCCGACTCACGGCCAGAACCCGGGCCTTTTACAAATACTTCAACTTTACGCAAACCCAGGTCGTAAGCAGCTTTACCGCAATCGGCAGCAGCCTGGCCGGCAGCATAAGGTGTGTTCTTTTTAGAACCTTTAAAACCCATTTTACCTGCAGACGACCATGATACAGCCTGCCCGCTTTTATTAGTAAGGGTGATAATGATATTGTTAAAAGTAGCATTGATATGTGCCTCGCCTACCGACTCGACAACTACAACACGCTTTTTGGTAACTTTTTTGCTTTTAGCCATTTTGTTTTAATTATTGATTTAATGAATTACTGAATTATAGAATAATTCGGACCCATTAATCTTTTTAATTTATTTATTCCTAATGATCTTGAAGCAATAACTAATCAACTGCTCTCTAATCACTAATCTCTATTTAGTAGCTTTCTTTTTGTTAGCAACTGTTTTACGTTTTCCTTTACGGGTACGCGAGTTGTTTTTGGTACGCTGGCCACGCAAAGGCAATCCTTTACGATGACGGGTACCACGGTAGCAACCTATATCCATTAAACGCTTAATATTTAACTGCACTTCTGAACGAAGGGCGCCTTCTACTTTTACTTCGTCGTTAATTATACCACGAATAGTAGTCAGCTGTGCATCGCTCCAATCCTGCACCTTGGTATCATAGTCAATACCTGCTTTATTTAAAATAGACTGAGCTTTTGAGCGGCCTATTCCGTAGATATAGGTTAACCCTATTTCTCCTCTTTTATTTTTCGGTAGATCAATACCTGATATTCTTGCCATATTTATATTTATTTTTAAGTAAGACCGAACGGCGGGCCACCGTTGTACGGATCATTACAATGTCTTTAATTATCCCTGACGCTGCTTGAACTTAGGATTCTTTTTGTTTATCACGTAAAGTTTCCCGTGGCGGCGAATGATCTTGCAATCAACGCTGCGTTTTTTAATGGATGCTCTAACTTTCATCTCTTTTTGTTATTTATACCTGTATGTTATTCTGCCCTTTGATAGATCATAAGGGCTCATTTCCAATTTTACTCTGTCGCCTGGTAAGATCTTTATATAATGCATCCGCATCTTACCTGATATATGCGCAATAATCTCATGTCCGTTTTCAAGTTCTACCCTGAACATAGCATTTGATAATGCTTCCTTAATTGTACCGTCTTGTTCAATTGAGGCTTGTTTAGCCATATTTTATTGATTATTACTTAATTATCCACCCTAAAAGCGGGATGCAAAATTAATAAAATATTTTCTAATTTTTATTTTTTTCTTTCAAAACATTATCAACGTACGAAAATGTAGAAAGAATGTCTGCTTTACCCTTTTTTATAGCCACCGTATGCTCATAATGCGCAGACGGCTTACCATCAATGGTTGATACTGTCCAGTCATCATCCCAAAACTTCACTCCCGCACGGCCGCCGTTTATCATGGGTTCAATAGCAATTACCATTCCCTCCTCCAATTTTATGCCCGACCCGCGTTTACCATAATTGGGCACTTCGGGTTTTTCGTGCAGCCTTAAACCAACACCGTGGCCAACCAACTCTTTCACAACGCCAAAGCCATGCTTTTCGGCATGTTCCTGTACAGCATAACCTATATCGCCTATGCGTAATCCGGCTACCGCTTTTTCAACACCCAGGTCTAAACACTCCCTGGTTACACGCATCAATGTTTTAACCTGGTCGCTTACTTCGCCAATAGCAAAAGTAAAAGCCGAATCGCCATAATACTTATTCAGTACCACACCGCAATCAACCGATACCAGGTCGCCATCTTTTAATATATGCTGGCCCGGGAAACCATGTACTACCTGGTCATTTAAAGAAATGCACAGCGAATAGGGGAACCCGCTATAATTTAAAAAGGCAGGTACGCCGCCATTATCGCGTATATAGGTTTCGGCAAGCTTATTTAATTCAATAGTTTTTATGCCCGGCCCAATAACTTTCGCTATTTCACCAAGCGCTTTTCCAACAAGTAAAGAACTTTCTCTTATGAGTTCTATCTCTTCGACAGACTTATAATGGATCTTAGGCATGCTTATTAAATTGCTGTCGGAGTTGTTCCGGCAGCAGCAGGTATGGATGAACGCCCTGTTATCCTGCCTGTTTTCATTAAGCCATCATAATGGCGCATTAACAGGTGGCTTTCTATCTGCTGTAATGTATCCAAAACAACACCCACAAGGATGATCAGTGATGTACCGCCAAAAAACCGGGCAAATAAGGTATTAACACCTACCAGGTTTGCCAAAGCCGGTATAATGGCAATAATGGCCAGGAAAATTGATCCCGGTAACGTGATCTTTGAAATAACGCCGTCAATAAAGTCTGCTGTTGATTTTCCCGGTTTAATACCCGGTATAAATCCGCCGTTCTTTTTCATATCATCCGCCATCTGGTTAGGATTAACCGTAATAGCCGTATAGAAATAAGTAAATAATATGATCAATATAGCGAACAAAATATTATGCAGCCATGAATTGTAATTTGATAAGGCTATCAGCACGCTGTTTGAAGCTGCCGATGGAAAAAACGATCCCAAAGTTGCCGGTATAAACATCAGGGCCTGCGCAAATATAATAGGCATTACACCCGCGGCGTTTACCTTTAAAGGGATATACTGGCGCACACCGCCGTATTGGTTATTGCCTACAATACGTTTGGCATACTGCACCGCTATTTTACGGGTACCTTGTACAATCAATATGGTAAACATTACCACACCCAGTAAGGCAACCAGCTCAACAATGAAGGTGATCAACCCACCCGAACCTGTTGTGCGGTTGGTAAACTCAGCCACAAAAGCACCCGGTAACTGGGCTATAATACCCACCATGATAATCAGGGAGATACCGTTGCCTATACCTTTATCGGTAATTTTCTCGCCCAGCCACATTACAAATAGGGTACCGGCTGTTAACACAAACGTGTTCATTATGATAAACATGGGGTTTGCTATCAGCATCTGGTCGGGAGTTACCTGCGAACGCAGGTAAGCGGCCGCCTGTAAGGCGGTAATAAATATGGTTAAATAGCGTGTCCACTGGTTAATTTTATTACGCCCGCTTTCGCCTTCTTTCTGCATTTTAGTGAAATAGGGCACCGCAATACCTAATAATTGCATTACGATAGAAGCAGAAATATAAGGCATTACGCCTAATGCAAAAATAGAGACCCGTGAAAACGAACCTCCTGCAAACATATTTAACAAACCCACCAATCCCTGGGCCTGTTTGTTTGCTGCAACAGAAGCACTAACCCCCGGCAGGCGTATCCATGAACCTACACGATATATTAAAAGAAATAAGAGCGTGTTGGTTATACGCACTCTCAGGTCTTCAATTTTCCAGATATTGGATAATGTGGTGATTAATTTCTTCATTGAAATTTATAGCTTAACTATAGTGCCACCGGCTGCTTCAATAGCTTTTTGCGCAGTAGCGGTAAATGCATGTGCTGTAACTTCTAATTTGGCTTTCAGTTCGCCGCGGCCCAGTATTTTTACCAGTCCGTTTCTTGATACCAGGCCATGCTCTTTTAATGTAGCAAAGTCAATGGTTGCCAATGAAAATTTTTCGGTCAATTCCTGCAAAACGTCCAGGTTAACACCAACGTACTCTACACGGTTAGGGTTTTTAAATCCCACCTTAGGTACACGGCGCTGCAAAGGCATCTGGCCGCCTTCAAAACCTATTTTTGTTTTGTTGCCCGAACGTGAACCTGCGCCTTTATGGCCACGGGTTGATGTACCGCCACGGCCCGAACCTGTACCACGGCCAATTCGCTTTCTATTTTTAGTTGCACCTTTTGCAGGTTTCAGATTACTTAAATTCATGATATTAAATATTTTCTACCGTTACCAGGTGATTAACTTTTCTAACCATACCAATGATAGCCGCAGTAGCTTCAACTTCCACGCTGTGGTTTATTTTTCTTAAGCCCAGCGCTTCCACTGTTCTTTTTTGGCGCTCACTTCTATCGATCACGCTCTTAATCTGGGTAATTTTGATCTTTGCCATGACTGATTATCCGTTAAATACTTTACCTAAACTAATACCGCGGTGCTGTGCTACAGTATGCGCGTCGCGTAATTGCGATAATGCCGATACAGTTGCTTTAACCACGTTATGCGGGTTTGATGAGCCTTTTGATTTTGCCAATACATTGTGTATACCTGCCGATTCTAAAACCGCACGCATAGCACCGCCTGCAATAACACCGGTACCATCAGCAGCTGGTTTAATAAATATAAAACCACCGGAAAACTTACCGATCTGCTCGTGAGGAATGGTGCCGTTAAGGATAGGAACTTTTACCAAATTCTTTTTCGCATCGTCAATACCTTTCGCAATAGCTTCGGTAACCTCTTTAGCTTTACCTAAACCGTAACCTACAACGCCGTTCTCATCGCCCACTACCACAATGGCACTGAAGCTGAAAGTACGGCCGCCCTTTGTTACTTTGGCTACACGCTGTATGCTAACCAGGCGGTCTTTTAATTCGATCTCGCTGGTTTTTACTCTTTTTATGTTGATTGTTGACATTTCTCTTTCAATTAAAAGTTTAAGCCGCCTTCACGTGCACCTTCGGCCAATGATTTAACACGGCCATGATACAAGTATCCGTTCCTGTCAAAAACTACATCCTTAATACCTGCAGCAATTGCCTTTTCGGCAACCAATTTGCCTACGGCTACGGATTGGTCTGACTTGGTACCATCGGCTGTAAACTCTTTTGAAAGAGATGAAGCCGATACTATAGTTTTTCCTGTTACGTCGTCAATGATCTGCGCATAAATTCCTTTATTGCTTCTGTACACTGACAAACGCGGACGGGTTGAAGAACCTGAAAGGCGCTTCCTGATCCCCATCTTAATCCTGTCTCTTCTTGATAATTTCGCTCTGGCTCCCATGACGATTATTTTTTAGATGCTGATTTACCTGCTTTTCTTCGTAATACTTCGCCAACAAACTTGATACCTTTTCCTTTGTAAGGTTCAGGCGCACGTAACGAACGTATTTTTGCCGCTACCTGGCCAATCAATTGTTTATCGTTTGATTCCAGGATAATGGTTGGGTTTTTACCCTTTTCAGCAGTAGTTTTAACTTTAATTTCTTTTGGCAATTCAAATACATAGTGGTGAGAATATCCCAGCACAAGGTCTAATGTATTACCTGAATGGGTTGCGCGGTAACCCACGCCCACCAGTTCCTGTTCTATTTTATACCCGGTTGTAACGCCAACAACCATGTTATTTATAAGCGAACGGTATAAACCATGTAACGCTTTATGGCGTTTCTGTTCAGAAGGGCGTTGAACCAATAACTGGCCATCCTCCTGTACAACTTTAATATCTGTATCCACCGCCTGGCTAAGTTCGCCTTTAGGGCCTTTTACGGTAACCAGGTTATCTTCGGCTACGGTAATGGTTACTCCGGCGGGTACTGGTATGGGTGCTTTTCCTATTCTTGACATTGCTTGATTCCTCCTATTAATATACGTAGCATAAAACCTCGCCGCCTATATTTTGCTGACGCGCTTCTTTATCGGTCATTACACCTTTTGAAGTTGACAGGATAGCGATACCTAAACCATTTAATACACGCGGCAGGTTATCCATGCCGGCATATTTTCTGAAACCCGGCCTGCTTATACGATCGATTGAACGGATAGCCGGAATTTTTGTAATAGGGTGGTACTTCAAAGCTACTTTAATTGTGCCTTGCGGACCATTATCCTCAAACTTGTAATTTGCAATGTAACCTTTGTCAAAAAGAACTTTAGTGATCTCTTTTTTAAGGTTCGATGCAGGAATCTCCACCACCCTATGATTGGCTTTGATGGCATTCCTTACACGAGTAAGATAATCTGCAATTGGATCTGTATTCATTATTTATTTATTGTGATGGTGGTTTCCGTAGACCTTCCATCGGTTAATATTCTTTTTAGCTTAAAGCAGAAAGCGCAAAGCAAAAAGCTTTTAGCTTTCGCCTTTGAGCTTTCAGCTCAATTACCAGCTTGCTTTCTTCACTCCCGGTATCTTACCTGCCAATGCCATTTCGCGGAATGTAACACGCGAAATGCCAAACTGGCGCATATAACCACGGGGGCGGCCTGTTAATTTACAGCGGTTATGTAATTTTACAGCTGATGATGCTTTTGGTAAAGCGTCTAAACCTGCATAATCACCGGCTGCTTTTAAAGCTGCCCTTTTCTCCGCATATTTTGCTACTAACTTAGCGCGTTTTACTTCGCGCGCTTTTACACCTTCTTTAGCCATTGTTAGTTGGAGTTTGATTTTTAAATGGTAAGCCAAATTGCTTAAGTAACTCTAATGCTTCAACATCGTTGCCTGCCGAGGTTACAAAGGTAATATCCATACCCTGAATTTTGTTTATTTTGTCGATATTGATCTCCGGGAAAATGATCTGCTCGGTTATACCCAGCGTATAGTTTCCCCTTCCGTCAAAACCTTTATCATTAATACCTTTAAAATCGCGGATACGCGGCAGAGCTACAGAGATCAAACGATCAAGGAACTCATACATAATATTGTCACGTAAAGTAACACGTACGCCAATCGGCATATTTTTACGCAATTTAAAGTTCGAAATATCCTTTTTAGATTTTGAAGCAACAGCCTGCTGGCCGGTAATGGTAGTTAACTCCGTAATGGTGTTCTCTATCAGTTTCTTATCGGTAGTAGCGCCGCCAACACCCTGGTTAATTGCAATTTTTTCCAGTTTCGGAACCTGCATGATACTTTTATACTGAAATTTATCTTTCAGTGTCGACCGTATCTCTTCTTTATATTTCGATTTTAATCGTGGTGTGTATTCCATTACTTAATTTCCTCTCCTGATTTTTTTGCTACCCTTACCAATTTACCGGCACTATTTTTTTTACGGCCAACACGGGTTGGAACGCCTGTTTTAGGATCGATCAACATCAAATTTGAAATATGAATTGATGCTTCCATTTTAATAATACCTCCGTTAGGGCTGGCCGCGTTAGGTTTGGTATGTTTTGATACCATATTGGCACCTTCAACAATAGCCCTGCCTTTAGCTATTAACACTTCAACTATTTTACCTTGCGCTCCTTTTGAATCGCCGGCTATAACCTTAACCAAATCACCTTTACGGATCTTTAATTTTGCTGGTTGTGCTTGTTTTTTCTTTTCCATGTTACAATACCTCCGGTGCTAATGATACAATTTTCATAAATTGTTTTTCACGCAATTCTCTTGCAACAGGGCCAAATATACGTGTGCCTCTCGGCTCGTCCTGGTTGTTTAACAAAACGGCCGCGTTATCGTCAAAACGGATATATGAACCGTCTTTTCTGCGGATCTCTTTTTTGGTTCTCACCACAACGGCTTTTGATACTGTTCCTTTTTTGATGTTACCTGATGGCAGCGCGCTTTTTACAGTTACTACTATCTTATCACCAATGGAGGCGTATCTTTTACCCGTACCGCCTAACACACGGATCACTAAAACTTCTTTAGCGCCGCTGTTATCAGCTACATTTAATCTTGATTCCTGTTGTACCATGTTATTTAGCCCTTTCTATAATTTGAACTAATCTCCAATTCTTGTTCTTGCTCAGCGGACGCGTTTCCATAATCAATACGGTATCGCCAACACCACAGGTATTGGTTTCGTCATGTGCCATAAACTTGGTAGTTTTCTTAATAAACTTACCATAGATAGGGTGCTTTACTTTACGTTCCACCGACACAACAATAGATTTTTCCATCTTGTTGCTTACTACCAGCCCGGTACGTGTTTTTCTTAAATTTCTTTCCATTTTTTCCCGACGCGTAAAAAATTAATTTTTTTCAGAAGCTGACGCCGCTTTACGCTTTGTTAATTCAGTATTTAAACGAGCAACATCCTTGCGTACTTTTGTAATACGTGTTGGATTTTCAATGGCCGAAACCGCGTGTGCAAACTTTAGCTTGGTAAGATTTGCTCTTTCCTCGCCAATTCTTACAACCAACTCTTCAGTTGCCAGCTCTGTAATTTCTGAGTTCTTCATTTTATTGTTATCATTAGTTATTTTGTGAGTAGCTAATAGTGAATTGTGAGTTATACTAACTGCTCACCACTCACAAATAACCATTCACCATTTATGCTTCTACGTAATCTTTACGCACTATAAATCTTGTTTGCACCGGCAACTTTTGGGCCGCGAGGCGCAATGCCTCTTTAGCAATATCCAAAGGCACGCCTTCTGCTTCAAAAATGATCCTGCCGGGGCGAACAACCGCTACCCAATATTCAGGCGCGCCTTTACCTTTACCCATACGTACCTCTGCAGGCTTTTTGGTTACCGGCTTATCAGGGAAAATCCTGATCCACACTTGCCCTTCACGTTTCATGTAACGTGTTACAGCAATACGCGCGGCTTCTATCTGGCGGCTGGTTATCCAGGCTGCTTCGAGTGATTTTACACCGAAAGATCCGAATGAAAGTTCAGTACCACGGGTGGCTAAACCTTTCATCCTGCCTTTTTGCATCTTTCTGAACTTCGTTCTTTTTGGCTGTAGCATTTTCTTAAGCTTTTATATCTTACCGATACTTATTCTAATTCAATTATTATCTTCTTGGTCCACCAGGGCGGTTTCCACCACCTGCTGAACGGTTTTGCCCACCCGGGCCACCTTGTCCACCGGGACGATTGCCGCCACCGCGGTTAGGGCCGCCACCACCTGGTTTGCGGTCATTACCCCGGCGCTCGCCGCCACGTTCTCCACCTCTTTCGTTACCACCGCCTCTGCGATCGCCAAATCCTCCGGCTGCGCCTTCAGGACGGCCACCTTTTCCGCTGGCGCTGCTTGTACCACCAATATTTGGCGACAGGTCGCGTTTGCCGTAAACTTCACCTTTGCAAATCCATACCTTAACACCTATTTTACCATAAGTAGTTAAAGCCTCGGCCAATGCATAGTCAATATCTGCACGGAAAGTGTGCAATGGTATTCTTCCTTCTTTATATTGTTCGCTTCGTGCCATTTCAGCGCCGCCTAAACGGCCCGATGTCATTATCTTAATTCCTTCAGCACCCATTCTCATGGTTGAAGCAATAGTAGTTTTCATGGCACGGCGGAAGGATATACGTGCTTCCAGTTGTTTCGCTATGCCTTCTGCAACTAATTGCGCATCAAGCTCAGGGCGTTTTATCTCGAAGATGTTGATCTGAACTTCCTTTTTGGTCAATTTTTTCAATTCTTCTTTTATCTTATCAACTTCAGTACCGCCTTTACCTATAACAATACCCGGACGGGCAGTATGTATAGTTACAGTGATACGTTTTAAAGTGCGCTCAATAACTATTTTTGACACGCCGCCTTTATTGATACGTGCTGATAAGTATTTGCGGATCTTTTCGTCTTCAACTAATTTGTCGGCATAGTGATTGCCACCGAACCAATTAGAATCCCAACCTCTGATGATTCCTAATCTGTTACCTATTGGATGTGCTTTCTGTCCCATTGCAAATTAATTGTTATCGTTTTTACTATCCACGATCAGCGTTACGTGGTTTGAACGTTTACGTATGCGGTATCCTCTTCCTTGCGGAGCAGGGCGCATTCTTTTGTTCATACGGCCACCGCCTACTGAAACTTCTTTAACAAATAAAGCGTTGTCTTCAACACGTTGCCCTTCGTTTTTTGCTTCCCAGTTTTTAATGGCTGATAGCAATAATTTCTCTACACGTATGGCAGCTTCTTTATTGGTAAATTTTAATATGTATAACGCTTTCTCAACGTTAACACCGCGGATAAGGTCGACCACCAGGCGCATTTTGCGCGGTGAGGTCGGACAGTTCTGCAGTTTCGCAACAGAAGCGCCGCCTTGCTGAGCCTTCTCCTGCTCTTTGCGTTGCCTGATCAATACAGACTTTTTAATTTTAGTTGTTGCTTCCATTGCTTATTTTTTCTTTTCTGCGTGACCGCGGAAGGTACGGGTTGGCGCAAATTCTCCCAACTTATGACCAACCATGTTTTCTGTTACGTACACCGGTATAAACTTATTACCATTGTGTACTGCGAATGTATGACCGACGAAATCAGGAGATATCATGGAACGACGTGACCATGTTTTTACAACTGATTTTTTATTTGAATCATTCAATACCAAGACTTTCCTGTCAAGGTTATGATCAATATAAGGTCCTTTTTTAATTGAACGTGCCATTATTATTTCTTCCTTCTTTCAATGATATAACGATCAGACCCTTTTTTCTTGTCACGGGTTTTGTAGCCTTTAGCCAATAAACCTTTACGTGAACGCGGATGGCCACCTGAGGCCCTTCCCTCACCACCACCCATAGGGTGATCTACCGGGTTCATGGCTACACCACGAACTCTTGGGCGACGGCCCAGCCAGCGGTTGCGGCCGGCTTTACCTAACACAGCGTTTGCTCTTTCGCCATTTGAAACCGTGCCGATAGTTGCCAAACAAGTAGCCAGTATCATACGTGTTTCGCCCGAAGGCAATTTGATGATAGCATATTTACCATCGCGTGCCGAAAGCTGCGCGTAAGTACCTGCCGAACGGGCAATAATACCGCCCTGGCCCGGGTTCAATTCAATATTATGAATTATAGAACCCAGTGGTATAGTTTTTAATGGTAAAGTATTACCAACTTCGGGTGCCGCGTTTTCGCCCGAGATAACAATTTGTCCAACTGTTAAACCTTCAGGGGCTATCATATATCTTTTTTCACCATCAACAAAATGTAACAGGGCTATGCGTGCTGAACGGTTAGGATCATACTCAATAGTTGCAACTTTTGCCGGGATATCAAACTTATTACGTTTAAAGTCTATTAACCTGTAAGCCTGTTTGTGACCCCCACCTAAGTAGCGCATGGTCATTTTACCGCTATGATTACGTCCGCCTGATCTTGTGTTGGCTGATACAACCAACGACTTTTCAGGAACGTTTGTTGTAATATCTGAGTTAGATACATCAACTCTGAAGCGGGTACCCGGCGTAACCGGTTTAAATCTTTTTACTGCCATCTCTATATCTATATATTGCTATAAAAATCTATTGTTTCTCCGTCCTTCAACGTAATGATCGCCTTTTTCACTGATGCAGCGCGGCCCGATACCGGTCCGGCTTTGGTGTTGCGATGTTTAAGTTTACCTACGTATCTCATTGTATTAACAGCAGTAATGTTAACGCCATACATGGCTTCGATAGCTGTTTTTATCTGAATTTTGTTAGCTCTCGGATCAACCAAAAAAGCATAACGATTCAGCTTTTCGGTTAATTGAGTTACTTTTTCAGTAAGTAAGGGTTTCTTTAAAATTTCCATATTACTTAGCTAATGCTTCCTCCAAAATTTTAACAGCACCGGTAGTTAACAATAGTTTACCCGCGTTTAACACATCGTAAGTGTTTAACTGGTCAACGGTTATTACCTTTGCTTTTTTCAAGTTCCTGCTTGATAAATACACATTGTTATTTGCTGCAGGCAATACTAATAATGTTTTTATATCAGTAGCGTTTAAGTCTGCAACCATTTGTATATAGGTTTTGGTTTTAATAGCGTCGAAGCTAAAATCTTCCAAAACAATTACGTTACTGTCCTGAGCCTTATAAGTAAGGGCCGAATAACGGGCCAATACTTTCAGCTTCTTATTTAATTTGAAGCTATAATCGCGCGGCTGCGGACCGAATATACGGCCACCACCATTAAACAATGGTGATTTTACACTGCCTGCACGGGCGCCGCCAGTACCTTTTTGCTTATATAATTTGCGGGTCGAACCCGCAATTTCGTTACGTTGCTTTGATTTATGCGTACCCTGGCGCTGGTTAGCTAAAAATTGCTTAACGTCAAGATAGATAGCATGATCATTAGGTTCAATACCGAATATGGCTTCAGGAAGCTGCACCTTGGCACCTGTTTCTTTACCTGATACGTTTAATACTTTAACTTCCATCTTATTTATCCACTATTACGAATGAACCCTTAGCTCCCGGGATGGAACCTTTAACTACTATCAGGTTTTGGTCGGTGTAAACTTTCAAAACTTCTAAGTTTTGAACTTTAACACGTTCGTTACCCATTTGGCCTGCCATGCGCATACCTTTAAATACACGTGACGGCCATGATGACGCACCCAATGAACCCGGCGCACGTAAACGGTTATGCTGGCCGTGAGTTTGCATACCCACACCATGAAAACCGTGACGTTTTACCACACCCTGGAAACCTTTACCTTTTGAAGTACCCACCACATCAACAAAATCGCCTTCGGCGAAAATATCTACAGTGATAGTATCACCAAGAGATTTTTCATCTTCGAACGATTTAAATTCAACTAATCTGCGTTTGGGGGTTGTACCGGCTTTTTGGAAATGTCCTTTTAAAGGGCCGGGAGTGTTTTTTTCCTTTTGCTCACCGTATGCCAGCTGTATAGCTGCATAACCGTCTGTATCAACAGACCTTACCTGAGTTACTACGCAAGGGCCAGCTTCGATTACGGTACAGGGGATATTCTTCCCTGAGTCGTCGAAAATGCTGGTCATTCCTACTTTTTTACCAATAATTCCTGACATTTTTTCTATTTTTTTGTGCCCATCGAAGCAGTAGGGCTTCGTTCAAGGCATATTATTCCCCCCGAAAGGGACGGCAAAGATAGCAACTTTCAATTAAATGTCAAATAGTTATTTAGTTATTTTTTTAGAAATGTTTTGGAGGGAGAAATAGGGAGGATTTAGTGAGGGATGGGTTGGTAATTGTTTGGCTAATTCGCGATCAAACAAAGGAGTAGATGAATGCATATTACAATAACTTAACAAAAACCTAACCCAATCAACGTATTCAACCCCATCAACCAATCACTAAAATCGTAACTTTACGCTTATGAAATTACGTGTACTGGTTTTTATAAACTCGCTGGCGGTAGCTATAACCTTATCAACGGTAAATTATTATTTTAAGCATAGCCTTTACGATCTGTCTATCACCTTCCTGGTAACCATAGTTGTCAGCTTTATTGTTTTTTATTATTTGATAGAGAAATACATCTACTCAAAAATAAAGCTCATTTACAAACTCATCCATAACCTAAAATTGGGACGCGACCAGCGCGATGCCTTAGGCGAGCATGTAAGCTCTGACCCTATTAATGATGTGGAACAGGAGGTGCAGGAATGGGCCCGCCAAAAGAAAACTGAAATTGACGACCTGCGCACGCAGGAAAAATTCAGGCGCGACTTTTTGTCTAACATATCACATGAATTTAAAACACCGCTGTTTGCAATACAGG
>JABDBW010000052.1 GCA_013288485.1 Bacteroidota bacterium
ATAGTACCTATTTTTCATGGTGCCCGATTTTGGTGCAATGGGTTTATTTCCTGAAAAATCAATCCCAACCATGCATAACACAAGATAGTCACAACCACAATTTTAATGAAAAACAAACCCCGGTAGTCCGGCAGGAAACACCGCCGTTACAGCCAGAAGCAAATGAGACTTTTAGCCAGACTCGGAACAAAATAATTGTTATTGACACACACACTTTGAGCATTGATACGTTAGCGAAGGATATTGATTTAATATTTTCCTTTTTTAGGGCGCAGTTTCAGGTATATAACGGTAAAAATCAATATCCTTCTATACAAAGACATGAGATTGCAGACCCCAATGCCAAGCCGCCAACACACAGGGCCACCGGCGTTGGTGTTAGTGGTCAGTTTATCCATAGCGTTGATATTTTTATTCACAACGATGGGTGTGATTTATTTAACAGTGAAGGGTACAAGCAGTTGATTAGGGATACTTTGCAAAAATCCACAAATGACAAATATATTTTAATAGAATTAGGAGCCGTAAGAGACAAGGCGGCAGAGGTGACGAACTATTATGAGAACAATTTGACGGCTGGCAGACCCATAATAATTGAGTTTGAGAGAAAAAGGACCGAGTTGGATATACAGCCGCTTAAAAGCACTTATTTTGAATTTATAGAAAGCTATCAGGCCGCAATGGTTGTATCACCCGAAAGAATAATTGATCACATCTATTTGGGTGCAAACATTGACAATAAACCAAAATATTTAGGATATTCATTTATGGTAAATAAGAAGTACAGATGGATTGGGAGTTATACAAACCCTACATTGATGGCTTTTTGTCAAAACGTAATTGATTTTATTGATTTGCTTTTACCAAACACCAGCAGTGGGGCAAATAAGATAATACCGCAGATAAATGAAATGCCAGTGGTGCAACGCGAAACTCTGCCCTTTCTACCACAAAGGGTAGCGGAACATGTGTTGGATAAACACAAGTTCATCATAGAAGCCTTAAAGCCGCTTTCCGGGAATTGGACAAACAGAAATAGGATAATGACTAACAGTGAATATAATAGATTACAAGCATACTCTATTTTCGTTTTTGACAACAATATATTGCCCGAAAATATTGAGAAAATAAATTACAACTATGCTGACGCAGGTTTCGTACAGCATACAATTTACCAAGTTTATAAGAAGTGCCAGCCAACAAAAAAAATAAAGTCCGATGTGTGGATTTCTTTCCTGTTGACTGTGTTTACGCAGTTTGAGGGAAAGGAGTATATAAGGAAGCACTTTAAGGAATATTCAGGTAATTATGAGCAATTAGTGCAAGAATTAGCCAAGAAAAGTATTGTCTGACGGGAAACCCGTAAAATCCCACCTAAAACCCGTAAAGTCAGAAAAAATCCCAGTTTTCCCCTTCTATACTTTTGGAGAATGAAAGCAAATAAACACTTTCATACTTCAAAAAATGGAAGCAATAAACATTACCAGTTTTGAGCAAGTGCCAGCCGGGTTAAACTATCTCATCCAGAGGCTTAACCAATTAGAGGCTATAATCAACAGTAAAGCCAACCAGTCGACCGCAGCAACTCCCGCAGCAGATGAATTGCTGACCCGTAAGCAAACGGCAATTGCTTTAAAGGTGTCACTCCCTACCCTGAATGAATTAACCAAAGCAGGCACGTTGAAAGGATACCGGGTTACTGGCTCCAACCGCTTGCGCTATAAGTCCAGCGAAGTAAACAACGCACTAACTGTTATTAAGCCTGCAAATCTTGCCGCATAATGTTATATCCATTATTTACAGCAAAAGAGGCAATAGCCTATTATAAGGTGGCGAAACTTGCCCACTACCGGGCAAAATATACGATGCCTGATGAATCCATGCGAAGTATTGTAAAAAATGACCCGCAAAACTTCAAAACTACCAACGGTATTACCGGGGCTATCATTAAGTATGTAACCTATGTTGGTGGGTTTGCCAATCGTATCCAATCAGCAGGCCGCAAGATCAAAACCAAGTCGGATAAGGAAATATACATACCAGGCACTACCAAGCGCGGGACACCTGATGTGTCAATTATCTACAAAGGGTTATCAATCCAGGTGGAGGTTAAAAATGCTGCAACCAAAGATAAGATCAGCCCGGAACAATCGAAAGTAAAGATGCAACTGGAAGCGGCAGGCGCTATCTATTTCGTAGCTGAAACCTTTGAAGGGTTTATGACTTGGTGGGTAAAAGAAATTCAAAAAGAAAGCCCGTTAACAGCGGCTTAGACTGTAACGGGCAATAGTCTTGCGGACTTGAAACAACGCTGCAAATATAACTAACATTTGTATCATTTCTGCAAAATTGGACGGTAAAACCCAAATTAAATAACACAACTAAATTTTGCAATAAATGAAAGGCGGTAAGACAAATTTTCTTTCTGAAATAGCACAGGAAGCACAAAAAACGAAGTCTAATTTTATACCATTACCAAATACTACCAATGCGGAACTTGACAAGTTATTAAAAGGCGCTGAAATACATCCTACTGATAAAATACCAGAACCAACGCCGTGTTTGCAAATAATCAACAATGGTATTAAAATTATTATTGGCAGCTATGGGGAATTTATATTGCTTATCGGCAAGGCGAAAAGCCGGAAGACGTTTTTAGTAACGTTGTTCTTTTCAATTGTTGCAGGGTATCAGCTTGATAAGTTTGTTGGGAATTTGCAACCTGGACAAGTGGGGTTATATTTTGACACAGAGCAAGGAAACTATTATGTACACAAAGTATTAACCCGCATTTGTAGGCTCATAAATAAACCAATTCCTGACAATTTAAAGGTTTTCTCACTTCGCAAATTCAACCCGGCACAAAGATTGGCAATTATAGAACATGCCATTTATACAATACCTAATATCGGCATTGTAGTTATTGATGGGATACGGGATTTAGTAACCTCAATAAATGACGAAGAGCAGGCAACATCTACGACCACTAAGCTATTGAGGTGGACAGAGGAAAAAAACATACACCTGTTAACTGTATTGCATCAAAACAAGAGCGATAATAACGCACGTGGGCATTTAGGCACTGAATTAGTAAATAAGGCGCAAACAGTGTTATCTATTGCCAAAAGTGAAGATGATAAAGCAATATCCATAGTAGAAGCTGAACAGTGTAGGGACATGGATTTTGAACCGTTTGCCTTTACCGTTGATTTTGAAGGATTGCCGAAGATAGTTGATACGTGGGAGCAGGCAAAACCACAAGGTAAAAAGCAAATTTTCAACCCAATAACGGATGTGAACATATTTACTACATTAAGTAAGTGTTTTTCAGGATCAGGGAATGAAAAAATATCTCATGGCAAACTTGAAAAACAAATACAGTATTTCTATAAAGAATTATTTGGAGAAAAACTAACCAATGCAATTACAATTGAATTAATTACGAAAAGTCGTAATAGTGGTTGGATTATTCAACAAAAAGAAAGATTACCCTATGAATTGGGAAGGTTTAAAGAATAGGGTATTAAGGTTTATTACCCCTATATATATAGGGGGTAAACCTTAAACCTTAATAAACAAGGTTTATAAATAAGGTTTGAACCTTAAACCTTAAACATTATAAATAATACAACATGAATGAAATAATAGAGGCCCAACATGAGGCAATAAAAGAAGTGATGCAGGTTAAAGAAGTTGTAGAACACTTTGAACGTCTGCAAAAAAAGGGTAGGAATTGGCGGTGCAAATGTCCATTGCACAATGAAAATACACCGTCATTTGTCATAAGTCCAACAAGAAATATTTATACCTGTTTTGGTGGCTGTGGTTCGGGTGATGCTATTAAATTTTTAATGCATCACTTGAAAATTGACTACATACAGGCAATGAAATGGTTAGGGGATTTTTACCACATGCCAGTGGATGAAACGACCCCGAGAACATATACCCGGCCCACTATCGCGAAACGGGCACCCGCCGCAATCCCCCCGGTGCAATATATCCCAAAGGATATTTTTAATAAAACATTGACCGGATACGCGGATAATAATTTTGTAAAATTTCTGCTAACCTTATTTGAGCCGCGTGTGATTGAATCATTGTTGGAGAAATATTACATAGGCACTTCAAGGCACTACCCCGGCGCGGTTGTCTTTTGGCAAATTGATGAATTATTTAATATCAGATATGGCAAAGTGATGGGGTACAACCCGGAAACTGGAAAGCGAATTAAACAGCCGTTTGAGCAGATCAACACTATTTGCGGCGCAATACTAAAAAAATGCCTACAGACACAACAGGAAGCCCCGGAATGGGTAGTTAAGTATGAAGCACAAGACACAAAGCCGCAATGTCTGTTCGGGCTGCATCTTATCAGTGAAGATTTGAACAAGCCCATAGCGATAGTAGAAAGCGAAAAGACAGCATTGGTGGGCAGCATCTTCGCCCCTGATTTTATTTGGCTTGCTACAGGGGCGAAGGGTTACGAAAAGTATAATAGGCAGGGCGGCATAAACGAAGTGCCGGAACTACTTAAAGCTAAATTCAGGCAGTTAGCCGGAAGGAAGGTGATACTATTCCCCGACCTGGGGGCAGTTGAAGATTGGCAGGAATTAGCAAAGCACCTGCAAGATATAGCCGCAGTCACCGTAAGCGACCTGTTAAGTACAATAGCTGCAACTTATCAATTACCCGCGAAATCTGATTTGTGCGACTTCTTAACCAGTGTGCCAGCCCGGCGGGAACTTATCGAAACTTACAAAGACGCGCTAAGAGATCAGGCACCACAAACCACCGCCGAAGGGTGGGTAATATGGGAATATTTTAGGGATAGGGGGTTAAGGGACTGCGACAGAATACAAGCTCATAAAGAAATAATCGAATCAGGGTATTTCAACAATCAAAGCATTCGCAGCAATGCCGAAAGGTGATAAGGTTAATATTATCAAGACCAGCAGCCTATTTGAAATTCCAAACCCGGCATTTGAGAAGCATTAAAGCTGTTTAAACAGAAATTCAAACTAAAAATGGCTTGAAATGAATGGAAAATAAATCGGAATCAAATGGAAAGCAAATAGAAAGCAAATCGTGGTCAACTAAAAAACAAAGGAGAATCAAAGTGTATTCCAATTGAACGCATAAATACACATCACTGTGAAACTAAGACTAACCTTTTAAAATAACGAACATGACAAGGCCGAAACCCAAACCCACATAGCAATAGCCATACCCGCAGGGAGTGACATTTTTAATCAAAATAAAAGCAATTTTATGAAATACGAATATAAAAAAGAAGTGCCAATGCGCGGCATCATTTCGGAAGACAGACTTAATGAACTTGGCGCGGAAGGATGGGATCATTACTTAGTAAATGGTAACGCTCATTTCTTTAAAAGGGTCGTAAAGATATGGGTAGAATCTACGGATATAGGCGGCCCCGCAAACAGCCCAAAAACAACTAATAAAAAGTAAAACTTTCACTAAATATTAAAACAAAAGTAAAATGCAAAACGAAACACTTTATTTCGATCAGTACGGGTATAATTCCCGCATTTCAGAACTGACCCATACGACAGAACTTGCCCAGGTTGTCGTAAATGAGTTTAACGCCTTAAATCTGTTCCCGTTAAACAACATGCCGGGATTGTCGGCCCTCATTAATGGTGGCGAAACCTACATAAAAAAGGAGTTGGAAAAGCTTGTTACCCCGCAGACCGTAGGCAACCTGAAACAAGACCCGGCAAAAGTTGTGGCAACGCTTACAATGCCTTCATTTGAAAATCTAAACCGTGCGATTGCCGAATGCAGTGCCCGGACATTAGATTTTGCTTACCTGACCTTTGACGGTAAAACAGTTAGTTTGTCTGAAGACCAAAAAGACAAGATAAAGGAGCAGAAAAGCATTATTGCCGATACTCCAGAAAAGGAAGAGGTTTTAAACGCTGCAATGGAAGCAGGCCGGGCAATGGCGCGTCTGCATAAGGCATTGCGGAGTTGTCCCAATTGCGCCGGGTTGTCAAAAGCCAAAACCATTGAAGATTACTTCATAGTGGACGGCGAAAATGTGGAGTTCAATTCTCGTTGGTGGTTCCACAATTCACAGATTTTCCGGGCAAGGAATCGCAACTAATGGCGGTTCTACACAGGGGGCGTTTATACGCTCCCTTATTTCAATTCGCAAGTGGCGGGGGTGGGCAACATTACCCGTAATTCCCAGAAAGGATACCAATATCAGCGAAAGGAAGGGCGGCCTTAAATGGGATACGTATGGGATGGTTTTTAAAAAAAATCGTGCGTTATGGCTTCATTTATATTTTACTTTTAAAAAAACTCATTATCATTGTAGGAATAAACAGCTAATGAATACAGTTCGAGGCTATCATACACTTAAAGATAAAGGCAATGCTTCGCAAATAGAATTAAATGGCCCTATTAAATGCATACTGCCAAGTAGGGCATGGCTTGGTTTGGGTTATTATTTTTGGGATACTGAAATAAAATGGGCTCACCAATGGGGCGTACAGTATGGAGAATATTTGATTTTCGAGGCATTACTTAGAATTGATGGCACAACTTTTGATCTATTTGGCAATGTCAGCCATATAAATGAGTTTTTAGAGTGTATAAAAATAATAATGGCTCAAAAGCCGAAAGACAGCCAAGAAGTATTAGTCCCGGAGGTCATTGAGTACATTAAGGCACACACAAAATTTGAAACAATTTATAATTCAATAAGATGTGCGGACTATCCAAATAGCGCCAGTATTATTAGGTTTAGAAAAGATAAACCCGAAGAAACGTATTTAGGAGGTAGTAGGGTTCAGCATTGTTTGTTAAACAAAAATAACATAGTTTCGCAGTCGTTTAAGGTAGTTTATCCAGAAAATTTGTAATTTTACACCATGAAAAACAGTATTGCCAACCAATTAAGAGACCATTTGGCAAGCATAACAAAAGAGGAGTTTGCTATAGAGTGGGCGCAGGTAAAGTCGCTTGGATTTGTTGGCCCAAGCGCGGAAGGATTTGTATGTAGTTGGAATTCCTCATATTCCTCACTAATTAATAAGGTAGTTGAGCCGCCCAAAGAATTAGCGGCATCAACAATAAAAATACCAATAAAATTGACCCCGGATTACCGGGGTCTTTCTTTTTTTAGTATTCTTGCATTATGAATCAACCGCAAGAGGCTATTTTTAAATTTGAAAACTATAGGATAAATAAGTTTTCATTTTCTGATCCAGAAAATGAGGATCAGAAAATAAATATCGCTTTTAATCCTTCTGGTTTGTTTATTAAAGAGGGATCAAGGTTTGTTGTTCAATTTGATTTTACAACATCAGGCATAGAGGATGGGAAGCAAATAATTTCCGCAAGAATGATAGCATCGTTTAAGTTTAATGAAGCTATTGAATTGAATAATATTCCCGATTATTTTTACAAAAACAGCATAGCTATAGTATTCCCTTATTTACGGGCGTTCGTTAGCTCACTTACGGTACTTGCGAATGTAAAGCCGATGATACTCCCTATTTTAAATTTAGGCTCCCTTGAAAAGACCTTAAAAGAAAATACAACATCTATTGACGTGGAATTGACCGAAACCACAAACGGCGGTATTCCGGCTATCGAATAGCCGCCACATTATTTGTAATGTATTGGCTTACGCCTTTGTCAAGATCCCCGCTATGAAAAAACATAATCCTGTTGTGTTATTGTGTGTTGCCCACTGGCGATTTGTAATAAAGGTGATTCTTTGGGAAATTTAAATGTCTATCTTTATAAAAACATCATAACAATGGAAAACACCACCAATCAGGAAAATGAAGTAAAACAAAGTGAGACAGTTACGCCCCTACCTAATCAATTAACTACAGAGGATGGGCAGGGCATTACAACAGAAGACGGAGTGCCGATAATTATTGAAGATGGTACGGAGCCGAAGGGAGCCGAAGGAAAAGTACACGGGCCGGAATTTGACCAAGCATTTGCTTAATCATTTCGAGATATTTCAATATAAAAACCCGCTACAATGGCGGGTTTTTATATTAAACTTAAAGCCTTTTTTATTCCGCCTTTGTAACGAAATATGAAAATTAGTATAGCAATGTTGACAGCGGCAGAATTAACAAAAATCAAAGCAAATGCCCTCCAAACAGTGATGATGTGCGATAAAGAATTGGCGAAGCTGAACAGGGTTAAACCAGTTCGCGTAAAGGCGGAAAGTTCATACATCGCAAAGGAATTACGTAAGCAAGAGAAACGCAGGGCGGCGGGGCTACCAGTTTAATTTACATTCCCTGTCTATGGCCCGTATCTCACGTTTTTAGCCATAGCAGCAAAAAAAAATACCCTTGTTATTTTGGTGGATAACAGGGGTTATGTATTGGATAGCTTTCTTTATAGATAAGGGTCTATAGCCCCCATGCATTTATCATAAAATGGTTGGTGGCGATTTGGCGCGGGAATACCATCGGCGACACCATTTTTTACCAGGTATGCGTAAAGGAAATTGTCAAAGTAAACCTCAAAATTTGCTTTCAAATCATAGTACCTACTTAGCAGTGTATTCACGTTTCTCTCTGTGCCATCTATTGACAGCCAGCCGGTATCCCGACCTGCGGATATATACCCTAAAATTTTGCAAGCTATTTTGCTATTCTGGTTCAACTCCGTCAAAATAAACAATTCAATTTGGGTAACATGCCAAATACATTTTGATATTATTTCCTCTTTTGGCGGATTACTTGCGAGATTTGATTTGTTTTTCTTCGTCAGATAATCAGGGTATAGAGTACCCAATATCCTGGGGTATTCATTCACAAATCCTTTCAGTTTTCTTTTGGCGTTGACCTTTTCGCCGTCTATACCCCTAACCGCGAGGGCGTGTAGCTTGCCTGCCTTATCAATGATTTTGGCGGGGTCTTGACATGTTGCGTTGCTCATAATAGTTGTTGTTATTTGTCAGAGTTATAAAATCGTATTTCTTGTATTACTCCTTTGAGACCGTAAATATTTTTCATGCTATCGGGTCTGAATTTAAGGGCAGTGTATTTATTTGTATCGAGCATAATTAAAGACTGTTCAAGGGATTTTTTAGAACCTTCATTTAGTTTGCGCGCTAAATCAAGAAGCATTGTATTTTTCTCATTCATGGCAGTTAATTGTAGTTGCGTGAATAGAAAATATCAAAATCAGGATCGTTTAAAGCACTTAGGAAACTTGTATCTATTTGCTCACCTAAATCGATTGATACCCGCATAAGGGCCATAATCGTGTCCGCTTGGGCGGATATTGTTTTTTGATGATTGGCGGTTGCCTCTAATAATTCCCAACATACTTTCTCATACTTAGCAGCCTCACTTCTTATAAAATCTATATCAGTTGAAGTTTTGTAGTCTGTGTTATTGTCAACCTCTTTGGCTGTCTTTTCTTTTTTCATATTTATGGTAGCATTTAAAGCAATGAATTAAGGAATTGTGTTAGTTAAAAGAAATTGGAGTGAAATAATCTGGCGTCACTGGTATCCAGTCGCTGAAATCGGTCGCCGGTGGTTCAGGTTCGGGTATTCCACTCATAGCCTTCATATAGGCTAACATTAGGGCGTTACATTCCTTGTTTTTGAGGATGAAAAGGCGAAGGATATTATCGCGTCTGTCCTGTTGGTCTTGGTAGTTCATAAATTCAATTGTTATGGTTAATAAAACTCAGCCCACCACGCGGCGGGCCGGGATAGTTTCTTTAGGCCGCCTTATCAGCTACTAAAAGTTCATAGTCTTGTCGTACCAATTGAGGAAGCAATAAAACCCAATCCCACAGATTTAAAGCCGGAATAATTTCGCGCTCATTCACAAAGTCGTTATCTGCTTCAAACTGCCATGAAAAGGTTATCTTAAATGCTTCATGCAGCAATTCACAAGGATTAAAGCGCACGCCTTCCTTTTCCCTTTCGTTCAACCCTTCAACGGCGTTAATCATTGCCCAACTATTCTTTAGTCCGGTTTCTAAGTGCCAGTTTTGGCACAATTCCAATACGGTAGCAATTTTTTCCAAAAGGAAATTTATACTAAACCTTTCGTGCTGTGTAAAGGTTTCGCCTGTGGTGCCGCCTTTATATCCATAGATAAAAGCGTTTGTTTTCACAAGGTCAAGACTGGATTTGAACGCAGCATAATTATTTGCTCCTTTCTTGATTGTGTCCAGTGTTTCAGGACTAAATGTAATCTGCAACTTGTCAGTTGTCTTACTCATTTGGTTTTCCATACTTTTTGGTTTTTGATTGTTATTAAATAATGCCCGGCATACTCACGATACGCCGGGCCGTTTTTACATCTTTAAGCAATGGCATACATTGCTGGTCTGTAGCTGGATTTCACATTTGTTGTGCCGTACTTGTTTTTTATTTCATCAAGTGAATAGTTTTTGCGGCAGTTGCTTTTAAATTCATCGGTACGGAAATACCAGGCAACTTTTTTAGAAGCGAAATAGAAACCAGCTTTTTTGAGATCAGCTTTAACCGGGAAAGTATTGCCAGTTACCCATATCCAACAGCCCACCAACTCAATAGTAACACCTTCTAAATTGATAATGGCGGCTATTGCTTCGCGGTAAAGTTCATTTGCTGTAAGTATGTCCGAAATTTCAGCATTGGTTAAGTTTTCACCCTTAGCAATCTTTGCAATAGCAAAAGAATATTCGTTGTTGATTTCCTGCATGGTTTGCAGATTGCCGCCCTTATCCGGGTGGTGCATCTTTGCCAGTGTTTTGTAAGTGGCCTTTACTTCGTCAATCGTTTTGCATTCGCTAAAGTATTTCATGTGGCTGTTTTTATTTGTTGATAATTACACCACAAAGATAAACGTAAATACCGTAAGTACGATAATTACTTTAGTTATTTATCAACAGGTTATTAACATTACTGTATTTATGAATACTACAGTAAATATTTGTTTTATAGTATTTAATTGTGTTATTTTGCAAAAACTAAACCATGCAAAAAGATAAATCGCTAGCGCAACCGGGAAACACGGGTAAGCTCAAAAACGGAACAGAGGAACGATATACAGCAGTATATAATTCCGACACCTTAGACGATTTGAAAAACATTGCCTATTGGAGTAGAAAGAAAATAAAGGATACCATAAATAGCGCTTTTGCCGATTTTATAGAGGCATGGAAAAAAGACCCGCAGAACAAATCATATACATCAAGTGGCAAAATAAAACAACGCCCGGAAGGGGAATAAATAACCAATGCAATACCATTTCTATGATTGCTATACGCCTGATGAAGTGAAAACCCGTTACCGGGCATTAGCTAAGAAATTCCACCCTGACAAGAACGGCACCAGCAGCCAATTTCAGGAACTACAGAACCAATACGAACAGAAGTTATCACAGGCCACCAATGAGCCGAAATTGCCGCCCCTATTCCACGTAGAGAGGCACTATGAATACTTTGGCAAGAAGGTCACATATTACCAGCGGGATAATCATTATTACAAGTTTCATAAGGAAGGCGGAGCAGATATTCAGATTGATAGCAGCCATTTATTTTTAATCAAGACAGAAAACAGAATTGCGGCATGAGGTTTGACTATAAGCAGAGATTCGACAAATATCAACGGGTAACGGGTGCTTCGTTAAAAGCAATGATAGATATAGGTCAAGATCAGTATTTAGTATCTTTTGATTTGCCGGACAATAAAACTACAGATGCTGCCTTGATTTATCCATTCAGTCAGGGCATATATACCGACAAGTATAGTATTATGGCGAAGTCTAAGACGGGCGATTTTATTTTTATCAAAGGCGGTTACAGCCCAACGCCGGCAATGATTCAGAACGAAGGGAAATTTGCGGCTTTTATCGTTGATTTGGTCAAAGCGTATAAAATGGAGACACTGATTGAAATAACAAACCAGTAAAACAAAAACTATGATAAACTATAAAATGACCGACTTGGAATTAATACAGGTTATGACCGAGGAAACGCAGGTTTTGGGAAAAGAAGGTGGCACCCTTGACCGATTGATTAATGAGTATAACCAGGAAAGAAAGAAGCATGATATTTCACTTGATAAATCATATACTAAATGCTATGAGATAACAACAAAAGACAAAAACAAGTTTCTATTCATTTGCAGAAAAGCCACTTGGTTTGATAAGCACCGGGGGCTGGAAACAATGAATTATGATCTTGTTTCCGTTTTTGATTCACCAACCGGGTTAATGGCCTGCCAGATCGTAAGTAATCAGGGCGTATCGCTATACACGCCAACATTTTTTGAAACTTACGTTCATTTAACCAAACTTGAATTACCAACCCCGTTAGATGTGGTGAAACGCTTCTTTATTCACTATGACTGTATGAGGTCTAAGCCTGTATCAAAATTGGGTAAAGCATATTTTATAGGGTCTTGTAAGGTGGGATATGTGTTGGGTAAAGTGAGCGATAGCAATGCAATACTGGTAAATCAGACATTCGTTACCGGGGAAAATGTAATAGCCAACAGCCCGTTACTTTTGGAACTTGCCTCCGATGTTGAAGATATAAAGAGCAACAGCGAATATGATTATAATGTTTTCTCAAAAAGGAAGAAAGCGGCTTAAATAATCAGGCACAACCCAACATAAAAAGCCCCGTAGGAAAATGACAACCTACGGGGCTTTTTATTGACAATTTTTCACGGTAAAGATACCACAATGCACTTTTGGCAAAGAAATATACGCTTTGCAGTCGTAAATAAATCTCACCCATTTTATAGCAACCGAATTTTATACAGTCCTAATTGGACTACATCTAAGCAAAACCCGTTATTAAAAATATTGACCTTGCAGGTCAAAAAAAATAATGATGGCAGCCGGTGTAATAACTTTATAATTAATAAACAATCAACAGAAATGCTAACTGATTTAGTATTAACAAGCCCGGCACAATTGCAAACATTTATTTCTCAAAGTGTACGCAATGAGTTATCGAATATCCATCCAACCGCAACGCCGCTACCAAAGCATGGAGTGGATATAATATACTTAACGAGGGAGCAGGCGGCGGAGGTATTGCACGTATCAATACCAACGCTGGATAAAGCAATCAAGGATAAAAAACTTAAAGCCTATCGTATTGGTAACCGCGTATTGATAAAGAAGGATGAGATACATGGCAGCCTGAAAAAAATATAGGTATTCACTAAATATAAATAATTAAAAAAAGCAATAAAATGATAACAGCTACACTACAATTAACAGAAGCCGACATAAACAACCCGGCAGTATTGGCGGTAAAAGTTAACCGTCACTTAGAGGACATATTGAAACAGATAAATGAAGCCCACATTATCCGGGCCTATTCATCTATTCAGGAAATATTGTCCAACATTCCGGCCCTGGCTGACAACACAGTAAGTGGCGGCGTATCTATACCCGCTTAACCAATATACACCAAAACAAAAGGAGCATGACAAAGGAACAATTAAAAGCAAGACAGCCGCAGCAGTACAATGAAATATTTGCATTGGGTCAACGCGAAGGGATAGAGGCTGCAAAGGCAGAATTTAAACAATCAGTATTGAACCAGCACAGACCACCCGCCGCAAATCAAAGCAGCGCGGTAAATTCAGATGCGATTGCTATGGCTAATAAATCATTGCTCGAAAATACCAACAGGGTACTAACCGCAATGCGTCTGCCCATCTTGACAAGTATTGATACAGGGGCTGTTAATGGTGCCGTTGCTGTTAAGGCGGCGGGTGGTGTAGTGTTTACCGCAAGCCGGAACAAAACAGAATTAAACAATGCCCGTGAGATCAGCGGGGATACTTCAAAAAACTTAGTAGCGGTTGTCGCTGCAATGAAAAATTACCATTAGAGAATTAAGGAAAATAAAGAAAAACTAATGAATATAATATCTACCGTGCTGAAATCCTTAAATAGCACAATACGCAAAGTAACCGTTACCACGCTTGGTAAAGGATTGACCCGCACACCAACGGAGGCGGCCCCATTCGGTAGTGATACTAATCCGGTAGCGTCTATGCAAGCCGTGTATATGGATACCGTGAATAGCAGCACCCCGGTATTGGTTGGATACTTCAATCTTGATGCCATAGCGCAACCGGGGGAAAATAGGCAATATGCGACTGACGCTGACGGCAACCGGGTATTCTATACTTGGATGAAAAATGACGGCACTTTTGAGATTGGTGGCAATGCTAATCACATGACGCAATTTGAGGGGCTACAAACGGCATTTAATCAGCTAAGAACAGATCACGATGCAATGGTGGCGCAATGGAATTCATTTTGCACCGATTATATACCGGGTGGCCCAACGGTTGCAGGGTTACCGCTGGTAGGTATTCCGGCAACCTTGAGCAGCCACAATTTGCCACTAACCAACAGCACGGCGGATATAACCCCCGCAAAGCTTAGTAATATAAAAACGGAATAGCTTAAAATCAGTACCGCTTCAACTTCTCATGCCTATACCCCTATCACTTTTCCATGCAAAATAAACATTTCCCAAAATGGCAAGATTCGTAATTCCAACGATATTTGAGGCGGTTGATAAGTACAGCAGCAAGGTTGCTACTATGTCACGGATTACCGATTTATTTGGGCATAAATTTAACTTGCTAAGTAATAAATCGGGACTATTGGAGACCGCCACAAAAAACCTGATAGCATACGGAGAAGCGGCGGCAGTGGTGGGCGGTGCAGCTTTTACAGGCAAAGAAATAATGGATTATGGCACAGAAATAGCCAACCTTTCGGCGGTCACCGGTGCAGCGGGTGCCAAGTTACAGGAATTTAAAGTGGATATTGAAAGTGTTGCACGGGCCACCAAGCAAAGCACCGTGGACGTTGCCAAGGCATTCACCAATGTTGATAATAATATGCCGCAGTACCATAGCAATGCGGCGGCATTGTCTGAAGTAACTAAAGAATCAATTATACTGGCAAAGGCAAGCCGGATGGAACTTGCCCCGGCAGCGGAATATCTTACCATGTCAATGAACCAATTTGCATTGGGGGCTGATAAAGCCGCTTACGCCGTTGATGCAATGGCAGCCGGTGCGGTTGCCGGGTCGAGTAAAATTTCAGAATCAGCCGAGGCGCTTTCAGTGTTCGGGTCAGTAGCCGCCAATGTAGCACACCTTACATTCCGGGAAAGTGTTGCACTTGTCGAACTTGGCAGCAAGTTTGAAAAAGGCACCGAAGCAGGCACCAGATTTAGAAATATCCTTTTGGATATGACTAACATTAAGTTTGGCCCGGCAGCAGATGAGGTTGCAAGATTGGGCGTTAACCTTGAAAAAGTTTCAAATACCTCACTACCTTTTGGGGACAGGTTTA
Source organism: Bacteroidota bacterium (assembly GCA_013288485.1). Taxonomy (GTDB): domain Bacteria; phylum Bacteroidota; class Bacteroidia; order Sphingobacteriales; family Sphingobacteriaceae; genus Mucilaginibacter. Next base: position 15,351 of record JABDBW010000052.1, read on the forward strand.
AAGAAATAAGCAAAATCAGCGGCAATCCCGCTGCAATGGAGAAGTTATTTGATAAAAGGAATGTGGCAATGGCGGCAGGTTTGATGAGTGTTGCCGATTCCTGGGACAAAATATACAACGTCACATCAAAGGCAGGGACAGCACAAAAAATGGCAGCCACCAATACGGACACCCTCGCGGAATCATTTAACCAGTTAAAGGCGGCATGGGTCACCAATATTACGACAGCTAACAGCACAAGCATTGCCGTTAATACCCTCACTGGATCAACCAAATTTCTTACCAATCATTTAGATGGATTAATTGACACTGTAGAAATTGCAGCGGTCGGGTTTTATGGCTGGAAAGCAGCTTTATGGGCCGGTAGAACTTCTCTAATCGGGCTGGATTATATTATAGGGGTATCCATTGGAATGAACAGAAAATACACCGCGTCACTATTAATGAACACCAACGCAGTGCGTGGGGCTGGTATCGAAACGGCGGCCTATGCAAAGACATTAGGGGTCACGGGGCTGGCAGGCGCAGCAGGTATTGCAACAATGGCTATAGGGGCATTTTATTACGCAATTACAGACGATTACGATGCGGTTACCGAGGCTAACAAATTGCTCGATAAAACCAAAAACGGGTTTAAGCAAATCAAACCAGTAATTACCGATGCTCAAATATCGCTCGGTAAGTACAATGACGCAATGGATGATTATAATGCATTAATGGCATTCAGAGCTAACAGAAACTACGAATACGACAAAGGGTCATTACGAGGTGGTTTTTTTGATGCTTATAGCACATTCAGGCACCCATTTCTATATTCATCATTAAGGGCTTATGATACCCTTCAACCGAATAAGATGGATTTTTTCAAAAACCCGGCGGACACGGCAGGCGTGAAACCATACGGCGAAGAAGGGG
>JABDBW010000053.1 GCA_013288485.1 Bacteroidota bacterium
CTTGGTTGGTGCTGCCTTTTAGTTAAACATAAGCTCAAACGGGGTAAGAAAATGAATAAGATATTATTGTTTAATCCGAAAAGCGCTAACGGAAAATACCGCATCCCAAATTCCATATTAAGCATTGCTGCATCCGTTGAGGGTAAATATGACTGGGTTATAGTTGATGGCAATCGCGATCCTGATCCGCTTAAAATAATGGAAACTTATTTAAGCACAGGCGAATTCAAATACCTGGGTTTTACGGTAATGCCCGGGCCGCAATTGGTACAATCTATACCTTTTGCGAAAGCAATAAAGCAAAAGTTTCCCGGTACAATTATGGTATGGGGAGGCTACTTCCCTTCAACCCAGCCAAAAGTTATCCTTGAATCGGGGTACGTTGATTTTGTAATTAATGGGCCCGGTGACCATGCTTTTCCCGCGCTAATAGATGCTTTGGAAAACGGCACCCCTTATGAGTTTATCAGGAATATTATTTATAGAGCCGGTAAAGAGATAGTTAAAACTCCAAAAGAGGACCTGTTTGAGCAGGAGGGTTTGCCGCCTTTGCCCTATAATAAGCTCGATAATATATACAATATTAAAAAATACTTAGGTAAAACTTATTTAGGGGAGCGAACATTGGCCTATCATTCAAGCATCGGTTGTCCGTTTACATGCTCATTTTGCGCGGTAGTGCCGATCTTTGAAGCAAGATGGAAGGCTAAATCGGCCCAAAGTGTTTATAATGATATTAAATACATCAAAGATAAATGGGGAGCAGATGCCATCGAGTTTCATGATAACAATTTCTTTGTTTCAGAGAAAAGAACAGTAGAATTCGCGAAATTGATCAAGCCCGAAAAAATGTCGTGGTGGGGCATGGCGCGGATAGACACGATGGATAAGTTTAGTGATGAGTCATTACAAATAATAAGTGATGCAGGTTGCAGGATCATCTTTTTTGGCGCCGAAAGCGGTAATAATCTTATACTTGAACAACTGGATAAAGGCGGTACACAAACCGGGGACCAGATCATCAGGTTTGCCGAACGTTTAAAGAAATTTAATATCATTCCTGAATATTCATTTGTGTTAGGCACACCCGCACCTACGCCCGAACAAGTAGAAGCACAAATAGATTTTGAAATAGATTTTATAAAGAAAGTAAAAAAGGTAAACCCACGTACCGAAATTGTATTATATACTTATAGCCCTGTTCCTACAGAGGGCTCAACATTATTTAAACAAGTTCAGGCAGCGGGTTTTAAATACCCCGAGGTGTTGGAAGACTGGATAAGCCCGGCATGGGAAAATTTTGATTTGAGAAAAAACCCGCTCACACCCTGGCTCACGCCCGAGATGATAAATAAAATTAAAAACTTTGAAACCGTATTGAATGGGGTATATCCAACGGTTACTGATATACGTTTAAGTAATGTAAAGCGTACAGCCATAAAGCTGGTTGCAAGTTTACGGTATAAAATAAATGTATACCAATACCCGTATGAAATAAAGCTATTACAAAAAGTTTGGAAATACCGGCAGCCCGAAATACAAGGATTTTAATTTAGTATTACATCATGCCTGTGCAATCATTATATCAAACCTACCGGCGATACAGAACATTGCAGACGGATAAAATATTGGCCTTGCCGGTAGTTATCCTGATGCCGCATAGTGCCTGTAACTGCCGGTGCGTAATGTGTGATATTTGGAAAGACAATAAAAATCTGAAGCAGCTTACCGAACAGGATGTTAACGACCTGCTCATTTCCCTGAAAAAATTTGGAACACGGCAGGTAGTAATGTCGGGCGGTGAGGCTTTGCTCAATACCAACTTCTTTAAACTTTGCGAAATTCTAAAAAAGGAGAAAATTAAAGTAACCTTGCTAACAACTGGCCTGTCTGTAAAAAGTAACGCGCCGCAATTATTGCAATGGGTTGATGACCTCATTGTATCGCTGGATGGCGATGAGCAGGTTCATGATACCATACGCAATATCCCTAACGCGTTTAAAAAACTGAAAGAGGGGGTTGAGTATATTAAATCTATTAACCCTAAGTACCGCATCACAGCACGTACGGTGATACACCGGCTCAATTTCAGGAACTGGCCCGCTATTATCAGCGAGGCAAAAGCAATGGGTATTGACCAGGTTAGCTTTTTACCTGCCGATATAAGCAGCCATGCTTTTAACCGCCAAACCGCGTGGAGCGAACCAAAGCAGCATGAAGTATTATTAGCCGAAGAGGAATTACCCAGCCTTCAACGGGTGATAGACGAAATAATTAATGATGGCATAGAGAACTTTTATAATGGATTTATAGCGGAATCTGCCGAAAAAATACAAGCTATACATGATTATTACGCTGCATTTTACGGACTGAACCCATTCCCCTATAAAAAATGTAATGCTCCCTGGGTATCAACCGTAGTTGAAGCGGATGGCAGTGTACGCCCTTGTTTTTTTCATAATACTATTGGCAATATACACGACGCATCATTAACAGATATATTAAACAGTAACAAAGCAATCAGTTTCAGAAAAACACTGGATATGAGCATTAACCCTACCTGTGTAAAATGTGTGTGCAGTTTAAATTTATCACCATTTGCAAAATTATAAACCGATATGAACCTGAGGGAAACGATCGGTCGCTGGAAACCAACTTTATTGCACCTGGTTATATTATTTGCGGTACTGCAAATATTGGTTACCCTTCTCACTAATGGTTTTGCCCTATCATTTGATGAGTCTATATGGCATTATATAGGCCGCAACTGGTTTAGGCATGGCCTGGTGCCTTATTCGGGCGGAATTGATAATAAATCTCCATTAATATTTGCCATTTTCGGGTTGTCAGATACGCTTTTTGGTGTAAATTATTGGTTTCCCCGCGTATTGGGTACAGTATGTCAATCCATTGGTCTGTATTATGTTTATAAAATAGCCAAACATATAGCGGGCGAACAGGCGGGTGTACTGGCTGTTTCGTTTTATGGCCTATCCCTGCTATGGCATGGTACAGGCGGCAGGTATGTAGCATTTACCGAAACGTACGAGGTAATGTTTATTATCTTATCGTTCCACGGCTATATTACCGGGCAAAATAAGAAGGATTTTTTCGTTAGCGGGCTAATGGCCGGCTTAGGATTAGGCTTTCGTTTATCAGCTCTTTTTGGCATATTGGCTATATTAAGTTCATTATTGCGAAAAAACAGAAAGTATGCCCTGGTGTTTTGTACAGGGATTTCGGCAAGTATTATTTTGCTTGCAGCAGTAGCTTTTTTGGCAGGAGTTGACGTTAATGGTTTTTTAACTTATGGTTTGGCAGATAATTTTGGATCAGGCAGCCCTACTGACCATACTATTTTATGGAAACTGGAAAGTTTTTCTGACAAGTTTTTTTATTCCGAAATCATCTTATTTTATCCGCTGGTACTGGCTTATATTTTTATAAAAGGAAAAGTTGATCTGTTTATTTTATGGTTTATCGTTTATTTTATCGGGATCAATATAATAGGCATTTATGATACAGTTCATCTTAAAGAGTTGCTGCCGCCATTGTCATTAATGAGTGCCTTTGCTGTTATCCATTTGGTGAATGTTTACAAAGTGCCGGTAAAACCGGTAATGGTTATTATATGGATCACGTTCTTCCCCAAATTATTGGAACCACTGGTAAACATCAAAAAAATAATATTCGATGGGTCGGGTCCGAAAGAAAAATATGGTCAGCAGCCTTATATTAAGCCGGATGAAGGATCACGTAAAAAATTGGGATTGTGGGTAAGGGCCAATACAACCGAACAGGATAAGGTATTTGTAGCTGGTTTCGGCGCCCAGGTACAAGTTTATTCAGAAAGAATATCGCCGACTGTTTATTTTAATGTAACACAAACCCGTATAGCTAAAGAAAGGTTTTTCAGGGATATGCGTACAAACAAACCGGCCATGATACTTATTCCTTTATTTTCAGAATATGAGCAATTGGTAAGCCCGGATATGCGGCAGTTTGTTTACGGATTAGTGAAAACGGATTATTATTTATATAACAATATATATAATTACCAGGTTTATAAAATTAAAAAGTAAAGATGACGTATTAAGATAAATGGATAAAATATGAATAATATACTTTTTTCGCATTCATATTTTTTACGGTTCGACCCCAAACAATGGGCGTTGGGGCAGCCCTATGCGCCATTAGGGACGCTGTATGCAGCCGCTTTAATGCGCGAAAATGGCTATAATGTTTCCCTGTTTGATACTATGTTTGTTGCCGATCCCGGCGAAGCCGAAATGGTAATAGGCCAAGTGCGGCCCGACTTTTTTGTAATCTATGATGACGGCTTTAATTACCTTACAAAAATGTGCCTCACCAATATGCGCGAGGCTGCTTTTACTATGTGCAAACTAGCAAAAGCCAGGGGATGTACAGTAATTGTTTCCAGTTCAGACTCAACAGACCGGTATGAGGAATACCTGGACGAATGCGCCGATTTTGTAATACTTGGCGAAGCCGAACATACTTTACTGGAACTGGTTAACCATATTGAAGCGGGCGAAAACGATCATACTATAATACAAGGTTTAGCTTTTAGAAATAGTACGGGCAAAACCTATAAAACATTGGCCCGCCCCGTTTTAAAAGAGTTAGACAGTTTGCCTTTACCCGCATGGGACCTGGTTGATATGGAAATGTACAGGCAAAGCTGGTTAAAAAACGCGGGGTACTTTTCTATCAACATGAGCACCACGCGCGGTTGCCCGTTTAAGTGCAACTGGTGTGCAAAACCTATTTATGGCAACCGGTATAATTCGCGCAGCCCCGAAAATGTAATACAGGAACTCAAATTATTGAAGGAGCGATACCCTATTGACCATATCTGGTTCTGCGATGATATTTTTGGCTTAAAGCCGGGCTGGGTGCTGGAGTTTGCACAATTGGTACAAAAAGAAAACCTGCGCACACGTTTTAAAATACAATCAAGGGCCGATCTCCTGGCGCACGAAGAACTGGTGGAGGCGCTGGCCGCATCGGGCTGCGAAAATGTTTGGATAGGCGCCGAAAGCGGCTCGCAAAAAATATTAGATGCCATGGATAAAGGCATAACCGTTGAGCAAATACATGCCGCTACAAAAGCGATGAAGAAACACGGTATAAAGCCATCCTTCTTTATCCAGTTTGGCTATCCCGGCGAAGACAAGGCCGATATTGCCCTAACCATTAAACTCATTAATGAACTGCTGCCGTTTGAAATTGGCATTTCCGTATCGTACCCTTTACCCGGAACGGTTTTCTATAACCGTGTGAAAGCCGATCTGAAGAAAAAAACAAACTGGACCGATTCGGATGAAATGGCTTTAATGTTTACCAACACGTTTCCGGCAAGCTATTATAAACAATTGCATAAGTATGTTCATAAAAACTACCACATGCACCTGGCAAAAAACAGCCTGGTTAAATTGATAAAAAACCCTTTAGGTGTTAACGGCAGCAATTTAAAAAAAGCGCTTTCGGTTTTTTATTATACCCCTGCCACTTATATTGAACGGCTAAAACTCAATCAATTAGAAAAAATATAATGAATGCCGTTGCCGAAAATACAAATGAACAATACGCGGCAAAAGCCTTTTCCGCGCAATCAGGAATATTTGACCAACTCTATTCGGGCAATACCATCGTTAATTACAAACGCGATAGGGTACGGGCGCACGTTTTGCAATACTTAAAACCAAACACATCTATATTAGAATTGAACAGCGGGACAGGCGACGATGCCTTGTTTTTTGCCGGCATGGGCCATACCGTGCACGCTACTGACATTGCCGAAGGAATGCAGCAAAAGCTAAGAGAAAAAGTGGCGAAACATAACCTGGAAAATTTAATAAGTACTGAATTATGCTCCTTTACGCAGCTTGCTAACTTGAACAATAAGGGACCTTTCGATTACATCTTCTCTAACTTTGCAGGCTTAAATTGTACCGGCGAACTGGACAAAGTTTTATTATCGCTTCCTGGCCTGTTAACTGAAAATGGCGTAATTACATTGGTTGTGCTCCCCAGGTTTTGTTTATGGGAATCGCTACTAATATTGAAAGGAAAATTTAGAACTGCCACAAGAAGATGGTTTAGCAAGAACGGCGTAAAAGCGCGGGTAGAGGGCACTTATTTTACCTGCTGGTACTATAACCCATCATACCTGATTAATACTTTAAAAAATTCTTTCGACCTGCTTTCTGTTGAGGGGTTATGCGCCATAGTGCCGCCATCATACCTTGAGGGTTTTGCCGAAAAATACCCATCAGTTTATTCCCGGTTAAAAAAATTAGAAGATAGGTTTAAATACAGCTGGCCGTGGAAATTTATAGGCGATTACTATATTATTTCGTTGGTAAAAAAGTAGCGCTTAATTCGCCAGGATATTGGCGGGCTCAACCAATATTTGTGATATTTTATTTTCGTATTGCTCAAGCAATGCGGTTTGAAAGTTTTTAGGATCAGGTTTAGCACAATGCTTATTAGCATCCATACCCATAATATCTCCTTTTGAATTAAGCTTTTTGAGCCGGGTTTTTTTGAGCCACCTGTCGGCTGTTATTTTCATCAGTTTGTTATCAACAGCATTTCCCAAACTATTATCCAGCACTTTTTCAAACAACCGCTTTAAAAAAGAAGACTTCACAGGCTTTGCCGATGATACCCGCATAATTTTATTAGGAAGGAACTCTCTTGTCCATGCATTTGCCGAGTAAAAATTCTCTATCACGCTATCGCCTTGTAAGGGGATGAGCGTAACAATTTCTATCGCAGTATAAATGCTTTTTTCAACTATTTCCAGTTGCTCTTCGTCTATATAATAGTTCATGCAAAAGTAATCCTGCTTGTTTACAAGGAAGGTTAATTTTTTAAAGGCATGCATTAATGTACGCGCTATCCACAAGCGGTTTTTCGCTGTAATAATAAACAGGTCGATATCAGAATTTTCATCAGCGAAATTTTTCGACAACGAACCCGAAATAGCTATGGCGCGCACATAAGGAAACCTGATTAGTATGTCGCTTACTTTTCCCGCAACTTTAATTAACCCGGCAGCCTTTTTGTTTCCCTCGCACCTTCTTGCTATTAAAGAATAATCGTTTTTAAGGGTATAAAAATTACTGAATTGATAAATTGACCGGTTTCCGGTGAGGCACTTCAATGCAAATTCATACTCCTCATGTCCATATTTATTTTTTAAAAATAAATAGATCTCTCCAGCAGTCAACGGATAGTTGAATATATCAAAATAGGCCAGCGTAGCTAATATGTTTTCTTTTATGTCGGTCACAAGCGCTTTGTTATTAGTGGATATAATCACTTTAGGGGAATTGTGAATCTTTCTACAGTCAAGACGCATCGATTTATCGATAGGTTGCCATAGTTTTAAATAAAGATAAGATATTTTGGCATTGTAACATACCATTTACAATTGGCAGCCGGGTTTAAAGGCAACAGCTTATGTGATGCATCCCTTACACCTGTTTATACGATCCGCTTAGCATTATCCTTAACAAAAGTATCCCAACCCGAATATGATTTTTTGCCACCGCTTTTACCTGTGTTTATTTTTTGGAAGGAGTGGCAAACAGCTACGGCGAGCCCGTCGGTAGCGTCTAAAAAATCGGGTGTTTCTTTAAAATCAAGCAGGTTTTGCAGCATGGCGGCAACCTGTTCCTTCGCGGCATTGCCATTTCCGGTTATTGACTGTTTTATTTTACGCGGAGAGTATTCGGTAACCTCTATGTTTCGCGACAGGGCCGCGGCCATTGCTACACCCTGCGCCCTGCCAAGCTTAAGCATTACCTGTATGTTTTTGCCATAAAACGGGGCCTCAATTGCCAGGCAATCGGGTTTATAATTATCAATTAAAGCTACTGTTTTTTCAAATATGCGCTGAAGTTTCAGCATGTGGTCGTCAATTTTATCCATTTTAACCACGCCCAGGCTTATCAGCTCAATTTTTGACCCGGTTTCTTTAACAAGCCCGTAGCCCATAACCGCAGTACCGGGGTCAATGCCTAAGATTATACGTTCTTTTATATTTATTGCCTGCTGCATATTATTTATTAATGTCATTTCGAACGATAGTGAGAAATCTAAAACGATATGCATTTCCGACTTTGCAAGAGATATAAGATCTCTCCTCGTACCTCGTTCGAGATGACACAGGACGAGTTATTTCACTCTGTTAAAGTTAACTATCATTCTACACTATTCTGCAAAGCCGCCATATATTCTTTTCTGCTTACCATCCTTGCACCCATTGATGCCATGTGTGTCGTATGCACCTGGCAATCCAACAGTTTATACTTCCCGCTTTTACACAACGTTATAATCGCTGTTTTTGAGGCCTTGCTCACTTTGCTGAACATGCTTTCGCCGCAAAAAACAGTGCCAACCGCTACGCCATACATCCCGCCAACCAACTCATTATGCTGCCATACTTCAACAGAATGCGCATAGCCTTTGTGGTGAAGTTTTGTATAGGCGTTTTTCATATCATTGGTTATCCAGGTACCGTCCTGGTCTTTGCGCTCAATTAATGAACATGCGGCTATCACCTCCTCAAAACATTCATTATAGGTTATACGGAAACAATTTGAATTGAGCACCCTTTTCATACTTGCTGAAATATGCAGCTCACCAGGATAAAGCACAAACCTTTGATGCGGCGAGTACCATAAAATGGGCGTTTCGTCACTATACCACGGGAAAATGCCGTTTTTATACGCGAGCATTAAACGCCCGACAGAAAGGTCGCCTCCTATTGCCAGCAAGCCATCCTCTTCGGCCAGTTCCGGATCGGGAAATTGTAAGTGCTCATTTAGCCTGAATATCATCAGGACAAATTTATACCTTCCGGCGTATTACGAGTTTTTTATTTTGGGCCTTTGCAATGTCATCCAGATATTGCTGCATTTCGGTGTATTTGGCGGCAGGTATGAGCCGGTCGGTGAGATTGCATTTGGTTGTACTGATAACTTGATTTTTCGTAGCGTCGTAAACATAATTTATCTCGTAATCGCCGTATGTGAATTTAAAGCGTTGGTTTATTGGCAATGTTTCCACTTCAAAACCGGCAGGAAGATCAATAGTAGTTATACAGGTTTTTTGCATCGGGCTATCAAAATAATAGTCAGCTTTCCTCGTGTCGACAACAGGCACAGTAAGCGCCCACAGATCAAAAACGCGTGGGCGATAAAACTGCCTACTCCCGGCAATTATGTCGCAAAATTTATCATAATCCATATTCATGTCTACTTCTTTTACACCGTCTTTATCTGAGGGGGAATTAATATCAAAAAACGATGGCTGTTTTATATTTAGTGACCGCATGATAACCTCCTTTTGGTCGTCCATTTTTAAAGAGGAATAACCAATATAGTTAAATCTATAATCGCCGGTACAGAATATCTTCACTTGTGCTTTTGCCCCACCATCAGCATCAAGTGTAATATGTGTTTCGCTGTTAAATTGGTTATCCTGCATTGTGCTTCGGGGAGTATTAACCAATTTGCCTCCATCCTCTGTGATTAATAAGGCATTGCGATTTTCTGTGAACGGCCCTAATTTCCCAAAAGCTTGGGTACTGCTTGTACACTCAAGCCATGTCGTATCATTTTTAAATGGTATACATAAAATGGCATGATTAAATGGGTTATTAGGGAAATAAAGATCGGCCGGTTTAGCATTATTACCCGCACGTATTATGGCATAATTAGCATTAATATTTACAGCCTTAAGCAATGCGTACATGTAATTAGAAAGTGCTTTACAATCTCCATATTTCTTTTGATCAACAAAAGTTGCCGCAAAAGGCTTAAACCCACCTATACCCAATTGAATACTCACGTAACGCATGTTTTTTTGCAAATAGTTGTATAAAAACCTTGCTTTTTGTTTGTCGCTTTTAATACTGTCTGTCATTTTCTTTATTTCAGCAACACGTTCAGGACTCAGACTATTTACATCACTATTTAGTTTTTGTATCCATTTGCCGAAGCTTTGCCAGCTCGTAAAATCGCCGGGATAGCCATAGCAGTTGAAATTATTTACCGCAAATGAAATATTGGGTAAAATGTTCCATGCCAAAACGTGCTCTTCTTTTTTAACGGCTCGTAAGTTTTTAACGCGCCAAGTATAACTATCAAGGCCATCAATATTTGATCTTTCAGGCACGATATTAATATTTTCACTTTTGTATCTAAAACCAAGTGAGGGGTTAACCAAAACTTTGCAAACAGCACTTTGTACTGACTGCTCAACATAATCCTGAATGCCCCATTTACCCAGATCTATAAAGCTGCTTTCATTCTCTTCGTATTCCGTTTCAATTGTTACCGGATAGCTCGCTATAGCATGCTTTAGTGCCAAAAAACGCTCATCTGTTACCATTGTCTCATAATCAGCCGTGGAACCATCGTACATGTCATATTTATGATACTTTTTTATTAATTCACCCTTCGCATTATAAACACGCATTTCAATATTGCTGTAATTATCATACTTTTTATTATAGCCCATTATCATAATAGCTTCTCTATCGCCTTTTTCATTTAATATGGTAACAATATTATGCTGTTTGAGCATTTTTTTGTCAGGTCCTTTAACAGTTATACTAATGTCAGAATACCGAATAACACTATTTGCGTTTTCTTTTAACGAATCGGGTATAGTTGATGCTTTGTATAATTCGGGTGAAATATCCTGGCAGAGCGCTACGGCACAAATTGAGCTTAACAATAGCACGAAGAATATTTTCTTTTTATTCATGATATCAAGCCTTTTTTAACACAATCTGCTCATTAAGCAACTCATACAGTTGCTTATAAAAAACGCGCATGTCTGCATAATTTTCCCTGAAGTAAAGTGTTTTTTTGTGGTTAAGAACATACCGAACAGAAATAGTACCGTCTTGTTGAATTATAGTTCTTTTAAAAGTTATACTCTGGTCGGGCATCACGATAGTTATGTTTTTTGGTAGAGTTTCGGCCTTATAACCATCGGGGATTTTGTAAATACCGTTTATTGAATAATTATCGCGATATCCAAAATCAATATCCGAATAACGCTCCTCCTTCATAAAAGGGTTAGGCCCCATCAGGTTAAACAAGCCCGTATTAAAATAAATATACGTGTTGTCAGAGCCGGTTAACTCAAGATTGAAATTGAATTTTTGCGATAGCGGCAACGAATCCACCGCCATGTTTTCGAGCTTTAGAGCGGATATTTTTATGTTGTTATCCTCATTTCGCAGATAATTGATGTATTTCTCTTCACCGTCGGTCTTATATTTCTTTATGGCGTTTGATTTATTGTAATTAAAGCTTGTTATTTCGGCTGTTCCGTCCATTTTACCGCCTGCCTTAATTTCGGCATTTAAGAAAACAGATTGTATGGTTGGTTCGGTATTTTCCAGAAAAATGGTTTTGTAGCTGTTATTACTTTCATCTAAATTTAAACCATAGGTATTCAACATATCGGGGGGGATGGTATTATACAAGTTATATTTATTTGTGGCATCTAAAACATACCTTTTTACGCTATCAACAGGAATATAAACTACCAAATTGCTAAAAGGAATAATACTGGGAAGATACGGATTGATCACACCATCTTTTTTATTGCTTACTATCATGGGGTATGCTTTTATGCCTGTCTTTTTTAATAAATGGAATACCATGATATTAATTTCGGCCGAATTGCCTATTGTTTTGTTCCAGGCCCTGGCTGTACCGTCGGTGGTATAAAAACGTAATAATTCATCCCATTTCATCCGGTTTTTTACAGTATCGAAAATAAAGGCAATTTTTTCATTGTCAGATTTTAGGTTTTTTGCATATTTAATAATATTAGCTTCATCGTTTAAATTAATGGTAAATCCCATCCCTACATCATCTGCATTTACTAAAAGCTTGCCTATTTTTTCCCAGGTATTAATAGTTGTTAGCGTTACTAAAAATTCCATTCGCTGCAAATTATTCAGCCGTGCAGACATGTAAGGTTCATCTGGTAAAGAATGCACGTTTGCCAATGCCCGGGTTTGGTCCCAATCATCACTTTTTCCAATTTCTTTTACAAAAGACTGCTTAACATGGGGTATTAATGTAACTTTGCCTGCAAGATTTGAGGGGGGAACATCCATTCGTATCTCGCTATATCGCGTTGGTAAGCTACCTTGAAAATACCAATCATTGTAACCGGTAATTCCTTTGTATTTATATTCTATTATTGAACCTGCTTTTACATTAGGGAGTGCAAAAATCATGGCAGACCGGTATTTGTCTGTTTTTTCAAAAAAAACCGATTTTTTATCAAGCGGGGTAATTTCAATTTTGCCATTTTCAAAATTTATTGTTTCTGCCTCAAGATCATTCGCAGCTCTTGAATATAACTCTCCAAAAACCTCTATCCTGACATTAGCTGCATATTTTCCAAAGTCGTTAAAAATTTTTATCCTGGTATGCCGCTCCATCCCCTCACGCATGCGTACATAACCCACATCAAACAGCACCTCGGCATTAGCATCTTTTTCGAAATCGCAAGCTTTTAGTTCCAGATCGGCCTGGCTTACTTTTCCATAGGGCTCGGCTGGGGGTACGGTTTGTGCCTTAGTAAAAAATATCGACAGGCAAATGGTTAATGTAATGGCAAGTTTATACATTGCGATAGTGTTTAATATCCGAATATAATAATTTCTTTAATGTAATTTAGTACCTGGTTTGCAAATAAATAACTAAAGTATTAAACCAATGAGGCAAAACATTGTCACAGCTATGTAAACCACCCCGGCAATGAGCAACATTAAACAGATCAAACATTTAACCGCGCGCGCAGGCTTCGGAATGAGCTTTGATAATTATGCAGCCGGTGAAAAAATATCCCTAAAACAAGCTGTAAAAGAGTTGTTCAAATCGGCTGACGATTACCAGTCGATCAAACTTGTAAAAGAGGGCACTGATTACAGCATGATCGCAAAAGGCGATGAGAATACACGCAAAATGTTTATACAGCAGCAGCGCGAGGAAGAAAGAAATCTCAACCTCGCCTGGATAACCCAAATGAGCGCTACAAAGGCCCAGTTGCGCGAAAAAATGACCCTGTTTTGGAACAATCATTTTGCCTGCCGCAGCAATAACGCCCTGTTCACCCAGCAACTAAATAATATGCAGCGCGACAACGCTTTAGGCAATTTTCGCACCATGACGCTGGAAATCTCCAAATCGCCTGCAATGCTGCAGTTTTTAAATAATCAGCAAAACTTAAAGAATCATCCCAACGAAAATTTCGCACGCGAAGTGATGGAACTGTTTACAATTGGCCGCGGTAATTATACTGAGCAGGATGTTAAAGAATCGGCACGGGCGTTTACCGGCTGGGGCTTTAACCGTACCGGCGAGTTTGTATTGCGCCCCTTTGTGCATGATGGCGGCCAAAAAACATTCCTGGGCAAAACAGGAAACTTTAACGGCGAGGATATTATTAATATGCTGCTGGAAAAGAAAGAAACTGCTCATTTCATCAGCAATAAACTCTATAAATATTTAGTGAACGAAATACCCGACCCCGCGCATGTAAATGAAATGGCCGATGTATTTTATAATTCAAATTACGAGATTAAGCCGCTATTGGAATTTGTTTTTAATGCTGACTGGTTTTACGATGATAAAAACACCGGCAACCTGATCAAATCGCCGGTTGAGCTGATAGTGGGAATAAACAGGCAGTTTAGCGTTAGTTACCAGCGCCCTGATATTTTATTCCAGTTTCAGCGGGCATTGGGGCAGGTTTTGTTTAATCCGCCAAATGTGGCCGGATGGCCCGGCGGCAGGAACTGGATAGACAGTTCATCATTAATGTACCGCATAAAAATACCTTCAACCATATTAAACGGAGGTGTAATTGATTTTACAGGTAAAACCGATCCGGATGATGAGGCTTTTATAGCAACCATGCATAACCGGCAGGAAGCAGTAAACACCCGAGTGCAGGCCCAGCCCGACTGGAACAAGTTTTTGACTGCTATACCGAAAGAGTTGAATAAAACAAGTATAGCGCAGTTTATGTTAGAACCTAAGTTAAGCAATACACTAATAAATACTATTAATCAATCAACAGATATAAAGGCGATGGTTGTTGAATTAGTTTCATCGCCCGAGTACCAGCTTTGTTGATAATGAGTGAATGAAAAGAACCTTGAAATGAATAATTCAAAACACATAAAACATTTATATGCCCGGGCAGGCTTCGGCATTCGTTTTGAAGATTTGCATGACCAGGCAAACCAGTCGATCAGGCAAACGGTAAAGAAACTTTTTAAGGCTTCTGATAAAATAGAACTGATCAGCGCGCTTAATGAGAATATAGACCTGCGGCCGCATCCCGCTACGCAAACCGACGATGAAAAAAGGGCCTTGCAAGAGGATAGAAACAAACAGGAACGCGCTCTCAATGATGCCTGGCTAAAGCAGTTAAGCGAAACCGACGCCCAGCTGCGGGAGAAAATGACCCTTTTTTGGCATAACCATTTCTCCTGCAATATTGGCAATGCTTACTACGAGCAGGAGCTCAATAACATAGAACGCACCCATGCGTTGGGTAACTTTAAAACCATGCTGCTGCAGGTTTCGCAAACCCCGGCCATGCTGCAGTTTTTAAATAATCAGCAAAATCAAAAAGGGCACCCTAACGAAAACTTTGCCCGCGAATTAATGGAACTGTTTACCCTGGGCAGGGGCAATTATACCGAACAGGATATTAAAGAATCGGCCCGCGCGTTTACAGGCTGGGCCTATAGCGGCAAAGACGGCACCTATACTTTTAACCCGCGGGTGCATGATGTTGGGCAAAAAACCTTTTTGGGTAAAACCGCCAATTATTGCGGTGAAGATATTATGGCCATCATAACTGATAACAAGCAAACGGCCATATTTTTATGTACCAAGCTATACCGTTATTTTGTAAATGATATACCCGATGAGGTACATATCAACCAAATGGCCGATGTGTTTTATAAAGCAAATTATGAGATAAAGCCCTTACTTGAATTTGTGTTTCTGGCTGATTGGTTTTATGATGATAAAAACATTGGTAACCTTGTAAAATCACCGGTCGATTTTTTAGTTGGGTTGAACCGCCAGTTTTATATCAGTTACCAAAACCCCGATGTGCTGATGCAGTTTCAGCGTACATTGGGGCAGGTATTGTTCCGTCCGCCAAATGTGGCAGGATGGCCCGGTGGCAGGAACTGGATAGACAGCTCATCGCTGATGTACAGGATGAAGATCCCTTCAACCATATTAAATGCCGGGTTAATTGATTTTACGGGCAAGGCAACACCCGAAGATGAAGCCTACCTGGCAACGCAGCGCAAGCAGCAGCTCAATGTAATTAAGCGTGTACAGGCGCAACCCGATTGGGATAAATTTTTACACGATATTCCGCCTGATACTTCGCACGAACAAATTGCGCAGTTTATGCTGGAGCCCGCGCTGAATAAAACAGTGATAGACGAGGTAAATAAAACAACAGATATTAAATCAACCATTATACAAATAGTTTCAACACCGGAGTATCAGCTTTGCTGATATAATGTGTGAATGAGTGAGTTGTGAATGAGTGAATGTTAAATTATAGAATGAAAAAAAATTTGAGCGGAGAAATGAATAGGTCAATAACTCATTCGCTCATTCAATAATTAATACTAAGACCATGGAACGCAGAGATTTTTTAAAAAAACACAGCGCTTATATCAAGCGCGTTTATGATACCAACCTTTTTAAAGCCGCTGGAAGCAATGGCAAACGGCGACCTTACCGGCCATAAAAACCTGGTGATCATACAGCTTTCGGGCGGTAACGACGGGTTGAATACCATCATCCCTTACGGTAATGATATTTACTATCAAAAACGCAAAACCATAGC
>JABDBW010000054.1 GCA_013288485.1 Bacteroidota bacterium
GACCAGCTTTCTAACATGGGCACTAATATGATCACCGTACAGCCGGCAAGTAATTTGAACGGCGGGGTACGAATTGCCGGTACAAGTTTCCAGACACTTACCGTTAAAGATATAATCGCGTTAAAAGCAAGGGCGAAGAATATAAGCGAAATATCCCCCGCGGTAACTTCAAGGGGGCAGGCTATTAACGGCGCGTTAAACTGGCCCACTTCCATGTCGGGTGTAAGCCCCGAATATTTGGATATTCGTAAGCTAACGTTAAAGGATGGCATACCGTTTACGCAAAATGATGTGCTAACATCGGCTAAAGTATGTTTAATAGGTCAAACCGTTATTGATAACCTTTTCCCCAATGGCGAAAACCCGGTGGGCAAGGTGATCCGTTTTGGCCATATTCCGTTCAAAATAATAGGCGTACTCAATCCAAAAGGGTTTAACGCTTTCGGGCAGGACCAGGACGATATTTTAATTGCGCCATATACCACCGTTCAAAAACGCATACTGGCTACCATTTACTATTCAAACATTTACGCGTCGGCGGCAAGCGAAGCAGTTACAGACCAGGCTGTAACAGAAATAACGCAGATATTAAGAGACTCGCACCGTTTAAGGTCCAGCGAGGATAATGATTTCCAGGTGCGTACCCAGCAGGAACTGATAGCTACGCTAAGTTCAACCAGCGGGTTGCTAACCGTTTTATTAACGGTTGTGGCCGGAATTTCGCTGGTGATAGGTGGCATAGGTATTATGAATATCATGTACGTTTCGGTAACAGAACGTACAAAAGAAATAGGCTTGCGTATGTCGATAGGCGCGCGGGGCCGTGATATTTTAATGCAATTTTTAATGGAGGCTATCCTGATAAGCATTACGGGCGGCGTTATTGGCGTATTGCTGGGGTTTTTTGTCAACACGAATAGTTACCCTCACTTTAGGGTGGCCAACTATCATTTCTCAATCCTCAGTTATGCTATCATTTGTAGTTTGCGCGGTAACTGGTATTTTCTTTGGGTATTACCCGGCGCAAAAAGCCTCGAGATTGGATCCGATTGAGGCATTGCGGTACGAGTAGGGATAATATCGAATAATGAATTTCGAATATCGAACATCGAAGTTACTTCATCATTCATTATTCAATATTCGGTGTTCGATATTGTTAATTACCTTTACCTCATGGAGCAAATTACCCCCGACCCCAAGGTACTTATCGACATCATCAGCACAAAAATGCCTTTTGGCAAATACAAGGGCACTTTAATAAGCGAATTACCGGTATATTACCTCGAGTGGTTTAAAAACAAGGGTTTCCCCCCGGGCAAACTGGGGATGATGCTTTCAAGTGTTTATGAAATAAAGATCAATGGCCTAAATAGCATACTCACTTTGGTAAAGGTGGCCCATAAAACATCGGCTAAATGACTTGGTAATGACCATCCATAAAACTCGCTGCTGCGTATATTTGTTTAAAAGCAATCATTTATGAAAAATTCAATTCTGTATATTTTATTTAGCCTGGTTGTTTGTAGCTGTGCCAGCGGACAGGAGGCGCCCGGCGATAACCAGATAGCCAAAATACCCGCAGTTAAGCCGGGACAGGCCGTGGCTACCTTTGCAGGCGGTTGTTTTTGGGCCATGAGCGAAGCCATGTCAGAACTTAGAGGTGTTGACCAGGTAATAGCTGGTTTTGCCGGCGGTACCACAAAAAACCCGACTTACGAAGAGGTTTGCACCCGTACAACGGGCCATGCCGAAACCGTGCAGGTTTATTACGACCCCAAAGTGATCAGTTATGAAAAGCTGGCAGAAGCGTTTTTTTACGCGCATAACCCTACGGAACTAAATTACCAGGGGCCTGATGAGGGTACAGACTACCGCTCCGCGGCGTTTTACCGTACACCCGAAGAAAAAGCTATTTTATTGGACCTCATCAAAAAAATAAACGCGTCAAAACATTATAACGCGCCCATAGTAACCCAGGTAGTGCCTTTCACCGTATTTTATGCCGCCGAGAAATATCACCAGGGCTATTATAAACTGCACCCCGAAAGCGGGTATATACAGGCCGTATCGGTACCAAAAGTTATGAAAATGAGGCAGATGGAAAAAGCTTATTTAAAGCCTGAGTTTCAGAAATAATTACCCGCTTGCGGCCCCTGGTTAAACAGCAGGTCGACAATACTGAGGTTTTTAATAAACCCATGCCGTTCCTCAAAAACCTGGTAGTAGGGCTTTTGCTCAAAAACATATTCTTTTTTGGGACTTATTGTGTTTCGGTAGTCATGCAGCAAGGTGTATTCAGCCTCATAGGTTTCGGTGTAGTGCAGGGGGAATTGTATTTTCATTAACCGCAGTAGTAATTGCAAAAGCTGTTCATTAAAATCAAACAGGTAAGGAAAATGCTGCTGGTAAAACGGGGCCAGATCATCCTCGTAATATTCAAAATAGGCGGAGCTGCGATAACATGACGCCAAACTCATCCAGTGTAACCGCTGCCAGTTAAAATCATAACTAATTTTTACATCTTTTACCTTAGTGTGCATTTTTGAACCCTTAACCACAGGGACAGTAAGCGGGAGCACCCCATCGGGCGAATAGATATTTGCGCGGTTGCGGTAGGTTTGTTTGGGGAAATGCTCTTCTCTTTCAAACAGTATATCAGGTTGGTAAGCGTTCAGTTTTGCAAAATACGCTACCGGCGGAAGATAAAACATAGGTAGTACAGCGCCTTTTTCAATCATATATTTTATGTTTGCAGATAAAACCCGCCGAAAATAATGATAAAAAAAGGGCTTTCGCGATTAGGTACCTACTTTTTGTATATGGTATCGTTGTTGCCTTTTTGGTTTTTGTACGGGGTATCGGATGTTTTATTTATTATTCTTTATCACCTGGTAGGTTACCGCAGGAAAGTTGTGCAGGAGAACCTGCTTAATTCCTTCCCCGAAAAATCGGCTGATGAACGCAAAACTATTGAAAGAAAGTATTATAAATACATGGCCGACCTGATGATGGAAACCATAAAATCTATCAGTATACCGGCAAAGGATGTTTTGCGTAGGATGAAATGCACCAATCCCGAACTGGTAGAACATTATTTCAGCCGGGGTAAAAGTATTATGGCCGCCGCGGGCCATTATTGCAACTGGGAAATGGCCACTTTAAGCTTTGGTTTCCTCACTAATGAAAGAAGGATCATCGTATATAAACCGCAGTCAAACGCTGTTTTTACTGATTTCTTTAATAAAACCCGCTCACGTTTTGGGGCCACCATGATATCTATGCGGCAAACGCTGCGCAAGATGATAGAATATAAGAACGAATTAACTTTTACCGTGCTTGCTGCCGACCAAACACCTATCAGAGAAGATGCCAAATATTTCACTAATTTTCTTAATCAGCCTACAGCGGTTTTCCTGGGGGTTGAAAAATTGACAAAGGTGATGGATTGCGTGGTGATATTTTATAGAATTGATTTTGTAAAAAGAGGCTATTATACTTATACCTTAGTACCTTTGGTGGAGGACCCCAAACAAACCAAACCTTACGAAATTACCGAAATTCACGTGAAATACCTGGAATCATTAATAAGAGAGAAACCCGAATACTGGCTTTGGTCGCACCGGAGATGGAAATTTAAGCCGGAGGATGTGAATTGATGAATAATTACCCCAAAGTTGCTATTGTAATTTTAAACTGGAACGGCGTAAACCATTTGCAGGAGTTTCTGCCATCGGTTCTTACATCAGAATGGCCCAATTTGGAGATCATTGTTGGCGATAACGCGTCTGCTGATGGATCGGTGGAGTATCTTAAAAGCAATTTTCCATCTATTCGTATTATTGAAAATGATACCAATTATGGGTTTACCGGCGGCTATAACCGCATACTGGCACAAGTTGAGGCCGATTATTATATCCTGTTAAATTCGGATGTGGAGGTTTATCCCGGGTGGATAGAACCGGTGATAACTTTGATGGAGAGCGACCCACTCATCGCTGTTGCCGCGCCTAAAATAAAAGCATATAGTGAAAAAGATCATTTTGAACATGCCGGGGCTGCAGGTGGTTTTATTGATAGTTTTGGTTACCCTTTTTGCCGCGGACGGATAGTGTACGAAATAGAGCAGGACAAAGGGCAATACGAACAATCGGGTGAGATTTTTTGGGCGTCGGGCGCGGCAATGTTTATCAAAAAGAAATATTGGGATGAAGCGGGCGGGTTTGATGAACGTTTTTTTGCCCACATGGAAGAGATAGACCTTTGCTGGCGCTTAAAAAACAAAGGATATAAAGTTATGTACTGCGCGCAGTCGCAAATATACCATTTGGGCGGCGGAACGCTTACTACCGAGAATCCGTTTAAAACTTACCTGAATTTTAGGAACAACCTGCTGCTTATTAAAAAGAACCTTCCTTTCTGGAAGGCATTTATTGTAATAAGCGCAAGGTTCGTATTAGACTCAATGGCTATTATCCGATTTTTAACCGAGGGAAAACGCAGGGATGCCTGGGCCGTTAGCCGGGCGCATCAATATTTTATACAGCATATTTTTGACAGGGGCTACCTCACAACCTATAATTCAAAGCTCACCGGCATGTATCATGGCAGCATTATATGGGATTTCTTTATCAGGAAACACAAAACCTTTACTGACCTGGACCAGGAGAATTTTTATTAGTAAGGCTGACCTGTTCGGGTAAAGTTAAATGCATTTCCTGCTGCGGCAAAGGCATCTCAATGCCTTCTTTTTCAAATACAATATAAATATCGGTTAATACATTACTCTTCAGGGTTAACCATTGGCCAATATCGGCCGCCCAGAACAATACCCTGAATTCAACCGATTTTTCGCTCAAATTATGCAGAAAAACCAGCGGTTCGGGCTGTTTCATAATATCATCGCGCTTATTTAAAATGCTTTGGAGTATAGTTTTTACCTTTTCAATATCCGAACCATACACTACACTTATTATCAGTTCAACGCGGCGGTTGTTGTTGCTTAAAGTCCAGTTTATTACATGGTGCGATATCAGGTCGCCATTGGGGATAATAACTTCCGCGCCGTCTGCTGTTGCCAGCTTACTTGAACGGATTCCTATTTCTTTTACAGTGCCCGAGCGGGTGTCGACCTCAATAATATCACCAATTTGTATGGGCTTTTCAAATGCCAGTATCAGGCCCGATACCAGGTTGTTCACAATGTTTTGCAAGCCAAAGCCTATACCAATACCAAATGCGCTGATGATAATAGTTATTTTGTCCATCGGAAAACCCGATGCCGCCACCGCCAGTAAAAAACCGATTGTGATAACGCCTATCCTGATCAAAAGGGTAGACGTGCGGTTTTTCTTTTTTAATGAAGTGATGTAGTTGGCATGTTCGGCCGAAACGTCATACAGGTAGCTTATTATTCGTGACATTACCGATGACAGCCATATCACCGCGATAAAAACAACAAAACCACCAAAGGTAAATGAAGCGCCGCCAACCGTACGCGACTGGCTTAAAATATCGGTCACATAGTCGGTGGCCAAGTCATCAATATTTAGATTCTGGAACAGGAAGAACAACCATAACAGGGCCGCGAGTGTGCTTAATATTTTCCTGAATTTAGTTTGCAGCAGGGTATAGTCTATCCAGCCAATAATATTATCGGCATTTTTCTTAGCCTGAAACTGCAGAAACAACCCTTCGGTTATTATATTAACCACAAAATAAAGGCTCACCAACAGCCATAAATTGTACACAGCGGTTATACCGATAATTTTTGCCAGGCTGAACCTGCCCGTTATATCGCATAGTAATGATAAAATTTGCAGGCCGGTAAATATTCTTAACACCAGTTCGGTATGGGGTAAATAATCTTCGGGTGCTTTCTTCACCTTTTTGCTGAATGCAAGCGCAATTGTTATTGACGCGATACTTAAAAATAAAATAGTAAACCTGTCGATATTGGTTATCTGTATCAATAAATTACTAACGCTGTAAACCAGGGTTACATAAAATAACTGGTGAAGTGCGTTAAATAAGGCGCGCGGCATATTTTTCTTAACCAGTAATAAAACCAGTATAACGGATACTAAAAAAAATAACTCCAAAAATGCTACTGGTGGATGGTCGTAGAAATAAGGGATAATAGCAATGCCCACCAATAATGACGAGATGACGGGTTGTTTGTAAATATAATTTGCCTGTGCAAATATCGTTTCATCTTCATTAAGGCGTTTTGCTTTGGCACGGTTATATAGTATCCAGACAAAAACTATAACTATAAACAATAACCCTGTGAAATGGAGTAACGTTTCACTCTTTATAAAGTAATAAAGCGCGGTGTTGTTTAAATTAATAGTACTGTTTAACGCGGTTTTAGTATCGTTGTAGGCGGGGTCAATGTCCCATATATAACCAAATTCGCCATTAACGGCCCTGGCAGCAAACTTTTTTACTTTCGAATCGATCTGGTCGGTTTCATCCAATATGTTGGCGTAGGCTATAGTGACCTTGTTTTGCAGTAGGTTGATTTTAAACAGGTTGCTGCGGTTGGCCGAATCCGCTTTATGCCACAGTTGCCGGGCGGCTTTGCGCTGCGCGAAAAAAGTATGTTTTAATAAACTATCAGACGGAACGGTTTTTATTAATAAAGAATCTTTCGAAAACCGGAGCAGATCCGTTTGGTTTTGAACCAATTTATTATTGATCGTGTCCAGGTCAGTTTGCCAGTCTTCCAGCTTGCTCTGCAAATGGTCTAAATTATCCCGCAATACAAATAAATACCTTAAAGTGCTCGATTTATGGGTATTTGCTTGCGCCTTGATCTTGGCTATTCTTCTTGCAGTTGGGGGTAATTGCTGGCTTATATCTGCCGTATCTAATTCCTCCGAAAGGCTGCTGTTGATCTGGTTAAACGTGGTAGTGTACTGTTGCAGCCGCTGAAGCAGGTTATTAATGGACGTATCAGATTTATTGAAACTTTGCAACACGGAGTCGCGCACATGCATAGCCTTTCTCTGCTCCCTGCCTGAAAGTTTTGAGGAGGGCTTTTTATCCTGTGCAAAACCAATATGTACAGCAGCAAAAAGCGCTACTGCAATTAATACTGTAAATTTCAATAGTTTTTGCATCCGGATATAATTTTTCTTAAACTCACCACTCCCTACTCCCCACTCACCATCAAACTCTCAACAGCCAGTCGGTAAGAATCCAGCCCAAAACCGGCTATCACACCCTTACAATTACGCGCCAGCATTGATTGGTGCCTGAACTCCTCGCGTTTATAAACGTTTGATATATGCACCTCAACAACCGGCGTAGTAATACCCGCGATAGCATCGGCAATGGCTACTGATGTATGCGTATAAGCGCCCGCGTTAAGCACAATACCGTGATAAATGAAGCCAACTTCATGCAGTTTATTAATAATTTCGCCTTCCACGTTACTTTGATAGTAGTTAATGGTTAGGTTTGGATAACGGCTTTGCAGCTCTGCTAAATAAGTTTCAAAGCCGGTATTGCCGTAAATTGATTGCTCGCGTACGCCCAGTAAGTTTAAATTTGGGCCGTTAATAATTTGTATATTCATTAGTTCAAACTTAACTATAAATCATTAAAACTAAAATCAATTGGACTGGCGATCAGCAATAAAAGGTTTTCAGGCGTATTTAAAGCTCGAAAGGTCACTTTCAGCTAACTCAATCGAGGCTTATTCGCGCGATATGGAGAAGCTGTTCCAGTTTGCCGAAACGCAATCGCCCCCAATAAACCCCGAACAAATTACGCTGGCCCACCTGCGCCTGTTTATTACCTGGGTAAATGAATTGGGTATGATACCGTCGTCGCAGGCACGCATCCTGTCGGGCATTAAAGCGTTTTATAAATACATGCTGATGGAGGATATGATAAAAATTGACCCGTCAGCTCTATTAGAGTCGCCCAAAATACAGCGAAAACTGCCCGATACATTGAGTTATACTGATATTAATAAACTCATTGACGCTATCGACCTGTCAAAACCCGAGGGCCCGCGCAATAAGGCCATTTTAGAAGTTTTATATGGCTGTGGTTTGCGGGTCTCAGAATTGACCGAACTCAAACTATCTAACCTTTACCTCGATATTGAATTTATAAAGGTGTTTGGCAAAGGCAGCAAGGAGCGCTTAGTACCCATCGGCGGTTCGGCTGTTAAGGCGCTCAAAATATGGATAGAACAGGTAAGGGTACACATACCCATAAAAAAAGGCGAGGAAGATTATGTTTTTTTAAACCGCCGCGGCACAAGGCTGAGCCGGGTATATATTTTTTTGATGATAAAGGAGCTGGTGCAATTTATCGGGCTAAAAAAAACGATCAGTCCGCATACCTTCCGTCATTCCTTCGCCACGCATTTGGTTGAGGGCGGCGCCGACCTGCGCGCGGTACAGGAAATGCTGGGCCATGAAAGTATTACCACAACCGAAATATATACGCATTTGGACAGAGAATATTTAAAAGGGACGATTATTCAGTTTCATCCGAGGAATTGAGTTGGCAGTTGTGAGTGGGCAGTAGGATTCCCCTGTCTGTGTCATCACAGACAGGTTACTGCAATAGGTTGTCTGTGAGGACACAGACAACGGAGTTAAAATCCTAACGTGTGGCCTTAATTATCCTATCCTTACCACTCATATCTTTCCGCAACTTCACATTTTTAAAGCCTTTATTTTCTAACAGCTCAATAATTTCCCTGCCATAATTTTCATTGATCTCAAAAAACAATAAACCGCCTTCTGTTAGATTGTTAACAGCAAAATCGGCAATAGCTTTGTAAAATATCAGCGGGTCATCTTCCGGTACAAACAACGCGGTATGCGGTTCAAAATCGGTTACGTTGGTGTGCATTTGCTTTTTATCGGCAAGCGTAACGTAGGGAGGGTTGGAGATAATGACTTCGAATTTAATATCCGGGGTGATTGAAAGAAGCGGCGGCCTTGTGCGATTCCCCTCTTGAGAGGGGTGTAGGGGTGTGTTTAGCCCGCTCGTATAACACACCCCTGCAGCCGCACCGTCAACGCGCCCCCTCTCAAGAGGGGAATTATATTTAAAATTTAAAATATCAGCTTCAATAAAATTAATATCAACCCCGTTTAAGTCGACGTTTCGCTTTGCGGTTTGCAAAGCATCCGGCGAAATATCCATAGCTGAAACTTTTGCACCCGGCAAATTCTTTTTAAGGCTGATGGCAATGCAACCGCTGCCCGTGCCAATATCCAAAATATGCCCACTGCCAACTGAAAACTGCCAACTGGAAATCGCCCACTGAACAAGCTCCTCCGTTTCCGGCCTCGGAATAAGTACAGAAGGGTTTACCAAAAACTTTAACCCATAAAAGTCAGTATAACCTAAAATATATTGCAGTGGTTCGCCGGTTTTTAATTGAGTGAGAATTTCGTTTGCTTCTTCCTGTTGCATTAGGGTAAGTTCCCGTTCCGGAAAAGCTTTGAGCACCGCTTTGGAGGCTGTGGTTAGTTCGGTGAGCGTTGTTAAAGTAAGCGCTTCAATTTCAGTCGCGTCATATAGCGCGGCGAGGCCCTGTCTAAAAGCTGTAAATACATCCTGCACGGTTTTCATTGCACGAAAGTAGCTATTTGAGCACTATTCCCTAATCTTTAATCTTCAATCCCTAATCTTTAACTACTATCTTTACACCATGCCTTCGCACCAAATATATATGCAGCGCTGCCTTGACCTGGCCGCTTTAGGTATGGGAAATGTTAGTCCGAACCCGATGGTAGGCGCTGTAATTGTGCATGACGGCAAAATAATAGGCGAGGGCTATCACCGGCAATATGGCGAAGCACATGCCGAGGTAAACGCGGTAAAACAGGTGCTTTCGCAGTTCGCTCATACTGCAGAATTGCTAAAACAGGCCACTGTCTATGTATCTTTAGAGCCCTGCGCGCATTATGGCAAAACACCGCCCTGCGCCGATCTCATCATTAAACACCGCATACCCAAAGTGGTAATTGGCTGCCGCGACCCTTTTGAACAGGTTGATGGTAGGGGCATAGAAAAACTGAAAGATGCCGGTATTGAAGTGGAAGTTGGGGTTTTAGAAGAGGAATGCAAATGGCTTAACCGCCGCTTTTTTACGCGCGTACAAAAGCACCGGCCGTACATTATACTTAAATGGGCACAAACCGAAGATGGCTTTTTTGCGCCGGACAATAACCAACAACTTTGGATAACCGGCCCCGAATCACGCAAGCTGGTACACCAATGGCGGGGCGAAGAAGACGCGGTTTTAGTTGGCAAGAATACCGTCGCTATTGATAACCCGCGGTTAAATGTTCGTTATGGCGCAGGCAGATCGCCCAAACGTGTGGTTATCGACCGCAGGCTGGAACTGGATAACGGTTTAAATGTATTTGACCAATCGGCTGAAACACTGATATTTAATTCGGTAAAAACAACCATTGAAGGAAAAAACAAGTATATTGCTTTAGAAGATTTTGACCGCTTTGTACCCCAATATATTTTATACCAGTTGTATTTGCAGGATATACAATCGGTTATTATTGAGGGTGGCGCCTATACACTAAATACATTTATTGAAGCCGGGCTATGGGACGAGGCGCGCATTTTTGCCGGCAGCATTTCTTTAACAAGGGGTATAAAAGCCCCGGAAATTAAAGGTATAATTGCCGGCGAAGTTTTATCAGGGACCGACAGCCTACAAATTTTATACAATAAACAATAGCCGATGCTTTATATCTTACTAAGTATTTGTTTCAGTGTTACGGTCTCTGTTTTGTTAAAGCTTGCCAAACGCTATCATATTGATGTACTGCAAGCCATAACCTGGAATTACTTTGCCGCCATACTTTTAACCTGGTTTATTTATAAACCCCAGCTGCAAAATTTGCAGGCTGTACCCGTTTATAATTACCTCACACTCGGTATATTGCTGCCATTGCTTTTTGTAATACTGGCAACTTCGGTAAGGTTTTCGGGTATTGTGCGTACCGATATCGCGCAACGACTGTCGCTGTTCATCCCCATACTTGCCGCGTACTTTATTTTTGGCGAAGCATTAAACAGCCTAAAAATTATAGGTATTGCCATAGGTTTTGCGGCAATAATTTGCTCCATACCCTGGCAAAGGGGGCGGGGCAGCGCGGCTCCTGGCTCCTGGTTTTATTTGCTGATCGTATTTGTGGGCATGGGCATTATTGATGTTTTGTTTAAACAATTGTCGGCTTTTCAGGCGGTACCTTATACTACCTCACTTTTTGTTGTTTTTGTACTGGCGTTTATTTGTTCGTTTATTGGTTTGCTCATCAAAATAGCCCGTAAAAAAACGCGTTTCTCCTGGCCGCATATTTTAATTGGAGGGGTGCTGGGCGTAGTTAATTTTGGCAACATCCTGTTTTATTTAAAGGCCCACCGGGCTTTGGCCAATCACCCTTCAACCGTTTTCTCGGCTATGAATATCGGGGTTATTGTATTGGGGACGTTTGTTGGCCTGTTTATTTTTAAAGAGAAATTGAGTACGCTAAACAAGATCGGCGTTTTTTTGGCATTGCTGGCTATCATCGTAATTACTTACTCGACGAAGATATAAACGTCTTAAAACTTAGGTCTGTATAAGGTGGACCAGGTGGACCACCCCGGACCAGGTGGACCACCCTGGTCCAAGTAGTTCTGGTATGGCGGCGACCCATAAGATTATCTCCCTTTTTATTCCTCTTTTTCAGGCATAAATGTTTAATTTAGGCCGATATGCAATCCTTTGAAATAGATAAAACCGACCTGCTCCGCATTAAAACCGCGCTGGAAGGCGACGATGCTGAATTAGAGATAGTTCTGAAGGAATACCATGCTTCAGAGATTGCCATATTATTTGAAAAACTGCCGCAGGAAGACAAGGAAAGGATCATCAATATTCTGCCAACGGATATTGCCTCAGATGTAATAGCCGAAATGGACGAGGAGCATCGTCCCGGTGAATTACTGATCAACCTTGATCCTGAAAAACGTTCGGAAATAGTTGAGGATCTTGACTATGACGATGCTACCGATATCATTTCACAGTTAGACGAGCACGAACAACGGGAGATACTGGAGGATATTGACGAGGAAGATGCCACCAGTATCCGAGCGCTGCTAAGCTATGATGAGAATACGGCAGGCGGGTTAATGAACTCTGATCTGATCTGTGTGAATATTAATTCCGACAAAAAAGGTGCACTTGATGAGATCATTCGGCAATCCGAAGAAATGGAGGAGTTCTACACCATTTACGTGGTTAATGATAATAAAACTTTACAAGGTGTAGTTTCCATCAAAAATATCATCAAAGCACATGCTGATGCCAAGATAAGCGAAATATACAAAGGCGACCCCGTGTTTGTAAAAGCCGACCTTGACCAGGAAGAAGTTGCCAAACTAATATCACAATATAACTTAACGGCGATTCCCGTTGTGGATGACAATATGAAGCTGCTTGGCCGCATTACGGTTGATGATATCATCGACGTAATGGAACAGGAAAGTACAGAGGATATGTTAAAAATATCCGGTGTATCTGAAGATGAGGAACTGAGCGGCAACTGGAAAGAAGCGGTAAAAAGCCGTTTGCCCTGGCTGGTTATTAACCTGGCTACTGCCTATTTGGCGGCATCTATTATTCGCCATTTTGGTTCAAC
Source organism: Bacteroidota bacterium (assembly GCA_013288485.1). Lineage (GTDB taxonomy): Bacteria > Bacteroidota > Bacteroidia > Sphingobacteriales > Sphingobacteriaceae > Mucilaginibacter. Next base: position 12,681 of record JABDBW010000054.1, read on the forward strand.
AGTTTCACAACTCCCCCAAATAGCCGCTTATATGACCATTATTGCCGGAATGGGCGGTAACGCGGCTACACAGGCGCTGGCGGTAACGGTAAGGCGTATATCGCTAAGTGACCTGACCGATAACCAGGCATATAATACTGTTTTAAAGGAGTTTTTAGTAGGGCTGCTAAACGGCGCAGCAAATGGCCTGGTAGTATTAGGAATCGCTTTATTCTATGATGCTGATCCAATGCTTGGTTTAGTTTTGTTTTTAGCAATGACAGGTAACCTCGTAATAGCCGGGCTTACGGGAGCATCTATACCATTAATATTAAAGAGGGTAGGGGTTGATCCCGCGGTGGCATCATCCATCATTATCACCACATTTACAGATTGTGCAGGGTTTTTATTGCCGTTGTGGCTGGCTACAAAACTTTTATTGCATCATTAATTTGTATGAAGCTTTTATTATAAATTTGAAACTTCAAAACTGAACAGCATGACCGAAGTAAGACACAACTGGACAAAAGAAGAAATTACCCGAATATACAATACACCCCTGCTTGACCTAGTTTACAAAGCCGCGTCTATACACCGCGAAAACAAGGATTATTCTGAAGTGCAGATCAGTTCGCTTATCTCGATAAAAACAGGTGGTTGTCCGGAAGATTGTGCTTATTGCCCGCAGGCCGCGCGTTATAATACCGGGGTTGACGTACATGCTATTATGCCTAAAGAAGAAGTGATTGCCGTTGCCCAAAAAGCAAAGGATGGTGGCGCTTCAAGGTTGTGCATGGGCGCCGCGTGGCGCGAGGTGCGTGATAACCGCGATTTTGACAAGGTGATTGATATGGTGAAAGCCGTAAACGCCCTGGATATGGAGGTTTGCTGCACTTTAGGTATGCTTACTGAAAGCCAGGCACAACGGTTGGCAGATGCGGGTTTATATGCCTACAACCATAACCTGGATACATCTGAAGAAGATTATAAAAGAATTATTACCACCCGCACCTATGATGAGCGTTTACAAACGCTGGAGCATGTGCGTAAAGCTAAAATAACCGTTTGCAGCGGCGGTATTATCGGTTTAGGAGAAACGGTTGAAGACAGAATATCCATGCTGAAAACATTGTCTAATCTGCCTCAGCACCCTGAATCTGTTCCAATCAACGCGCTGGTGCCGGTAAAAGGTACGCCGTTGGCTGATCAGCCACGGGTATCAATCTGGGATATGGTTAGGATGATAGCTACCACGCGTGTTATTATGCCGAAAACGGTTGTCCGCCTATCAGCGGGCCGTACAGAAATGAGCGTGGTGGAGCAGGCGTTTTGTTTTATGGCAGGCGCTAATTCTATTTTTGCAGGCGAGAAATTGTTAACCACTCCAAACCCATCATTTGATGAGGATATGGCTATGTTTGAATTACTGGGCCTAACCCCGCGCAAAGCATTTAAAAATGGCAGGCCGGTGAGTAAGGAAATTAAAGAGATGAGTATTAATAAGGTGATATAATAGATTGATTAAACCTTAGCCCCTAATACCCACCGCCACGCCCAGCGGGTTAAGTTGTTAAATCCTTTCCACTCATCAACAAAACCTGTAATATCCTTTAAGCAGGTTTGGCTGAATTTCTCTTTATAATGTTTAGAGGCCAATTGATAGGCTTGTTCCGGGTTTTCCAAACCAATGCGCTCATATATTTCCTTTTTCACATACATGGTACGTACGAACAGGATATTGAACAGGATAACGTAGCTGTACAAAGTCCTTTTTATATAGCCTGCTTTGTCAGCGTAAGTTTTAAGCAAGCTTTTCGTAAATAGTATGTGCCTGCCCTCCTCAATATTATGCAGATCGAACATTTTTTTCAGTACCGGGTAAATGTTTGGCGCCCTGCGGGCATAATTGCCGTAAACATCTGTTACTAACTCAACCGATACACTGCCCATAAATAAATAATCCGCAGGTAAGTACTTATTGCTGAATTCGCCGAAAAATTTATGCAACCCCGATTGCCTTATAGGTTTCCCCCCTAATTTGGCAATAACCCGAGCGAACATTTCCTGGTGACGAAATTCTTCTATCAGTTCTCTTAATAAAAACTGATGCTCGACATCATCCATTGGCAGAGTAAGCAGGTGCCGCGTCATAAATAAACAAAACAGGCACTCGCCCCAGGCGTAAGAGGCAATTACCTGTACCAGTTCGTGCCGGCCCAGTTCCAGCTTTTGAACAGGGGTGAGGGTATTGTATATTTCAAGCCCGTGTAATGAAGTCAGCATTTCGGGCATAAATACATCATCAGGCTGCAGTTCCAGCTGCCAGGGTATATAGGTTTCCGGCATCAGCGGGTGTTCCCGGCTTATCTTTATTAAACGTTCAACCTCTTTTACATCCATATATAAATATACGCACTGGCGCGCGATACGTTGCCTCTTATTCGCTTTTAAATCAACCTTGAAAATTGTGTAATGTTTGTATCACTGCCACTCAATTTTCTTGGCAATACACACGCCATATTTAGAAAAAAAACAAGAAAACTTTTATTTCGCGCTCTTTTGAGCGTGTAAAAAATTTGGAAATAATAGATTTTTGTGAATAATAATACTGTTAATAACCTCGCTTAAAGATCAGCTAAAACAGTGATATTAAATAAATATGGAGGTTTTTTCTTGTTAAGTAACGTCATTTAAATGTTAATAACGTGTTAATAAAAAATAAAAAAAATAGTTGTGTAATCGGGTTAGTGTCCCGATATTGAAATCATCAAGAACGACGTACTTTGACAGCGACAGGCTCTACTAAAACAAAAAAAGTATATAAAACGAAAACGGGAGCCGCCTCTTTCGATTTGATCTCCCGTTCTCACTCTATGACGAACCATAGCCCACCATAAAGTTTCAAGTTTTGTGTAACATTGACCGACCAGCCCTCCCCTTCCTCCTTGCGGATTCGAGTTACTTCAAGTCATTAATTTTCGCTACCGCTCTCCGTAAAAAGCGCCAGTT
>JABDBW010000055.1 GCA_013288485.1 Bacteroidota bacterium
GCGAGGCCCGCTTTTGTGTTGCATACGGGCGACCTCTCGCACCTGGCACAAGCCGATGAATTTGATACGCTGGAGCAAACTTTAAAAAGCGTAAAAACAGAGAAAATATTTTACGTGCCCGGCGAACATGATGTAACCGATAACGGCAAACTATACCTGGAACGCTACGGCAAAGGCACCCTGGGCGACGGTTGGTACAGCTTCGACTCGAACGGCGTACATTTTATTGGCCTGGTAAACGTTACCAACCATGTTGATGGCGGCCTGGGTTATATTGGCGCCGACCAGTTAAAATGGCTCGAGAACGATCTGAAAGGGTTATCAAACAGTACGCCTATTGTGGTTTTTGCGCATATACCACTTTGGGCCATTTACCCGCAATGGGGCTGGGGCACCGACGACAGTGCCCAGGCATTGGCACTCCTGAAACGTTTTGGTTCGGTATCGGTTTTAAACGGGCATATCCATCAAACCATACAAAAAGTTGAAGGGAATATTACGTTCCATACCGCAAATTCCACAGCGTTTCCGCAGCCTGCACCGGGCGCGGCGCCTTCGCCCGGGCCAATGAAAGTTCCGGCTGAAAAACTGCGTAGTATGCTGGGCCTAACCAGCGTAAACTATGTGGAGCATGACCATACGCTGGCCATTACCGATACGCCATTAATGGAAGCAGGCACAACAAGCGATCAGAAATAACCTGAAAAGATATCACTTATGAAAAAGACATCATTAGTATTACTACTATTATTATTAACCCAAATAAGCTGGGCACAATACAAGCCGGTTGAGCAGGGTTCGACATTGAAATTCACCATTAAAAACCTGGGATTTGGAGTAGATGGTTCGTTTACAGGTTTCGATGGCACGATCAATTTCGACCCGCAAAACCTGGCCAGCAGCAATTTCGATGTAACCATTAATGCCGCCACCGTAAATACCGACATTAAAATGCGCGATGAGAGTTTAAGGGGCGACAGCTATTTTGATGTAAAAAACTATCTCCGCATACGCTTGTCATCGGCAAAGGTCGCCGCAACCAGTAAAAGCGGCGTTTACATGCTAACCGGACAGTTAACTATTAAAGGCAAATCGGGCCCGGTAGCATTTCCTTTTACCGTTGTGCCATCAACCGATGGCTATATTTTTAAAGGATCATTCAAAATGAAAAGGAAGGATTTTAACATAGGGGGCACAAGTACCATATCTGATGACCTGGAAGTAATGCTGAACGTATTGGCAAAAAAGGCGTAGTTATATTTTAAAACCTTATACAGTGAAAATAAATAGAAAACTGGCCGTTATAATAATACTTATAGCTACAGTAACCCTAACAGCTGCGGCAACTATAAGTGATCCGGAACCGGTGCGTTACACCAATTTAAAAGTGTTGCCAAAAAACATCGGCTCGAAAGAACTGCAGGGCATTATGGTGGATGATTTCCAGGACGGGCTGGGCGTAACCTGTAATTTTTGCCATGCCAATGCAAAAGATAGCCGCAAACTTGATTTTGCCAGCGACGCCAAGCCTGAAAAACAGATAGCACGGGTAATGATGCGCATGACCCTTGGAATCAATAAAAAATATATTAAATTAAAACATCCGCAAATTGGCAACGCGGCGCTGGTTGTAACCTGTAATACCTGCCATAAGGGCTTGCCATTTCCGGAGGGCACCGAACCGAAATAATTAAATATAAATTGCTTTTATTACCTTACTAAATATTAGAACCGGGCTATTGAAAATAAACAAAATACTATATCACCTCTTGTTTTGGCTGGCAGCCTATTTTTTCTGGATATTCATTTTCAGGAACGGGGCGCTGGTGCTAACGCATACCATCACCATACAATTTTGTTACCTGGCTTTTATTTCGGCAAACTATTATTTCAACGCGCTGTATACCATTCCGCACCTGCTTAACAAAAGGCGGTATGTAAAATTCGGGGTATATTTTATTGGCGGTGTCATTATAACCGCACTCATCAGGATACCGGTATCTATGCTGGTAATTACCTATGTTTTTAAAGTTGTTAACCCTCAATTTAATTACCTTTCTATTTTTCTCGATTCGTTTATAAATATTTTATTCTGGGTGGTTTGCATCCTGGCAGCTAAAATGGTGATCGAGAAAATAAGGTCGCAGCTATATATTGAACAGATAGAAAAAGAGAAAGCCACTAACGAGCTTAATTTTTTGCGTGCGCAGTTTAACCCGCATTTCCTGTTCAATTCTATCAACTCTATTTACGGGCATATTGATAAGTCAAATAAAAACGCGAGGGAAATGCTGCTGGTTTTTTCGGAAATGCTGCGCTACCAGTTGTATGAGTGTAATGTAGAACAAATTGCGTTGAGCAGTGAAATAAATTATATCAGGAACTATATCGCCCTCCAAAAAAGCAGGATCGATGAACGAATAGCGGTTTCGTTATGCGCGGATGACATAAACGGGCAGATCAATGTGGCACCGCTGCTTTTTATCGCTTTTATCGAAAACGCGTTTAAATACATTGGTTTTAATGAAGATAAAGAGAACCGGATAGAGATCTCTCTGAAATATGAAAAGGGCAATCTCCTGTTTAAAGTTTTTAATACAAAAGATACCTTTGCGAATAGTAACCAAACCGAAAGATCGTCCGGCCTGGGGATAGCTAATACTAAGAGGCGGCTGGAAATACTATATCCTGAAAAACATCAGCTTACTATTATTAATGATGAGTGCTATTATGAGATCACTTTAATTTTGTTTGACGTATGATTTTAAATTGTATCATCATAGATGACGAGCCAATAGCCCGGAAGCTTTTGCAAGAATACATTGAAGAAACCGATTTTTTAGCGCTTGCCGGTACTGCCGAAAATCCGTTAAAAGCTACCGGCCTAATCAATAATCTTGACGTCGACCTGGTATTCCTGGATATTAATATGCCCAAAATGAACGGGCTTCAATTTCTGCGGTCGGCGGTTAATATGCCCATGGTTATTATTACTACAGCTTACGGGCAATACGCGCTTGATGGCTTTGAAATGGCTGTAGTTGATTACCTCGTAAAACCATTTTCGCTGGAGCGTTTTTTAAAAGCATCGCGAAAAGCATTGGAACTAAAAACTTTAAAACTTAAACAAAACACTCCCGCAAAACCAGAACCCGGGTATTTTTATGTTAAATGCGACGGCAAAATTGAACGCGTGGTATACGACGAATTGCTCTATGTTGAAGCGATGGCTAATTATGTAACCCTTTATACCCTTAATAAAAAACTGGTGGTTTACTTAACCATAAAGGGGATACAGGAAAAACTGCCGGAAGATCTTTTTTTACAGGTTCATAAAAGCTATATAGTAAACATGAACCGGATAAATTCCATCGAAGGCAATATGCTGAACGTGGGCACAATGAGGATAAGCATAGGGCAAAGTTTTTATGACCAGGTAATGAACAGCATTTTAAAAGGTAAGCTTTTTAAAAGGTAAGGGCCCCGCTTGAAATTTATTGCCGCAGATATTTCACTTTTTTTTATTCTTAGCGTACATAGCGGCCAGGTCAATTGGTGCGCAGTCTTTTATCAGCTCAGCCACAATGGGCAATGGCATTTCTCCGGCAGTTTTAAAATTAATGCAGCCTTTTTGAAATTTGGCCTTGTCCAGCAATTTGCTGTACTTGCCATAAATTACAGGTGAACCATACATCGGCAAAACGTGCAGCGACATATAGTCTTTCACGCTTGCCAGTCCGTATTTAAATATTTTGCAATTGTATATGATCATCTCTTTCCCCATCATTTTTTCCACCACGGCAACAACTAATTTGTCGTTCCTGATAATGATATCGTGAATGTTGGTCAAAAGTTCTTGTCGGGTCGGGTCCTGGTCCGCGATGTATTCGGCTGGTGTCATGGTTGTTGCTATTTATAAGCAAGTTAAAAAATATTTTCTGGTTATCCTCTAAAACAAAAAATCCTGCCCTATGAATTATCAGGCAGGATTTTTAGTATTATTTTAATAATAATTACATCGGCTCAATAATTTTCCAGCGCAGGTCGTCGCGTGTTTTCAGGTCGGCCGGTTTGGTTGGGTCGGCTACCTGTACAATTGGCGAACCGTTGACAGTTAAGCTATTGCTGCTTAGCGCCTTTCCGCTTACCTTGTTGATGATACGGCAATAGCCGGTTCCATCCCATTCAAAATGCCATTTTGCATAATCCGATTTCAGGTCGGGGGTTTGTATCACCGCATCATCAGGTGCGCGGCTCAATACTTTGCCCGATAGCCTGCTTTTTATTTTAAAATAACTGTTGCCATCATCGGCTGCATATATTAGCTGCCATTCGCCGTTGGTTCCTTTATCATCAGCCGTTTGTACCAATGGTGCTTTTGCTATTTTGCTTTGGTTGGTAAGCATTAAACTGCTGGCCTTATTTTGTATGCGGTACCATTTCTTCGCGTCAAAAGGAGAGATAGGTATAACGGGGGTAATGGGTATATGCTTTTTCAGCATCATAGAAGCCGTGCCTACCAAACGCAGGTAATAATCGCTGGTGGCCCCGTCAAATGTTAAAAACGGGTACTGCGTTGGCGGATGGTTGGTAGTTTTCATGATCTGCGTGCCTTCGTTTATCTCATCAAACATGCAAATGAACGCGCTGTTAATGGTACCTGCTTTTTGGGCGGCTACAAACTGCGCCCATAGGTAATTACCGCTGCGGCGTGGTACAGAAGGTAACCTTCCCGGTGGTGGCGGCGGGCCGGCTATATTGGTGCCCGAATTGATGGTAGGCTGAAAGATAACACCGTGCGCCCTGCACATGGCCATATCTGCGGCCCATGAATTAATACTGTTAGGTACCTTATAACCCGAAGCTGGGTCTACTGTAGCGCGGCCAACGCTCCAGGGCTGCAACCCAGGCATCCGCATCAGCATGTCCTGGAAGGCGGCTGTGCCTGTTCTTCTCCATTTATCATCAACGCCGGCCAATATAACTGCCTGGTATTTGCCGCGGGCCTGCAGAAAGTCGATAACAGCGTTCATATAATCAGGCTGCGAAGCAGGGCGGTCCGGGAAAAAGCCCCATATCTGCAGTACCGGTTTGCCGTTTTGGTGCATATAGCGCCCTTTAGTGCTGGTAACGCCTTCGTCAACCATCCTTTTCCAGTTGGTTATCATCACATTGTAAACCTCGCTTTTAGGTGTTTGCCGACCAAATCCGCTCATATCCCACATAAATGCCCAGGTGCGGCCTGTAGCTTTGGCAGCAGTTTGTACATTATGCATAATGGTGTATACGGTAGTGCTGTCGTACGCCTGCCTGCCGTAGGGGAAGTGATCGCAAAACTCTGATAGCCATACGCCGTCAATGCCATACTTCTTCATCCATTGGAAATGGCGCATTACGGCTTTAGCGTTTTGCGCGCTGTACAGGTAAGCCTGGCTCCCATCGGGAAGGGTATAGTTGGGTACGGCGGTCTTTTCGTCGGCCTTATATTCGCTCATATCGGGCCACATATCAAAACCGGGACGCATAATGGCGCCGTTAGCACCATTGCCACCGAACAAGTGCGACCAGCCCTGCCTGGTATCTTTAGGGTTATCGCCGGGGTTGCGGAACCATCCCTGGTAGCCGGCCATTATTTTGTTGTCCCAGTTGGTGGCGTCAACCACATCGGCGGATTTGGCGGCCTTTGCTGTTTTCTTTACGGCCTGTGCCTGCACGGGCAGATAAAAGGCTGCCAGCAGGATCAGCAGGGCGAACGTCCGTTTTACCAGGATAATACGGCTTTGTTGTAAGTTTCGAAATGACATATTTGAGGTGGTTTAATTAAGTGGTATAACGCTTAACAGCGATAAAGCAAATTAAGAAACACTTGGGCAGTTATTGCTGAATGTAGCAAAAGAATTACGAACCGTTAACGAGAGAGGGATAGAGGTGTGTTTTGTTTCACGCGTGTGTGAAACAAATGAAACACGTGAAACAAGATTTTGACTTAACATATTGATAAACATCATCTTACAAAGATCGAGTGAAACAGAATGAAACAAGATGTAACGACGTATTCGTCAGGTTTTTTATAGGTACTTACATGATATAATACTGGTTATCAAATAATTATAATTACTAAATTTTAACGGGAATGAAACAGCAATATTGTAACAAGCTTGAAGCAGCACGATTTCAAACGCAGGGTCCTCTATTGAGAGACCCAGCTGGGGCAGAAAGTGCTTGCACACAGCGATTTATTAAAATAGTTGTTCTATATTTATTTAATATTTCATTATATCTATTTAAATATAAATGAAGGCAAACCTGTGCAAACACTTTACTTTATTGGCAATAGCTATAATTTCCCTTTTTATAAATAGCTGCAAAAAAGATAATAAGCCTGCGGAAACTCCGCCGGCAGTAACCTCACCGGTTTTGCCCGTCGCTGATTTTAATTTTACTATGGCAAATAACCAGGTACTTCCGTGTGCGGTTACTTTTACCAATGCATCAAAAAACGCCCAAACCTATCAATGGTATTTTGACGATAACGGTGCTAATTCAACTGTACAAAGTCCAACATATACTTACGGGGTTTCAAAAACATATAATGTAAAGCTGGTGGCCAGTAATGCTGCCGGAAAAGACAGCATTACAAAGCAGGTAACTTTCGCATCTACGCTCATTACCGGTATTAGCATTTCAGAGGCGCTGCCAAATACTATTGTAGCTATTAAAGGTATTGGCTTTGGTGCAGGTATTGCCAATAACAGCGTTGCTTTTAATGGTGTGCCGGCAACAATAAATTCGGCAACAGCTACAGAAATTGATGTTACCGTACCTGCCAATGCCACATCAGGCAACCTCACTTTAACTACCAATGGCGCAACTATAATTTATCCTGGTTTTACGGTCGATTACCCGGTTTTAAGCACATTTACTACCTTTCCACTCAACCATCTCGGGGGTAGTATAAGTTTTGGCGGAGGGTATGTTATGGTTGGAGATCGCGGGAGGGATTCGGTTTTTTTTGCGCTTTATACTTATGTGAATGCCGTAGCCACGGGGGTTAGGTCTACCAGTGGATTTTATAATCAGGTGGTTCCGGCCCAAACCCAGCTTTGGGGTTTAGCCGTTGACGCAAACGAGAATACATATACGGTAGGGTCAAATGATTACAATATATATAAAATTGATCATACATATAATTCTACGGGAACTTTGTTTGCAGGAAGCGGCGTTTCAGGGTATGCTGACGGGCAGGGTACAGCGGCACAATTTACAGCACCCCGGGGGATGGCCATTGATGTCGCGGGGAATTTATATATTAATGACGCCCACCGGATACGCAAAATTACACCGACCGGGTTAGTAAGTACCCTTGCAGGCAGCGGCGCCGACGGCAATACAGACGGACAGGGAACAGCGGCAACTTTTGGAAACTTGTATGGTATTGCAGCAGATGCAACGGGTAATGTTTATGTAACCGATGACGAGTATCTCAATATTCGTAAAATTACACCCACCGGCGTGGTAACTACCCTGGCGGGAAGCGGAGCAGCCGGTTTTGCCGACGGAGCAGGCAAGGCTGCACAATTTTACTACCCAAAAGGAATAACGGCAGATCAGTTTGGAAATGTTTTTGTGAGCGATAGTAATTATAATAACACATCTCCCCCTTATACCTCGTGCATACGTATGATAAACAGCGCTGGCATGGTGGCTACGCTGTTAAATAGCAATAAAGGGGATAATGTAAGTAATCCTGATGGCATATATTATGCTATTTCGCGCAGTTATAATTCTGGATTATACTATTGTAATACCGGTCCGGGGGCAGCTAATCAAAATGTTATACAAGCATTTTTAGTTGCTAAATGACCGGCTTTAAAAAAATATAACGTACCTGTTATAAATCCAAATTAACGTTTAGTGGGCTTAAGATTTGACAACTTTTTAAAAGTTGTCAAATCTATAATAATCCTAATCTCTAATTAACTAATCTCTAATCACTAACCTACTGCTCCACTACCTGCCACCGCAGATCATTCCGCGCAAGAAGGTCAGCCGGTTTAGTTGGATCAGCCACTTCCACAACGGAAGCTGAACTATTACCGCTCAATGCCTTGCCGCTTACTTTGTTTATAATACGGCAATTGCCTGTAGCATCAAATTCAAGGTGCCATTTCGCGTAATCAGATGACAGGTCGGCTGCCTGGCTTAAAGCGCCATCGGCTGTACTGTAAAGTACTTTGCCCGATAGCCTGCTCTTTATTTTGAAATAACCATTGTTGCCATCGTATAGATACACAAGCTGCCATTCGCTGTTTTTATCCGTTCCGTCTGCCGCCTGCACTATCGATGCCTTTGCCGTTTTACTTTCATTACTCAATAGCAGCCCGCTGGCTAAATTTTTAAGTTTGTACCATTTTTTAGCGTCGAAAGGCGAGATAGGTATAGTTGGGGGTACATGTTTCCCGGTGCGCATATATTTGGCTCCCTCGCCTACCAGGCGCAGGTAATAATCGTTAGTGGCGCCGTTATAGGTTAAAAATGGAGCTTGTACAGGCGGTTTGCTGGTAATTTTATTGATCTGCGTGCCTTCGTTCACCTCGTCAAACATGGCAATGAAGGCGCTGTTGATAACGCCTGTTTTATCGGCATCGCGAAACTGCTGCCATAGGTACTGGCCCATGCGGCGCGGTACAGACTGTAATGTTCCGGGCGGTGGTGGCGGACCTGCTTTATGCGTACCGCTGTTAATTACCGGCTGAAACACTACGCCATGCGCTTTACACATCGCGATATCGCCGGCCCATTCGCTGGTATTAGGTACCGAGTAGCCCGTGGCGGGGTCGGTAACGCGACGGCCAACGCTCCAGGGCTGTAGCCCCTGCATACGCATCAGCATAGCCTGGAACTCGGGTGTGCCCTTACTGCGCCAGGTATTGGTAGCGCCTGCTATTAAAACGCATTGGTATTTTCCGGGTGCTTCTAAAAAATCAACAACCGGGTTCATATAGCTGGGTTGCGATGCAGGGCGCTCCGGGAAAAATCCCCATATCAGCAGCACCGGCTTGCCATGGTCGTGCATATAGCGCGGGTCGGTGGCAATGCCGTCGTCAACCATTTTTTTCCAATAGTTTATTAAGGTATTTTGAACCATTTCTTTAGATGTGGTGGGTCCGAATGAACTCATATCCCACATAAATGCCCAGGTGCGCCCGGTAGCTTTAGCGGCCGCCTGCACATTTTTCATGATAGTGAACATAGCAGGATCAGGCACGCCGTTACGGAAACTTCCGCAAAACTCCGACAGCCATACGCCGTCAATACCATATTGTTTCATCCATTGAAAATGGCGCAATACGGTTTTGGGGTTTTGCGCGCTATACATGGTAGCCGGGCTGCCATCAGGAAAGTTCCATCCCGGTACTATGGTTTTTTCGTCTTTATCATACTGGCTCATATCTGGCCAGGTATCTAACGCTAACCTTGCGGGCAATAGCTTGCCGGTATCGCCGCCGCGCGAATTAAACACATGCGCCCAACTGGTGCTTCCCGGCCTGTCGCCGGGAGTACGGAACCATCCCTGATAGCCTGCTAATATTTTACCACTCATGGTGGAGGCATCAACCACACCTGTGGCTTTCACTGCCTTTGTTTTTTTCTTTACAGCCTGCGCGTTTAACACCGAGCTAAAAGCTATAAACAGGAGCAACATTGCGCATACCCGTTTTAAAAAAATGGACTTGTTTTGAAGTAACATCATGGTGGTTATTTAATAATTGGTTTAACCTAACTAAAGAGATAAAGCAAATTAAGAAATTCAACCTGATACTTTATTGTATTTTGTATTCAAAATGTGTATTGTAGCAAAAGAATTACGGAAACGATGTAGTTGGGGGTGGTATTCTGTAAGTGTTCGAAACAAGCAGCGGGATGTCTTCGCAGCGGTCTCTCGAAGAGGACCCTGTGTGGTTGTGGGTGCGCTGAAACCTTGCATACGTGCGCAGGGCTCTATCGAGAGACCAGAAAGTGATTGCTATTTTTTTAAATAGGTTTTTAATCTTTGTAACCGTTTGGCGGCCTCTACTGCTATGAAAGGGTGCGTTTTGTAGTTTCGATAACGGGCTGTCATGCACAATCCATAAAGCCATTCGTAATTTTGATGAGCCTGATCTCCAATTTCTGATTTTACAATATTTACTGTTGAAATATGTTTATTGGGCTTATTGTGTGAACCTGCGTAATGCTCATTATAATATTTCTCAAAATTCGGATAATTTTTCCCATTTATATCTCTTGGGAAAATTTCATGTTGCACATAATGCAATGCGGAATAAAAAGCGGTAGTTACAACCCAATCACAATAGTTTCCGTCTTTTAGTAAAAATTCACAAGCATCTTCGTTGTGTTTAGCGTGGGCTTTCTTATCCATTTACAGGCTTCATTAAACCAAAAAAGCCATCGGATAATAGCGAATCATTGTCTATATCGCCTTCATTGTAAGTTATGGAAAATTCAACACGATAATCATCTGACCTGCTTTGACGTTGTATATCATGGGTAAATGAATAGACCTGTAAAAGATTTTCATTCATAAAGGTTTCTGTAGGCACTGTTATAATAACAGATAATGAGTTTACTCTTTCTATTTTTATGTACGCACCGTTAACCGATAAGTCCAATTTGCGGAAGTAAGCAATGACCTCTTTTATATAATTTATTGTATTATCAACGTTTACCTTTACTCGGGATTCAAAATTTTTTTTGTCGTCTATGCCCCGCTCCGACCATCCGGTTTCATACGCCAACAGCATTTCACTAACATCACCTTTAAGTGATTGCTCTAAGTCATCGACGTTAAAATTATCTTGATTGGTGTCCAATGTAATATTATAGGTTATTAATACTACTCCCTAAAATTCCCCACAAATATATGAAAAAACCCTTATAAGTAAAAATAGTTATAAATACTACGATAAAAAGACAATAGTTATTAACATTTATACATAAAAACCTTGTCCCATTTGATATATTGTTACCTCAAGAGGAGAATCACACTATCCTGCTGCTTCTTTTGAATACTCTCATCACTCCCCCTTCAAACTCTTCCAAATCACACCAAACACATCTGTAGGTAAAACATCATTCTGCGGTTCATCGGTAATTAAAACCGCCTTATATTCCTCGGGGATATTGGTGCGCCCGTGCGAGCCTTTAATGAGCGCGGCATCAAGGGGTATCACATCCATTACATACCTGAAGCCCGCCAGTTTGCGCAATAGTTTATAGGCCGCCCGGCCTTTTGAGGTCATAAACATTTCTACAGGGTCGTACCCGGGTTTTTTGTGGATATCTACACAACGCGCATAATCGGGGGCAAGGGCATCATCCAGCCAGAAATAATAGGTGAACCAGCTTTGCTCATTAGCCACAACAACTATATCGCCTGAGCGTTCGTGGTTGATATGTTGTTTTTGTTGCTCTTCTTTATCTAATATCAGCTCAATTTCTTTTACACCTTTCAGCAATGCTTTTACCTTTTCGGTAACCGACGGGTCGTTGATATAAATATGCGCTATTTGGTGGTCGGCAACCGCGAATGCTTTGGAGGCCCCGGCATCTAATAGCTCTAAGCCGCGTTCAACCCTTATTTGTAATAAACCGTTTTCACGGAACAGGCGGTTAAGGTGTATTGGATGATTTACCGGCGCGATGCCATATTCGGAAAGGATAATGATCTCGGCGTCTTTCTTTTTATAAAAGGTAACCAACTGCTCAACAACGGCATCGATCTCGGTAAGTTCTTTGCTGATCTTTGACAGGTCTGGCCCGAATTTTTGCAGGCAATAATCCAGGTGCGGCAGGTATATGGTAGTGAGGGTCGGGTTATGCAGGTCATCGTTCAACATAGACGCGTCTGCTATCCATTGGGTCGATTTGATATTTGCCCCCGGCCCCCAAAATTGGAACAGCGGGAACTGGCCAAGTTTTTCCTGTAAAATATCACGCAGCTCTGCAGGCTGCGAATAGCAATCGGGCATTTTGCGGCCATCGGCTAAATATTGCGGGCGCGGTGTTACCGAATAATCGGCAGTTGAGTACATATTATACCACCAAAACATAATGGCGCTGGTAAAAGAAGGATCTTCTTTTTTCGCCTTGTCCCATATTTTTTCGCCGTTAACCAGTTTGTTCGATTGCTTCCAGAACTTCACTTCCGAATCAGTATGGTCATACCAGCCATTGCCAACAATGCCGGTTTCATTGGGCCATTTCCCGGTTAAATAGGTTGATTGTACCGAAGTAGTTACCGCGGGCAACACCGGCTCGATAGTGGTAATATTCCTGTCGGCTATATATTTTTGCAGGAACGGCGTATGTTCGCCAATTACCGATTTGGATAAGCCTACAACATCTATTACAACCGTTTTTTTCATGGCATTTAACTTATAATTGATCGGTAACCCAGTTCAGCTCCCGCACGATGGAATCATTTAAAGGTAGTTTTTTCTCATCGGGCAAAACTCCCCAGGTATAGGTTTCCACTTCCAAATGATTGGAGAACGGTTTCTTTTTATAAATATCCAGTACGGTCACAATATCAGCCTGGGTTGATTTTACCAAATCATATTCTTCCGTAAATATCGGGACGTGAAAATGCGCCCGCCATTGTTCAACTGCAATATTTTCCATATCCGCCAGCGCTTCGGGCAGGTCGGGGTAACGTACTAAATTGCCCCCGCTTGTTTTAGCCACAACCTGGTGCAAATAGGTAGATTCATTAAACCGCGCGAAAGCGTTCTTTACCGGGTCACGCTGGTCAATATCTTCGGGCAGATCAGCTTTTAAAGCCGCACTTATCTGTATTTTGCCAACCTTCAAGCCCTTTGCAGCCAGTTCATCAATAACCTGCTGATGCTGCTCATAGCCAATAGCGAAATGGCAAACATCATAACATAAGGCAATGTGATCTTTTATCAGCCGCTCTGCTTCATCAGCCTGAATATTGAATTTTTTTGAAAGGTTGTCTTTACCCATCGGCAACAGTTCATCCTCATACCATTGTATATATTCTTCTCCAGATTCTAACATACCATCAGGCTCAGGCTCAATATCCAGGTGCAAGGTTACGCCTGTTTTTTGCTTGATCCGTATCAACTCCTGGGTAACCACTAATATATTGGCGGTAGCGATGGCCTTAGCCTGTTGCAGGTCCCAATCGGTTTTATACCAGTATTTATAGCCCAGCGGCGAGGTTGAAACACCACCGTCCATGCCATTAGGCAGTAATTCAGCAAGAATATGGAACAATCTTATAGTATAATCAACCCGCAAGGTGGTTGTCCAGTCGGGCGCGTGTACCTGGTCCTTTACAACGGCATGGTGAAACTCGCCGTACGGGAAACCGTTCATGGTAAAAACATAAGCGTCATTCTCTGCAAGCCATTGTTTAAATGCTGCCAGGTTCATTGGTTTTTGCAGTTCAACACTCGCAGCGTTTGATAAACGCAGGCCAATCCCCATCGGTTTATCAGGCGATACTTGTTTTTTTATTTCCGGGAAATTTATTTTTAGCGCGGCAAAATGCGCGGGCCAGGTTTCACCCGCATGAATATTTGTACAATAGGTTAAATGCCCCTGCGTTAACTGCATATTGGTAGATTTTGATTACGCGGTATCCAGTACGGAATACTCATTCTTCAACGCTTCGCCGGCCCTTTTAAGTATAGCTATATCAATTTCATGAACTTCCACGCCTTCGCCGATACGGTTAAGCAGCATGATGGTTAACTGGCCGCCTAAATGCTCCCTGAACTCCTGCAAACCCACCAGGATGGGGCTATCGTCCGAATTTACTTCCAGTAAAGGGTGCGTAATTTCAAACCCCATTTTTTTGATCAGGTGAATGGCGCGGTGCGTATCATCATCAGCTAAACGGCCCGAAAGATTGGAGTAAACCGTATCTAAAGCAATGCCCATGGCCACGGCTTCGCCATGCAACACCCCGAAGTTGGTTAGCTGCTCCAGCTTATGCGCGCTCCAGTGCCCAAAATCAAGCGGGCGCGACGAGCCTTTCTCGAACGGGTCACGACTTGCAATATGGTTAAGGTGCAGTTCGGCGCAACGTTTTATCAGGTATTTCATAGTAGCCATATCGCGTACCGTTAACGCTGCGGCGTTATTTTCCAGCCATTCAAAAAATACAGGGTCCTTTATTAAGGCTACTTTTATCGCTTCTGATATGCCCGAACGGTAATCGCGGTTGGTTAAAGTGAGCAGGAACTGGTCGTCGTTAAAAACGGCCACGGGCGGGGCAAAAGTGCCCAGGAAATTCTTTTTACCAAAATAGTTAATGCTGTTTTTAACACCCACACCCGAATCATTTTGCGATAAAACAGTTGTTGGTATGCGGATATGTTTTACCCCCCTGTGCGCGACAGCGGCGGCATATCCTACCATATCCAGAACAGAACCGCCGCCAATAGCCGCGACGTAGGAATGACGGTCGATGCCATGTTTGTTTATGGTATTTAACAGTTTGCTGAACCAGGCTTCGTCGTTTTTTACTATTTCGCCGCCGGGCACTACGATGATCTCTGAAACCAGCTGTACGGTTTTATGGGCGGCGAAATATTGCTTTATTTTATCGGATAACGCGGGGGTAGCATTCAATACATCCTGGTCTATTACAAATAATATTTTTTTGACTGATCCGGATGCGGCGTCGGCTGTTAAAAAATCATCCAACACGGTATTGGCTGGGTCGAAAAGTCCTGAGGTAAAAAAGACCTTGTAATCAAACCGCACACTAAACGACTGCTGTAAATATTCCATATAAAAAGCGAATATCTAAAACATAACGTTAAAATTGGCTATCTATCTAAAATTTGACGAAAAAATTGAGGTTGGGGTATAGCTACGTAACCGCAA